>JAFMDL010000059.1 GCA_017857255.1 Puniceicoccaceae bacterium | reverse complement strand
GGCGGCAAGTCGCTGATCCCATTGCGGATGTATGTGAAGCATGGGTTGATCAAAATTGAGATCGCACTGTGCACAGGTAAGAAACTCTTTGATAAACGTGAGAGCTTAAAGAAAAAGATCACCATGCGTGAGGCTGAGCGTGAGATGCGCCGTCATAAATAGAAAGATTATCAACGATGTCCCAGCAATCTGTACTTGTACAAGCCCCAGCTAGCACCTCGAATTGTGGGCCTGGCTTTGATACCTTGAGTATTGCACTGACGCTGTACAATTTTGTGCGCGTGACCATTCGTAAGGATGCTGCGATTCACAGTGTAGGTGATGGCTCAAAGGAAACTCAGCTCATGGTAGAGACGGCGGCGCGTGCGTTTGCGAATGCTGCTGGAATCGAGGTGAGTGGTTTTGATTATGAGATCTGGGGAGACGTGCCTGCGACGCGTGGATTGGGGTCCAGCTCGACAGTGCGCGCAAGTATCGTCGCTGGCTTAAATGCCTTGTGCGGCCAACCGCTGGATACAGAGGCGATGATACGGCTAACGACAAAATTGGACAATGCGCCAGATAATGCGTGCGGGGTGTTTGCTGGAGGCTTTTGTATCGCTCGTACAGATCCGGCGACGTTTGCATATCGTGAGCATGTCCGTTTTAAGCTACCTGATTCGTTAGTATTTGTTGCAGTATCTCCTGCGTATGAAGTCCTCACGGCAGATTCTCGCCGCGTACTACCAGATAGTATCCCGTTTGATGATGTGGTGCGAAGTGCAAACAGTTTGGCATTTTTAGTCGGTGTACTGGTTTCAGGGGAGTTCACTCGTCTGCATGACGCGGTGAATGATTATATCCATCAACCGTACCGTGAGTTACTCAATCCATTTGCCTGCGAAAGCATTGAGGCAGGTTGTCACGCTGGTGCTTATACTGGATGGCTCAGCGGTAGTGGCTCGACGGTGTTATGTGTGACCGACCAAGCGAATGCACTCAAAGTCGGAGACGCGATGCAGGAAGTCTACAAGGGTAACGGGGTGCGTAGTCGTGTCTATCGACTGGCTACTGATAATGTTGGCCTGACGGTTTCCTAGACGCAGCTCCTGCACGCCTCTCGCAGATATTAAACTGGTTCGACTTGGTCTACCAGAATTTCAATGGGTTGCCGCTTTTTTCTACGGTGACGCCATTCTCTGTCTTGGTGCTGCTGCAACCAGTAAATGCGATGACAAGTAGCGCTGTGGTCAGTATGCGTAGGAGGGGCTTGCGGAGTAGCTTCATGAGGGTTGTTCGATTGTAGTGAATTATGTATGATCAGACTGCGTGGTTTTGGCCTGCTTGTCGTAGAGACTCGTATAGAGTTCGTTGCTTTGATAAAGTTCCCTGTGTGGGCCTTGTGCGATAATGTGTCCGTCCTCAAAGACGAAGATGCTATCTGCGTGTTGAATGGTGCTAAAGCGGTGCGCAATAATCAGCACGGTGCGGCCTTTAGCTAGGGTCTCGAGCGCGGCTTGGATGTTGTGCTCGCTCTCGGCGTCGAGTGCTGAGGTGGGTTCGTCGAGGATGATGATGGGTGCGTCCTTGAGGAGAGCGCGAGCGATAGCGATGCGTTGGCGCTGACCACCAGAGAGGCGTGAGCCGCGCTCACCAACGAGCGTGTCGTAGCCGTCTTGGAAGGCTTCGATGAAGTCGTGTGCGTTGGCCATGCGGGCTGCTCGTTTTATCTCTTCGAGTGTGGCCTCCGGTTTGCCGAGGCGGATGTTGTTGGCTATGGTATCGCTAAACAAGAGAGACTCCTGTGAGACGAGTGCGATCTGTGCACGCAGTTCGTGCTTATCTAGTTCGCGTACATCGATACCATCAATGCTGACGTTCCCTTCGACAGCATCATAGAAACGTGGCACAAGATTGGCAAAGGTGGTCTTGCCGGCACCGCTGGGACCGACGAGAGCGATCACTTGGCTTGGTTTGATCATGACATTCACACTTTTAAGTGCGACCTCATCGTCATAGGAAAAGGTGACGTTATTAAACTCAATTTCGCCAGCAACTGATTGAAACGATTTAGGATTCGCTGCTTCCGGGACCGTATCCACGGAGTGTAACACATATTCTAAACGATCCAGTGATGCCTGAGCTTTGCGAATCGTGTTGGACACACCGCCGAGTTTTTTGATCGGCTCGTAGCACATGTAAAGTGCGGTGAGGATCGAAGCGATGATTTCGGGTTGAATGTCTTTTTGGACGGCGACGTAGAGAGAGAAGCAGAGTGCAAAAGCGGTGGTCAGCTCAATTAAAGGCGAGAGTGCCTTGTCGTATTTGACTGTTTTGAGGGTTAGCTTGAATAGTTTACGAGCCGCGGCAGAGAAGCGATTGATCTCGCGTGTTTCGAGGCTATAGGCACGGACTTCGCGCACGGCCGAGAGGTTTTCGTTGAGCACGTTATTGAGTTCACCCGCTTGGTTTTGTGCTAGTTTGGCTTTTTTAAGGATACGTGAGCCAATGGCCCGAATTGGTAATACGCAGGCTGGGACCGTGGCCAGTGCAATGAGCATGAACGCGACCTCGGATTCACTGATCGTTAGGTAGATCAGAAACCCGACTGCACTGACTAGGGTGGCTGGCTCTTTGACTAAGCTGTTGACTACTTTAACCAGGGCAGTTTGTAGCTGCCCAGTGTCACCCATCACGCGACTCATCAAGTCGCCAACATTGTTTTTATGGAAGAACGCCACGGGTAGAAATTGTATCTTCTCAAATACCATACAGCGTAACCGTTCCAGCACATGCATGCCGGCATAAGCCATGAAGTAGGCATTGAGGAATCCGCCGAGTGCACGTAAAGAGAAGGCCAGTGGAATTGATGAAAGTAGGAGGATCAGCGCCATTCCTTGCGGTTTATCGTCGCTGGTGACCAGCGGCACCAGATATTGAATAATAAACGGTAGCCCGGCGCCGGACGCCGCAGCTGAAATGAGCCCGAAGCCGAGGCCCAGAGCGAACTGTTTGCGGACAGGCTTTAGGTAGCTGAAGTAAGGGCCGAAGCGTTTTAGGAACATGAGTTGGAGCGTGCTGAGTTTAAAGTGATTTGACTGAAGCTAGGTCACGATTTGCACCGGATATTGATCGAAGACTGGGTCCACTGTGGCGATTTCCCAGCCTTTGACCAGCGCGGAGGCAATTAGTAGTCGGTCAAAGGGGTCTCGGTGTAGTTGTGGTAATTTGCCGAGCATGTAAATCGCTTTGTTTTCAAGAGGATGAAAGTTCAAGCCTGAATCTTGAATCAGACCTGGTAGAAACTTTTGAGGTGTCTCCGGTAGCTCCAATTTGCCGAGATCGTATTTGATCTGGATTTCAAGCACGGAAATTTGGTTGAGATGCCAGCACACATCTTCCGCAGCGAACAGTTCTGCCAGCTTGGGCGAGAGTTTGCTCGGCGCGAACTGGCTCCAGAGGAACACATGGGTGTCGAGTAGCAGATGTCTCATTCGCCGTAGAAGTCGTTTTCGAAACTTTTGAGGGGCGCATCAAAATCGTCCGGGATCGTGGCTTTTCCAGACATGAGGCCGATTTTCGGGCGAATGCCAATGTCGGGTTGCGGTGCTGGACCGATCACTGCGACGGGCTTATTGCGATCGGCGATGATGAATTGATGCCCTTGAGCTGCTTGGTGAGCATAGCGACCGAGATGTGCTTTGGCTTCGCTGAGTTTGATAGTAGTCATATAATTAGACTAGTAGTAGACTAATGATTGTCAAATGCGCGCTTGCGGTTGGTTACGCGAAGAAATCGGTGATGACTTCGACCACGCGAGTGATCTGCTCGGGTGCCAGATCGGGGAAGATCGGCAAGGCCAGGCTCATCGCTGCGGCGCGCTCGGAGTTCGGGAAGTCGCCCCGTTTGTAGCCGAGTAAACGGAAGCACTCTTGCTCGTGCAGGGCCAGTGGATAGTAGATCTCACAGCCGACGTTGTTGGCGCGCAAATGGTCGATCAGTGCATCACGCTGATCGGAGTAAATGACGAACTGGTTATAAATATGATAGTTGCCGTCTTTTTCGGTGGGCAGGATGATGCCGTTTTGCAGGTCGCCTGAATCGAGTAAGCTGATATCGCGGCTGATGCCGGCTTCACTGGCGAGCTTGTGGTAGAGTGCCGCATTTGCGCGGCGTCGCTCGTGCCAGTTGTTCAGATGCGGCAGTTTGACGTCGAGCACGGCGGCTTGCAGTGCATCGAGGCGGAAGTTGCCGCCGACACGAGCGTGGAAATATTTAGGTTCCATGCCGTGGTTGCGTAGCTGTCGGCAAATGTTCGCATATTCAGCATCGTCAGTCACGACCATGCCGCTGTCGCCGAAGCCACCAAGGTTTTTGGTGGGGAAAAAGGACAGGCAGCCCATGTGCCCGAAGGAGCAGGCGGGCCGATCATTTTGCCGTGCACCAATCGCTTGTGCGGCGTCTTCGATCACCAAGAGGTCGTGCTCGCGAGCGAGTCGATTGATGGCGCGCATGTCAGCCATTTGCCCAAACAGATGCACAGGTGCGATGACGCGAGTTTTGTCGGTGATGGCTGCCGCGATTTTACTCACGTCAATGTTGAAGGAGTCGGGCTCAATATCGACAAAAACCGGCTTAGCACCGAGCCGCGTAATCGACCCTGCTGTACCGAAGAAGGTGTACGGGGAGGTGATGACTTCATCGCCTTCGCCAATGCCCATCGCCATCATGGCGACGATCAGAGCATCCGTGCCAGAGGAGACGCCAATAGCGTGTTGGGTATTGCAATAGCCAGCGCAGGCTGTTTCGAACTTTTCAACTGTCGGCCCGAGGATGAAATATTGGGACGCAATGACGTCGGCCACTGCCGCATCTAGCTCTGGCTTGAGTGCAAGATACTGTGGTTTTAGGTCGAGAAGTGGGACTGCGATGGAAAGAGTGCTCATATTTGAGCATTATGTTCTCGGGATCGGCCAAATAGTCTAGCTTGATGTTGCTTTGTTTTGCTTAAGTTTGGAGCTTTCGAAGTGCTCGTTTGATTTTTTCAGGCCAAGCGCGAATGCCCCTTTTTCGGTATGTCCCTCCAAAAAAGAGGTCAAAGACCTCTTTTTGAATGAGCGGGTCGATCTTAATTGCCTCGGGATGTGAGAGGTCTTCAGTCATTTCGCTAGTCGGATTATTGGCAAAGAATGAATTCGGATTTGCCGTGTGTGTGCTGCGGTCATCAAAGCCGATATTCGCCACTAGATTCTTTTTCGGTGTGATGCTAAGCCCGTTTTTCGCGAGAATGGTTGCGAGCCAAGGGTAGGCCCAAGAGCAAACATCTCCAGTGTGCACTTTTTTCAGTCTTTTTGCTAATTTCTCGGATGCCCTGGGACTGATCTGGATTTGGCGTTCGATTGTCTCTATCTGGTTAAAGTAATCAGTCATCTTTAAGTCGATCTGTTGCCATGCTCGTTTCCATGTCGCCCATCCCCAAGGATTTGCATGTTGAGTGAAGGCATAGGAATTGCTGAATTTGTCGGGGCGGACGAAGTTTGATCCGCAGATATGCACCACTTCGTCGGCGTCTTTGTAGCGCTCTAGCATCGCGCCAAAGAATGAGAAGAGACTTGGATGCGGAAGACAGTCATCTTCTAAAATGATGGCGCGATCAACGTGCTCGAATGCTTTGCTGATGCCGGAATGCACCCGCTTTTGACAGCCTAGGTTCACGTCACTGTAGTCCAACGTCACTTCGCACTCCCAGTCGACTTGAATGACCGCTCGCGCGTCCTCGCAAGCGGCGCGATCTTGGGCGTTTTCAGTCTTCGGCCCATCTGCGATGACGTATAACTGTCTGGGCTGAGCGGCGCGGATTTCAGCAAAAACTTTTTTCGTGAGGTCGGGCCGATTGAAAATGATGAAAATGACTGGTGTTGTTTTCATGCGCTCGTCTGAGGCAGATTTGTAACGGCATCATTCATGTAAGCTTCTGCTGCGTCGATGAGTGATTTGCCTTGTTGAGTGAAGTTTGCGTGGTTCTTTAAGGTGGATAGTCCGTCGTAAAAACCTATTTTTCGCTGCTCCATTTCTTGTTGTGCTTTTTGCTTTAACTCTGGGGAGAGTGTTGGGCTGAGTGCGATCGTCGCGACGGCGTAATGCATTCGAGCTAGAACAAAGGTGGCATGGTAGATGCCATCGAGCGGTCGAGGGTCGATTCTCAAGGGTGACCCGTGACGCTCCTCGTCGGAATTGTTGACGAGTCGATCATCAATGCAGTAGCCGAATAGCAGATTGTGGCAACTTTCGTGGGCGAGGGTTTGCGCCATATCCACCGCATCCTTGGGTTCGATCGCATTTAGGACAATTGCTCCCCAGAGGCCGGGAGCTGAAGCTCCATCAAAGGTGTGTAGCCCTTTTTCAGTTGGGCCACTGCCGAGCATGACGCGCTTGAGGAGCGCCTTGATTTCTGCAAAAAGGTCAGGGCTCTCGGTTTCAAGTAGGTCGAGTGCTTCGTTGATGAGTTGTTCGGCTCTATCGAAATCGTCTTGAGATGCTGGGAATATGTTGAACGGTTTTTGGGGGTCGGTATCGACTTGATTTAAGTAGCGTTTGGAGCGTCGATCTGTGTCGGGGGAACGGAAGGGGATGACTTCGAGTGCCTCTCCGGCAGGCTTCGATTCAAGTATTTCTTGAAACAATGACTCTGCTAAGTCGAAGTCGTCATTTTGAATCGCATCCACGAGTTCGTAGTAAGCGGCGAGTGTTTCGGGGAGTATTGATTGGGTCCGAATCCTGTCTAATGCTTGATCCAGTTTGAGTGGTGGCAGTTCAATGGCCTCGGAGCACACGTCTGCCAAGTAAGTGAGGCTGTCTGCCAGTCGCTCACGTGTGGTTTGATCAAACTTTCGAGCAATGCTTTCGGAGGGGTAAAAAGAGAGTGGGGTTGTCATTTGTATTTATAAATATGTATAAAAAAACCTGCACGTCTAGTGCAGGTTTTTTGGGGAGGTTGATTCTGGTTACACTGGTTTTTGGCCGACTTTCACACCGACTTTTGCTTGGAGCTGGGGGCCGTTTTTGCCTTGCGGTCCTTTGTCTCCGACTTTAGCGGATGAAGTATAGCCGAGTAGTTTGGATGGGTCGAGTTTAGTGGTTTTATTGGTAGTAGTCATGACCTCTAGTAGTCTTCTCTTTTTCGGGGCTTGTCAAGGTGAGGTTGCTGCTGCTGAGTGAAGTTAATGATTATCTACGTCAGCCGCTGGGAGCATACATATACAGTGAAGTCTCCGAGTCGGAAGAAGCTGTTAATATGTCTTAGTTACGATGAAGTGTTTGCGGCGAAGTCTTTGCCGTGTGCGACGTATGTTTTTACGGACTTCGACCGACTGAGTCAGTGGGAGTTGGAGCTGGCATCCTGCGTGTATCGGAATTTACGTAATAGAGGCGCTCAGGTGCTGAATGATCCTGCTCAGGTGGCTTGCCGCTATGAATTGTTACGCAGGTTGTATCTCGCTGGGATGAATTCGTTTAATGCGTATCGCCCCAGTCTTGGAGAATGGCCGACCCGGTATCCGGTGTTTGTGCGTCGTGATTCGTTTCATGATGGTATGCTCTCTGATTTGCTCGATTCCAAGGAGGCCTTGGAGGCCAGCTTGGCCGAGGCCGAGTCGAATGGGGTGCCTTATTCGAATACGATCGCGGTTGAATTTGCGGCTGAGCCAATGGAGGATGATCTTTACAGGAAGCAGGCGTGCTATCGAATTGGTGACCGATTCTTTGTAGATACCGCAGTGCATGAGCGCAATTGGATCGTGAAATATGGAGAGTCTGGTGTGGCTCCAGAAGCTCGTTACGAAGCGGAGCTGGCTGCGATTAATTCTGTGCCTTATGAGGCCATTTTGCGGCAGGTATTTGACATTGCGAAGATCGAATACGGTCGTGTTGATATCGGGCGTTATCAAGGGCAGCCTCAGTTTTATGAGATTAACACGAATCCAACAGTAGGCTTTGATACTGAGCACACCAGCCCCGCGCGAGTGCGCTCACGTGAGCAGTTTGTGCTTAACTATACCGAGGCGATGCGAGCGCTCGACCAGTCGGGCCCTCGTGGCGGAGCAAAGATCGAGATGGCCGGTAAGTTTCTCAAACGTCAACGACGTAAGGCACGATGGAGGTCTTGGAGCCGGCCGACTTTATAGGTCGAGAAGTGGGACTGCAATTGGATCTGACATGAGATTGAAATGACTAATAGCGAATGAGTGTTGGCTAATGAATGATTATGCGTTGAGCAATTCTTCAGCGCTAATTGGTGCGGTGCCGAGATGGCTGACCACGACGCCGGCTGCGCGGTTGGCTAAGGTGGCGGCATCTTCGAGCGATTCACCTGCGGCGAGGGCGGCGGTGAGCACCGAGATTACGGTATCGCCTGCGCCAGAGACGTCGAACACTTCGCGGGCGTCGGTGGCGATGCGGCCGATGATTTTGCCGTTCTCTCCGAGGAGCATACCTTCGGCGCCGAGCGTGATGACCAGTTTCTGTGGATTATATTTTTTGAAAATGATTGAACTGACAGCTTCGTCGTCAAAGTCGGCATCCGAGCTGCTATCAAAGCCTGCCATCTGCAGCGCTTCGGCGCGGTTGGGGGTCATGAGTGACATGCCGTGTAGGTCGAGGTGGCGCTTCGGCTTAGGATCGACAATGAGTAGTGGCTGCTTGGGTAGGCTGGTGACATGTGTGCGTACTGCATTAAGCAGGGAATCATTGACCACGCCTTTGGCATAGTCCGAAAAGAGGATGGCATCTGCGTTGGTAATGAGTTCGAGGAACTGTGGACTACCTAACAAGTGGTCGAGTGCGTAGGCAGCTGGCTTGGCTTCCCGGTCGATACGGCAAAGCTGTTGCCGTTGCACGATGACACGGGTTTTCAGGATGGTCGTGGCACCTTCTTTTTGGCCAATGGGAGAGAGTTGAATTCCACGATCGCTGAGCACTTCGTTAAGGAGTACACTTTCGGGGTCGTTGGTATAGGAGCCAATCAGGTTGGTTGGCACGCCGAGGCCAGCGAAGTTGTTGGCCACATTGGCCGCGCCGCCAGGTACGTAGGTGTCGCGTGCCACAGAGACCACTGGCACTGGCGCTTCAGGGGAGATCCGCGTGGCATCGCCCATGATGTAGTGGTCGAGCATGATGTCTCCGATCACGACGATGCGCAGCTTGGCGAATTTGTTAAGTAAGTTGGCTATATCCACGTGTTTATTGGGGTGAATGATGGGCGAGGTTTAGTGGGTCCAATCTTGGTTTTCGACCAGTTCGAGCCAAGCGTGTAGGATGAAAGTGTGCAGCTCTTGAATGCGAGCGGTGTTGTCGCTCTCGACGACGATGCTGTGGTCGGCGATGGCTTTGATCTTTCCGCCGTCTTTGCCAGCGAGTAAAATGGTGGTCACACCGTTCAGTTTCGCGGCTCTGAAGGCGCGGGCGACATTTTCAGAATTACCGCTGGTGGAGAAGCCGACCAGAATGTCGTCCGCCTTGCCGAGGGCTTCGATTTGGCGAGAGAAGATTTCATCGAAGCCGTAGTCGTTGCTAATGCAGGTGAGTACCGATGTGTCGGTGTTGAGCGAGACGGCGGGGAGCGGGCGTCGATTGCCTCGGTAGCGTCCGACGAGCTCTTCACAGAGGTGCATCGAGTCGGTCGCGCTGCCACCATTGCCGCAGGCGAAGATGGTTTTGCCCTGGCGCAAGCGCTCGACGATCATTTTACCAGTCGCTTCGACGGTGGCGAGTTGCGCGGCGAACTTGTCGAGGCACATTTTGAGTGTGTCGTAGTCTGTTTGAACGAGTGACATGTGGTAGAGAGTTACTGGTTGTAGGTTAGGCGTTGCTAATATTTATACACCGCCAGCTTTGATGATTTTGGCGATCATCTTAGTGGTGCTGAAGCCTTCAAGAAAAGGGAGAAACTTAATCTGAGTGCCTGCATTGTCGAAGGCCTGACGCTCCGGTTGATAGAGTGTATCGATGGTGTAGTCGCCGGCTTTGGTGTAAATGTCGGGCTGAAGTTGCTCGATTTCATCAACAAGGCGTGGACTGTTAAAGATGACGACATGGTCGACGCAGCTGAGTGCGGCGAGACAGTAGGCACGTTCGATTTCAGATTGGATGGGGCGCGTTGGCCCTTTCAGCGAACGGACACTTTCATCACTGTTGATTAGGACCCAGAGCTGGTCGCCGAGTTTGCGTGATGCTTGCAGGTAGGAAAGGTGTCCAACGTGCAGCAGATCGAAGCAACCATTGGTCATAACCATGGACTTGCCTGCCGTACGCAGTGTTTTGCGCGTTTCGATGGCTTGCTCGAGTGTGAGCAATTTGGGGTTCGGTAAGAGCACTGCTTTTTCTATTCGATGGTGTTGATGAAGGGATATGTGAGTAGCTTTCGATCATCAGTGAGCAAAGATAAATCGGAAATTCTAGCGGTGGCCGCAATGATACGATCGCAGGGGTCTTTATGGAATTCACCTGGTAGGCTATAAGCTTCACAAATTGTTGGGTAGTCGATCGCCAGAATTTCAATGCCGTTTTGTGTCGTATATTGGTCGAACCAGTTCTTCCAATGCTGACCGAGGTCGATGCGCCCACGGTCAGTCAAGCAAGCAAGTTCGGCACAAGTCACTGCTGAGACATAAACCTGAGAAGATCGTTCCAAAGCAGTTCGTTGTTTAGGGGAGAAACGTTTTGATTCCGAGACCAGCCAGATCAGCGCACAGGTGTCGAGCAAGAGGCCCTTCATTTTAAGCAGTCCCAGTCCTCTTCAGGAATGGCTGGTTCAGTCAGATCACAGAATACCTGAACTGAGCCTGGTGCAGAATCAAACTGAATTTGATTCTTGGGCTTATCTGGAATGCCTGTGATCTGAGCAATGGCTTTGCCGTGTTTGCGCACAATCACCGTTTCACCCGCCTGCGCTTTGGCGAGGCAGCGACTGAATTGGTCTTTGGCTTCGGCTACGTTTAGTTCCATGGTGTAAAATATGGCCAAAATTCTGGCCTGTGTCAATCTCGCTCAGGTTTGTTCTTTCTGCTGCCCAAAGGGCACCCGCTTCACTCACCCTCCACTACGTTCCGGGCAAATCGTTCCGATTTATCATCTTCGCGCTAGTCGCGCTTCGTCAAGTTTCAGCTCTCTCCAATTTCAGGTCTCAAGTCTCCCATCTAAGCTCTCTTCTACTGTCCGAGTTGTTTGCCAGTGATTAGGTAGTTCTGTACGTAGTCTTTGACCGCATCCTGCAGCGTGTAGCCTTTGTTGGTATAGCCGGTGCTGCGCAGTTTAGCTGTGTCTGCACAGGTGTAGTATTGGTATTTGCCCTTTAATTGCTCGGGCATGTCGATGTAGTTGATATCTGGCTCGAGGTCGAGCGCGGCAAAAATTGCGGTGGCGAGTGTGTTCCAGGTATTGGCTTGGCCGCTGCCAAGGTTGAACAGACCATTGGCAGTGGGCGTGTTGGCGAGGTGAATCGTCATGGCGACGGCGTCTTTCACATAAAGAAAATCGCGCATCTGGTTGCCGTCGGTGTAGTCGGGGTGGTAACTCTTAAAGAGTCCGATCTCGCCGGTGGCTTGGATCTGCTCATAGGACTTTGCTACAAGGCTGCGCATATCGTCTTTATGCGCTTCGTTGGGGCCGAAAACATTGTAATATTTGAGCCCAACGATGTGTTGGTCCCAGCCCATGCGCTGCGCATAGCAGTCAAACATGTGCTTGGAATAGCCATACATGTTGAGTGGAGTGAGCGTATGTAGGTCTTCCAGCGTATCGTCCATACCTTGACTGCCGTCACCGTAGGTGGCGGCACTGGAGGCGTATACAAAGCGGATGCCTTTCTCGATGGCGATACTGGCGAGCGTTTTGGTGTATTCGTAGTTATTATGAATTA
>JAFMDL010000058.1 GCA_017857255.1 Puniceicoccaceae bacterium | reverse complement strand
AACTATTAAATCCGTGTTCATCGGTGTCCATCCGTGGTTCTAAAAGGCATTGAATTAGACATTTACCGAACAGTCAGAGCTATTTAAATAGCACCGTCCCACACAGAGCCCTTACCGACGGAAGCGTCGCCCTGCCACCGCAGTTTTGGATACTCGCCGCGGCCCAGTTTTTGCTAACGACTTCGCGGTATTCAGACCTGGACGAAAGCGCATCACTGACTCAAAGGCCTCTGGTAAATCTGACTTAGCTTCAAAGTGATGCATCTTACCTTGGTACGCATAACGAATCGATGTCTCCCCCGAATGCAGCATCATTCGCTTCTCACTGATTTGACTAACGACATCCTTATTAAAACTAAAATCACCGTACGTCCGATCACCCACGATCGGATGGCGATGGTTCTTACATTGAACGCGCAACTGATGCGTGCGCCCAGTCAATGGCTGCAAGCGGATCAGGGCGACTGGAAGGCCCCCCTTCGGTGCTTTAACCAATTGATAGCGTGTCTTGGCTTGAATACGATGCCCGCCTTTGATCAATTTTTTGACACGATAGACGTCTCGACTCAGTGTATCACTCCATGACCCAGACGGCTTAGCAGGCGCATGTTTAACCAAGGCATAGTAAGTCTTGGCTACCTTATGCGTGGCAAATAATTGCTTGATCGTGTCATTAATGGACTCATTCAATGCCAGCAGAATCACTCCCGAAGTGGGCGAATCCAGGCGATTAATCAGCCATGCCTGATGCTCGACATCGCCCTCTTTCCAGCGAAATAGCTCACCATCATAATCGTAACCAGCATTGAGCAATGAGCGTTTAATATCCTCATTCTTATTCGGGTGTGACATGACCCCTGCTGGTTTATCCAAAGCCACAATCCCATGCTGGTTTGAATTAATTAGGCGCACTCCGGGGCCGAGCGGTAAATCTGTCACGTTGGTCATTGTGGGTAGTCGATCATCAAATGGGAAAGCAGTAACATAACTCTGATACTATTCAGGACAATAATTTTCCAGCCCGATGACATCATTCGTTTGTGATCAACGGTAATGAAACACTACCTGCAGCATCCGCTCCTCGCCAAAAACTTGAACCATCTCTCGAGTCCATGGCCTAAATGGCGAGCGCTTGGTTAGTGCCGTCTGGCAAATCAAGGTAGCGATGCTACCAGCTGTTGTGTGCAGCACCTCGACATCGTGAATCACCCCATCCGCGGTGATTCTAAAGCCCACTACCACCCGCACGGATGTATCAATCGGCTGAAAAAAATCGATCTCTTGGTACCAGCCCGCTTGCAGTGCTGTGTAAAACTGTTGCTCATATTCGCCGAATTCACTGAACGTCGCATCAATGGCGAGCGATCCACGTCGATTTGTACCGCCCTCCGAGCGCATCAATGGGCCATGGACCAGATCCGGCGAAAGCGTTGGCCGGGCGCGTGGCATAGGTTTGACATCGGGCATGCCGCCATTGCCCTCGCCGACTGCGTCCGGTGCTTTCTGTGCTGTTGGTTGCGGCTGATACAAATGTATTGGCGCTTCGGAGTCCGGCTGCTCAACGATTTCCTTGCCGACCCCCACTGCCTCAAGGCTACTACCCGGCCCATCCTCGACCAAGGGCTGTTGCTGAATAAAATCTGGAGCAGGCAATGGCTGCACAGACGGCAGCGTTACAGCCGCCCCGGGCAGACCACCCTCAGTACCGCCACCTTCGCCCAACTGTGCTGCTGGAGCATAAACACCAGGTGCCATGGGCACCGCTTGCGACTGCGCGCCCTGAATGATCTTCTGCGAATCCTCCTCGCCATCAACATTAGGTGCTTCCAGCAAAGCAGCATTGAGTTGCTCATCCGCCGCTTGCTGTGCGCGATAGGAATATTGATCTTTGCGATCCGGCTCATTCTCAGGCGCTTCAGGATTCGCCTCCACGAACTTCAACTCATCCGGCAGGATGGATTCCATTGGCACGATCTCGACCTCGAGTGGCTCATCATACAACGCAACAGCCGCACTGTCAGACAATAACAGCTCATCAGGTAATACCAGCAGTATCCCAACATGAAACAACAGCGCCACGAGCAACGCAACCAATGAGACCTGCTGCTGCGTGCGCCGTGCGCTTTCAAACGGATTCGTCACCCGCAGTCCTGTTGCTTGTTGCATCAAAGTATTACCAATCAATCAGCTTTGGACGCTAAAATCAAAACCATGTTCCAACAAACGCGCTTGTAATGCCTGAATCGGTAGTCCCATGACATTCTCCACCGAGCCATCGACACCCTCAATGATCTGTTCGCGGCCGGCTTGTATCCCATACGCGCCAGCCTTATCCAGCGGATCAACCAACTTAAAATAGGCCTCAATCGCAGCATCGTCCAATGACTTAAAGCGCACTTGACTCGCCTCCACAAAATCATCCCGAAATTGGCCGTGCAACCAGCGCAGAGACACCGCGGTATAGACCGTATGCTGACGACCCGAAAGCCGCCGTAACATTGCCCGTGCGGCGTCCATATCGACTGGCTTATTCAGCACGCAGCCATCCAGAGCGACAGTGGTATCGGAACCCAAGATTAGCCCATCCGGAAATTCGGTCGTCAGAGCATCCGCCTTGAGTCCAGCGTTATGTACGACCATCTGCGCAGGTCCATCATCCGGCTTGTTATACTCCTCTACATCGGCTGGACAGATTTGAAACTGTAGGCCGATGCGCTCGAGCAGTTCACTGCGGCGCGGTGATGCCGAAGCGAGGATAAGTGCGTGTGGTTGGGGTGTAGAGTCGTTCATGGTAGGTAAGGTTGCTTAGCAAAATTTAGCCTTATGCAGAAAAGATCAATCCCTGAGGCACACAATCGATCCGCAAAAAACTTGGCACTGCGCTGAACCTCAATCCGGCAGTTGGCATAGGCACTGTTTGAGAAACCACGAATCGATACCCATTTACACGGTGCCATTGATCTTTTTAGGCTGAAAGGCTTGAGTTCTGCACACAACGGAAAATAGTCGCAGCATCCCATCGATGCGTCATCAGCTGTAAGTTCCTTTTGCAGCAAGCGCAACCTTGGCCATACTGCACAGCATGAAAATCGGAATTGCCCAAATCAACACCACGGTTGGAGACTTAGTTAACAATCAACAACTCATTCTGAATGCTTATAAGGCGCTCGTAGCCCAAGGCGCAGAGCTCGTACTCTTTCCCGAACTTGCAGTCTGTGGCTACCCTCCCCGCGACCTGCTATTTAAAAGCCGCTTCGCCAGTGACGTTGAGCAGACTCTCCATGCAATCGCAGCGGAGATCCACGAAGTCCCTGCCATCATTGGTACTGTTGAGGCCCGTGACCCGAATGAAGCAGGCCGCCCATTCTTCAACTCAGCGGCTTGGTGCGAA
The DNA here is from genome assembly GCA_017857255.1 of Puniceicoccaceae bacterium. Taxonomy (GTDB): domain Bacteria; phylum Verrucomicrobiota; class Verrucomicrobiia; order Opitutales; family Coraliomargaritaceae; genus Lentimonas. The sequence continues at coordinate 8,599 of JAFMDL010000058.1, read as the reverse complement.
GCGGGCCGCGTGCAATTTACTGCCCGTAAGTGCCTACTGCCCAGCTACGACGTATTCGACGAAGACCGCTATTTTCAACCCGCCCTCGCTCCAGTGATCCATGACTGGAACGGCCAACGTATCGGCATCTCGATTTGCGAAGACATCTGGACGGCACCCTCCGTGCCAACAAAGCGCCGCTACAATGTCGATCCACTCACCAGCTTTGCCGAACAGGGAGTAGACCTGATTCTCAACCTTTCAGCTAGTCCCTGGCATGAGGGTAAAAACGAAGCCCGCGAACCGCTACTACAGTTCGCTGCAGATCGCTGTAACTGCCCTGCCGTATACTGTAATTCAGTTGGCGGTAACGATGAACTTATCTTTGATGGAGGCAGCCTCGTCGCCCATCCAGAGCGCGGCTTAATTGCAGGCCTCAGTGCTTTTCGCAGCGAAAACTGTGTCGTCGATCTCAGCAGTACTGCGAGCCCGGTGGTATCCAAACACTTTAACCTGAAGGGCAATGCAGCCACTTACGATGCACTGGTGCTTGGTCTCCGAGATTATGCGCATAAAAGCGGCTTCAAAAAAGGCCTGATTGGGCTCAGCGGGGGCATCGACTCGGCAGTGGTCGCCGCGATTGCCGCCGATGCCTTCGGCCCTGAAAACGTAGTTGGTATCGCCCTACCTTCGGCCATTTCGAGTCAGCACAGTCGCGACGACGCCGCTGCACTGGCCAACAATCTCGGCATGGAATATCATGAAGTCCCAATTGCAGATACGGTCAGCGCCGCGGATACCGCACTCGGCCCGCTGTTTGCAAATTATGCCGCAGACGTAACGGAAGAAAATATACAAGCGCGCGCACGCGGAATGTTACTGATGGCGATGTCTAACAAATTTGGCGCACTGCTGTTAACTACTGGCAACAAGAGTGAAATCTCAGTCGGATATTGCACCTTATATGGCGACATGTGTGGCGGACTAGCAGTGATCTCTGACTTGCCGAAGATGAAAGTCTACGCACTGGCTCGCTACATCAACCGAGAACAGGAACGTATCCCCGTCAATACCATTGAAAAGCCACCCTCTGCGGAATTACGCCCTGACCAAAAAGACGAAGACTCGCTCCCTCCGTATCCGGTACTCGACGGCATCCTGCGACTGTACGTCGAAGAGGGCCTCTCCTCTGCCGAAATAATCGAACGCGGATATGAAGAAGCTGTGGTGCGCGACATCATCCTCAAAGTCGACCTCAATGAGTATAAGCGCAAACAAGCGGCTCCAGGACTCAAGACCACCCCCCTCGCCTTTGGTGTCGGCCGCCGTATCCCAATCGTACAGAAATACGTCAGCTAGTTGCGTTGCTGGTTGAAAGTTGCTAGATGAGTGTTGTAAATACGCACTATGGACAGTCAGCAGCACTCATCGAAGCACTCTCAACGCTCAACGCAGTTATTTGAACGCGCCAAGCAACTCATCCCAGGCGGGGTGAACTCGCCAGTGCGCGCCTTTCGCTCAGTTGGCGGCGCACCGTTCTTTACCGAACGCGCTGAAGGCGCACACCTGCATACGGCCGATGGCAAAGACCTGATCGACTTTGTCTGCACCTGGGGCCCTGCGATCCATGGGCACAACGATCCAGACGTACGTGCAGCGATCAGCCAAGCACTTGAGAAAGGCACCAGCTTTGGGACACCCAATCCTTATGAAGTCGAGATGGCCGAACTGATCGTCGAGATGGTCCCATCGATCGAAAAAGTACGCATGTGTAACAGTGGCACCGAAGCCACCATGTCCGCCATCCGTCTCGCCCGAGGCTATACCAAGCGCGACAAAATCATCAAATTCGCGGGCTGTTTTCATGGCCATGTCGATTCGCTACTAGTCAAAGCAGGCTCCGGCGCACTCACCCTAGGCAACCCCGACAGCGCAGGTATCCCAGCCAGTTTCGCCGCTGAGACGATTGTCGTGGAATACAATGATGCCGACGCGATCCGCTCCGCCTTTGAAACTCACTCGGGTGAAATCGCGGCTCTGATTGTGGAGCCCTTTCCAGCCAACTGCGGCTTTATACTCCCTGACAAAGGTTACCTAAATCTACTCAGGGATCTGTGTTACCAGCATGACACGGTACTGATCTTTGACGAAGTCATGACTGGCTTTCGACTCGCTCCAGGCGGCGTGCAAGAGCGCGTCAGCGTCACACCCGACCTAACCTGCCTCGGTAAAATCATCGGCGGTGGACTCCCGGTTGGCGCATTTGGCGGCAAAGCTGAAATCATGGATCAAATCGCGCCACTTGGTCCGGTTTATCAAGCCGGCACTCTCAGCGGCAACCCACTCGCTATGGCAGCTGGTATTGCAGCACTCAAAAAGCTTAAGCGCGAAAATCCGTATCCAGCCTTTGAAAAAATGGGAAGCATGCTCCGCGATGCCTTGATCAACGCTGCCATCGAAAAAGGCATGGCTCTGCAGGTGCCGCAAGTCGGCTCGATGTTTGCAGTCTTTTTTAGTGAGTATCCAGTGCGCAACTACAACGACGCAATTTCAAGCGAAACACAGCAGTTTAATAAACTATTTCACTATGCGCTCGATCACGGCGTTTATTTACCGCCGTCGGCTTACGAGACCTGCTTTATCTGCACTGCACATAATGGCAGCGACATCGAGCGCGCGGCTGAAATTCTAGCTGCTGGTATCAAGGCGATGTAGCCAAACACTAGGTAGGTTTGAAGTGCAGCACTATCAAACTTAGTGAGCTGCAAAAATACTGTCTTGGAAGTCAAGCAGTCCGCTTTATTATACTTCCAGATTCAACCCCTTCGGTAGTTTCTCTAATGCGTATACATCGTAGCGGTTACTCTTACCCTCAAGCACATGACTTGGAGGACGCCCAGATAATGGCGGCGCTATGCGCGGACGCTTAACCACCACACGATAACGCGCGCAGGATAATGCTGCATCCAGCAAACCATCGGCGTCCAGATCTGCGCCCACTAAATGGTGAAACAGCCGCATCTCCTTTTTAACCAGAGCGCTTTTAGTACGGACCGGAAACATGGGATCGAGATACACGACATCTGGCCGTCCATCCAAAGAAATCTGCTGCATATAATCCAGTGCATCAGTTTCAACTAACGACATACGATCCAGTACCTCTGCCAATACACAATCCTTAGACACATCGACAAACCGACGAGCTTGGACCAAACCATCCTGCAGCAACGCACGCACCGCAGGCACTCGTTCAAGCATCGTCATGCTGCAACCCAAGCTAGCGAGGACAAATGCATCTCCCCCTAGCCCCGCAGTAGCATCCAGAACACGCGGGGAGACACCACTCCGCAGACCCACTGCCTTTGCAATCATCTGCCCCTTGCCACCGCCCTGTTTACGACGATAAGTCACTGTCGGTCCGTGGAAGTCCGCACGAATACTACAGTCATCTCCGACTGCGTTCATAGCCAAGCCTGAAGCGCCTAGTACAAAAACAAAACCGCCGGCAGATGCGGGACATCGTTCTTTGAGAAAGCGCTGCAAGCACTTGGGCTTGGCAGATGCTATTGCGCAACCATCGACACAAGGCAGCGCAAAGCTATCAGCCAAATGCTGCGCAGCCTCTTGTAGCTCAGGCTCTAAATATACCAGTGTGGTTAATTCCATAAAGTATGTCGTCACAGCTTGCAGGTCACATTCAAATCTCCAAGAGCTAAATGGCCAACATCCTCGGTGGCATCGTATATATAATTACCTAGAGATTTGAGTTAGCAAAATGAGCCGAGCGGATTGCTGCTGCAAAAAGATTGCGGCAACGGTTTCTACTAATTTAGCTGGTGAGTATGACACTCATCGAACAGTGGCGCCTAATCGTTGTGCCAAACGGAACCTTTCAACCACAAGACTTCTGGCAACTTCTCGTCGTCATCGCCCTATTTGCAATTAGTTCAAACCTGCTCGGCCCTAAGGCCAACGCCATGGCCGGCGCTGATAGCCGTCCATCACTATGGCTTAAGCGCAACCTGAGCTTTCTGGCATTTTGGGGCTCAATGGTACTCGCGAATCAGCTCTGCAGACTGATAGAAACCGACGCGCCCTTCTTCCGTTTCTTTAGTTATCTGGGTGGCCTGTGGATCGCGATTGGCCTACTCACCAGTTTTATACGCGCTGGGTTCTGGGCAAAATCAGCGGCTGGTGTCTGTTATTTTATTACTGGCATGTTCAGTCTCTCACTGGTCGACGAGAGTTTTGATACCTTCCAAGACTTAAGCTTCAGTATCGGCACACATACTATTTCTGCATGGAGCCTCCTCTCTGGAACACTCGCATTCGCCTTTACCTTATGGCTATTTCTCGCCATTGCCAGAATCCTTGAAACGCAGATACAGCGGGTTCCAAGGCTGAGTCCATCACTTCAAGTATTGATCGCTAAGGTAATTCGAATTGTTTTTATCGTCATTGCCACAGCAATTTCACTCAGCTCAATGGGTGTTGATCTATCGGCACTCACTGTTCTCGGTGGGGCAATCGGATTAGGTCTAGGCTTCGGTCTACAGAAGGTAGTCTCTAACTTTATTAGCGGAATTCTGCTGCTGGTGGACAACTCCATCAAGCCCGGCGATGTGATTGAAATCGACGGTACCTATGGATGGATTAACAACCTACGGGCTCGCTACGCGTCGGTAATTACACGCGACGGCACCGAACATCTTATACCCAATGAAGACCTAATTACACAGCGCGTGATTAATTGGACTTTTACCAATAACTTGGTGCGCATGAAAATACCGATTGGTGTATCCTACGACTCTGATCCACATCAGTGCATACAACTCATTATCGCAGCAGCCAAATCAGTCGACCGCGTACTCAGCGAGCCAACACCAGTTTGCCATGTGCTTAATTTTGGCGAAAGCTCCATCGACCTAGAGCTACGCTTTTGGATCGCCGACCCTACCAACGGGGTAGCGAACGTTAAGAGTCAGGTGCTGCTTGAAATATGGGATTCCTTTAAAACCAATCAGATTGAGATCCCCTACCCACAGCGCGATCTACACATTCGCTCCAGCGATGTGCCAATACCAGCTACGTCACAAACAAATGTAGCGCCACATGCGCATGATTAGATACACGATCCGGAGCGCACTTTTGATATGTCCAACGTTAAAAAAATACGACTCGATGAGCTTTTAGTCGCCCAAGGATTAGTCGATACGCGCTCACGCGCAAAGGCACTGATTCTCGCCGGTAAAGTTAAGCTCGGCACTGACCGACTCGATAAGCCCGGCCGGACACTACCAGCGGATGCGCCTATTGAAGTCGAATCACCTCCACGCTTCGTCAGTCGTGGCGGTGAAAAACTTGAAGGCTTCCTCGATCAATTCGAAATCGACATTCAAGGGCTACACCATCTCGACGTCGGTGCGTCTACGGGAGGCTTTACCGATTGCTGTTTACAGCGTGGCAGCAGCGCAGCCACTTGTGTAGATGTAGGTCGTGCGCAGATGCACAACAAATTGATTCAAGATCCACGCGTGACTAATATTGAAAAAACTAATGCCCGACATCTCAAACTGGGCGATCTACCGCACAATGAATATCCGCTCATCGTCATGGATCTCTCCTTTATTTCACTGACCAAGGTACTGCCCGCAGTGTGGCAATTTCTCGCAGTCGGCGGACGACTCATCGCCCTGGTTAAACCACAGTTTGAAGCTGAAAAGCACGAAGTTGACGCTGGCCGCGGCATTATACGCGACGCCTCTGTGCAAGAACGTATCTTGCACAACATTCAGACCTTTTCGCTGCAACAGCTCTCTGGAGCTGAACTCATCGGCACTATGGACTCACCGATTAAAGGTACTGATGGTAACCGCGAGTTCCTGATGGGGCTAACGCGTATATAGACTTACTAAGTGAACAAGCGGCCTTGTCGGTCAAACAAGGTTTACCAAATTGAAGCATATACCTGCAACCGAGTGCCGCTTTATTTGTTAACCACGAAGCGAGTCGAGTCCCTGATATTGAGGATCGTATCCAAATTGACATGTTGACGGTAATCCGCCTCCGGATCAGCGACTGATTGCATTAGAATCTCAACTGCACGCGCCGTCAGTGTCCCCATTGGCTGGCGCAATGTGGTTAACTTAGGAGTACAAGCCATCGCCCACGGACCATCATCGAATCCGATAATCGAAACATCTTTAGGGCATTTGAGACCATGTTCCTTGGCGAAATCTAAAGCACCAAAGGCAATATTGTCACTGGCGCAGATCAACGCTGTGGGCATTTGCTTTTGGCCCATAAAGTATTCGCAGCCGGCTCTGCCGGACTCTTGATCATATGAGGCTGAGAAGATCATATCGTCAGGCATTGAGATCTTAGCTTTCTTTAAGCCATTGAGGTAACCTTTGGTGCGTTCTGAGAAATCTCGTGATTCTTCAGGACCTACGATCAAGCCGATACGCTGATGACCTTGTTTAGCAATGTATTTTGCAGCCGCTACTGCGCCACCGTAATTATCGACTCCGAGAACGTGGCAATTAACATTCTTTATCGGGTAATCAATAGGGATGACCGAGCTCAATAAAATCAATGGACTATGATAATTAGAAATTTCATCCATGTCATCAGTGGAAAGAGGCAATCCAGCATAAACCAAACCTGAGCAACCCAGGCCGATATGGCGCAACTCTTCAAGAATGTTGCCGGTTTCGTGGGTCAGTGCATTGATACGAACTTCAGATTCTGAATCCTTCGTGGCTTGTATCATACCACCCAAGAAGCGGCCGTAAAATTCAGAGAAGAACACATCTTCATCACCAGGAATTAAAACACCAATGGTAGAGCCGACACCGCGCTGAATCAAACGTGCGCCTGGATTCGGACGATATCGCATCTTATCAGCCAATTCTAAAATCTCTTTACGGCGCTCTTCTTTGACAAGATGCGAAGTCTCAGGACTCAATGCACGAGAAATAGTTGCTGTCGATACACCCAGCTTTTGGGCCATCAATCGAATACCATTCAGTTTTTTTTCTCTCATTTTTAGTACAATTCCTGATTCTCAATATGTCAGCTATAATCAAAGAGCGATTGATCCAGTAATTAACTGCGGACTAGCCGCGCACATGGACAATAATCTCTGATCACAACAAAACACTATTTTGACAATCCAGTTGTCAGATATTAGCAAGGCTAAAAGCCAGAATCATATATACTTACGTTAATTACTGTATAAAGTAATAACAGGAAATTAGCAAATAATTACATCACTAAATAAATTAGTACATCGAACTACCAGCCAACAAGCGCCTGCTCTGTCTTAAGCTGGAGAGCACTTGCACAGACAAAAGTACCGTAGCACCCTTGTCATCGCCGACTTGTGGATTCTTTTCAAACGCCAAAAGAGTTATTACGCTACTGGCGATGCCAAACAAAGCAACTGGGGCAAAACTAACTTAGGGCACTGTTCAAATCAAGTTGCCAACCGACGCTGCTCGTTTACTCGTTGTGATTCCGCCCAATGCCATTTTAGGTACCAACGAATACGGCCATACTACAATCAACGATATCGTAATCGATCATCATTAATATACTTTCATGAAACACATACTCTTCACTCCAATCTATCAAGAACGCGTCTGGGGCGGCTCCAACTTTGAACGAAAACTCGGACGTTGCCTACCCAATGGCAAAGTCATCGGCGAGAGCTGGGAAATTGTAGATCGGCCCGAAGCACAGTCGACGACTGCTCAAGGCGCAACGATTCGCGAACTGATCGCGGCAAACCCCGAGGGCATCATGGGTGCAGGCTGGCCTGCAGAACGCCCCTTTCCGATCTTAGTCAAATGGCTCGACTGCCAAGAGAAGCTAAGCCTGCAGGTCCACCCTCCCGCTGACATTGCACCAGCCCTTGGCGGTGAACCAAAGACCGAGAATTGGTATGTTGTCGACGCCACAGCAGATGCGACACTGATGGCGGGTCTGAAGAATGACGTCACTCGTGAAGACTTCGAAGCAGGCCTGAAGAACAATGACCTCGAGCCACTTGTGCATACAATGCATGTGCAGGCTGGTGAATCGATCTTCATTCCGAGTGGACGTATCCACGCGATCGGCGGTGGCAATTTGATTCTAGAAATTCAGCAAAACTCAGATACCACTTATCGGGTCTACGATTGGGGCCGCGTCGGCCTCAACGGCACACCACGCGAATTGCATATTATAGAGTCGCTCAAAAGCACCGACTTCAACGACTTCGAACCTCAGACCCTCAAGCCATCGAACGAGGCCGAGCAAATCCTCGCTCAGAGTGATGTCTTCGACCTACGTAAAGTTCAGCTCGCAGCTGGCGAAACCTTGATCTTTACAGCAGGCGCACCGCGCATTCTGAGTATCGTCAGCGGCCAACTTAAAGCGGACGACGACGCCACGCTCGAAGGTGGCGACAACGCACTTCTGCCTGCAGCACACGCGCTGACCTACACCGCGCAGAGTGCCGCCGAGGTGCTGATCACTGAGAACTTTGCTTAGTAAGCACTACGTCGTACCCGCTTGCTCGCGGGTTCAAATCCCGCCACGCAATTTTACTGCGTAAAATGGGGTGGCTAACGGGATT
>JAFMDL010000057.1 GCA_017857255.1 Puniceicoccaceae bacterium | reverse complement strand
GGAATTCGTCCGGCAAGCGGCTACCCTGCGACCCCCGACCACACCGAAAAAGCCACGATCTGGGAACTGCTCGACGCGGAAGCCAACACGGGCGCCGCACTCACCGAGAACTTTGCAATGACCCCAGGCAGTTGCGTCAGTGGCCTTTACTTTGGTCACCCTGATGCGAAATACACTTTAGTGGGTCCGCTGAACAAAGACCAGTTTGAGGATTATTCTGCACGTAAAGCACAGAGCCTTGAAGCAACTGAACGCTGGCTTGCTCCAAACTGCGGGTACTAGTCTCTAGGGTTGTCGATTACTCCGACAGTTAACATGCTCACAATGCTTGCCGCGTATCCTATTTTTAACTACAAAATAAAATAGTGGTTACAAACTCTCCAGAATCCGTTGCGTTTCATCACGCTTTTCAGTCGTCTCTGCCAGTTGCTTACGCGCGCCTTCGACAATATTAGCGGGCGCACTGTCGACAAATTTCTTGTTCTTCAACTTCCCCTCTCCGGCAGCAACAAGTTTGTTTAACTTTTCCAGCTCTTTGCTCAGCCGTGCTTTTTCGGCTTCGACATCGATACTACTGCTGAGATCCAGATACAGCGAGCCAAGCGGAGTGACGGCCGCTGGCAAGCCATCTGCCGACTGCGCACCGAGGGCTTCAAGCTTGCCAAGGCCCGCTAGTGTTTTGATCAACCCGGCATTATCGCTGATCACTTTAGCCGGACCACCTTCGGCGCCGAAAAAGACTTCGACGTCGCGTTTATTGGCTAAGTTGTATTGCGCTTTCAATGCACGTGCCTGCGAGATTAACTCCTGAAGGTTAACTACCCGCTCGACCGCACTGGCATCGACTGGCACTTGCTGGTTCAGCTCGCTTGCAGTTGTCAGCTGAGTGTTTTGGATAAAGGCCACGGACACATCATAGCCAAGCCCCTTCCAGAGCTCTTCAGTGATATGCGGCATGATCGGGTTGGCGAGCTGCAGCACTTGGCGTATCACCAGATCCTGAATGGCGAGGCAGTTATCACGCAACGCTGCGTCCCCCTTAAGCTTGCCCTTGGATGCTTCAACGTACCAGTCACAAAAATCACCCCAAAAGAAGGCATAGATTTGGTGTGTCAGCGGCGCGATTTCAAAGTTCGCAAAACACTTTTCGAGCTCTGCCGTGAGGTTGTGCAAGCGACCAACAATCCAATGATCATAATCATCAAACAGGCTGGTATCAATACGAGTAAGAATTGCAGCTAGGCTCGAGTTGTCCGCCATCGGCCCAGACATTTGTCGAAAGCGCACCGCATTCCAAAGCTTATTGCAGAAATTGCGGCCGATTTGGATACGCTCTTCCGAGAAGAGAATATCAGAGCCAGACGGTGCGATATCACAAATACCAAAACGTAGACCATCCGCACCGTATTTCGCGATCAAGTCTAGCGGGTCAGGAGAATTACCGAGCGACTTGGACATCTTACGCCCCTTTTCATCGCGAATCAGGCCATGGATAAAGATGTTTTTAAATGGGATGCGCTTGGCGATCTCTTCATCCGACAACTCCTGCTGGTCGTCGCCATAGAGTTCGAGCCCTGCCATAATCATACGCGCAACCCAGAAGAAAATAATGTCAAATCCAGTGACCAAAGTCGACGTCGGGTACCAATAATCGAGCTCCTTTTCCTGCGCCGCATCCGGCTTCGGCCAACCCAAATTAGCCATTGGCCAGAGGTAGGAAGATGCCCAGGTATCGAGCACATCATCTTCTTGCTCCCAGTTTTCAGGGTCGCTAGGGCCCTCGACCGAGACATGCACATGCTCAGGATTCTCAAAGTCGAGCGCCGCGCGCGGCAGACCCTTCTTATACCAAACCGGGATACGATGTCCCCACCAAAGCTGGCGGCTGATGCACCAATCCTGAATGCCATTAAGCCAGTGCAGATAAGTCTTCTTCCAACGATCTGGATGAAACTTGATGGTGCCATTCTCAACCGCCCGCTTGGCTTCTTCGACCTTCGGGTATTTGAGGAACCATTGCTCGGAAAGGCGCGGCTCAATCGGCACATCGCCACGTTCGGAGAAGCCGACGGTGTTTGCGTACGGCTCACGATCAATGAGAAGCCCCATCTCTTCGAGCTTTGCGGCAGCTACTTTACGCGCCTTAAAGCGATCCATGCCATCGAACTCCTGACCAGCCATGTGATTGAGCTTACCCTCCGGGTCGATCACTTCGATCACCTCCAGATGATGACGTTGGCCGATCTCGAAGTCATTCTTATCGTGCGCGGGTGTTACTTTGAGGCAACCAGTGCCAAATTCACGATCCACATACGTATCGCCGATAATAGGGATTTCTGCCTTCGGAAAAGGCCGCCATACCGTTTTACCGATCAAGTGCTTATATCGCTCGTCGTCTGGATGTACCGCAACCGCGCTGTCGCCCATCAGTGTCTCGGGACGCGTGGTCGAAATTTCAAGATGGGTGCGCTCACCATCGGCTTGTACCAACTCATAGCGCATCTTGTAGAACAAGCCGTTTTGCGGCTTCATGTTCACCTCTTCATCTGAAATTGCAGTATGCGTGGCTGGGCACCAGTTCACCATGCGTTTGCCGCGATAGATATAGCCGCGCTTGTAAAAGGAGACAAATGCCTCGAGCACCGCTTTTGAGTAGCCCTCATCGAGTGTAAAGCTAGTGCGATCCCAGTCGCAGGACGCACCCAACTTTTGCAACTGATTCAAAATGACGCCACCTGACGCTTCGCGGAATTCCCACACCTTTTCTAAAAAACCTTCACGGCCGAGATCATATTTGCTCTCCCCAGTGGCTTCGCGGAGTTGCTTTTCCACCTTAGTCTGTGTCGCTATACCAGCGTGGTCGGTGCCTGGTTGCCAGAGCACTGCCTTACCTTCTAAGCGCGCGCGACGCACAAAGATATCCTGCAAAGTGTTATCCAGCACGTGTCCCATGTGTAGCATCCCTGTCACATTCGGTGGCGGGATCATAATCGCATAGGGCTCTTTAGCAGGATCAGCGACTCCCTTGAAGCATCCAGCTTCCAGCCAGTTAGCATACCAGCGTTGTTCGACTTCTTTAGGTTCGTAGGCTTTAGCGATCTCGGACATGTCAGGAAAAAATTTAAAAATGGAGGCAAAGGCTGTCTGCCTTGCTCACTGTTTCAAGCCTATTAAGGCACACAGGCTCACAACAGCCCCTAAATTCACGACTACCTGCAATCTACCGAGGAAATACCATTCTGAGCCAAATGGCCCGGCTATTTGCTTGGGGAGGGTCGACCTCCCAAGAACAGGAAGCAGCTCCATCGCCCCCAACATAGATCAATGCCTTCTCCGCCCATCGACGATGAGCAGTAAAAAAGCCCGCACGAACCTTTAATAGTAATGTTCCAGCAGATTTCGCGATTACATTATATATGACCGACACAAAACATAAAACATTCATCATTGGTGGCATCAGCGGCGGCATCGGCGAAACCTTGGCTCATCTGTGGAGCGCAGAGGGCCATCAAGTCATTGGGTTCGCTCGCGATACTCAAACATTACATGCGCTCTCCGAGCGGCTACCAAATGCGGAACTGCATGCTTGCGACAGTACCGACCCAACCGCACTGAATGCACTTTTTCAGCAAATTAGCGATACCCACGGTCAAATGGATGCGTATGTGCATGCCATCGGCTCCATTTTGATCAAGCCTGCTCACTCGACATCCGATGATGACTGGGCGAGCACTCTCCAAGCCAACCTAAGTAGCGCATTTTATGCGCTACGCGCCGCCACCAAGCATATGGCAAAACAACGCCACGGTAGCTGCCTCTTTTTCAGCTCGGTGGCGGCTCAAATCGGAATTCCAAACCACGAAGCCATCGCCGCTGCCAAAGGCGGCATTGAAGCGATGGTGCGCTCTGCCGCGGCTACCTACGCACAGCGCGGGCTACGCATTAACGCCATCGCCCCCAGCCTCACAGATACTCCGTTGGCACAGCCCATGACCCAACATCCAAAGATGTTGCAGGCCTCCAAACAAATGCACCCACTTGGCGATATTAATCAACCCGAAGAAATCGCCAGCCTCGCCCAATGGCTTACTTCAGATGCTGCGCGGCTCGTCACCGGACAAGTTTTTGCAGTTGACGGTGGCCTCTCAAAAATCGCGCCCAAACCAAAGCTCTAGTTCGGTAAGGGCTGACGCATGCTGTGTTGCGCAAACAATACCGTGCGAAAACGGCTAATTTGCAACATTGTATGCAGCCAACCATGAGCTCAAATAGCGCCAATAACTGGAATCAGCGATCCTACTAAGCGAGAGGTTGCGTCAGTCCGTGCGTGGGAAACCCTCAATTTACTTGTCATCGAAGGGATTTATGCAAATTTCGTGGCTTCGCTATTATGGCCAATACCAAGAAAAAATCTGCAACGTCGACTAAGAAGCCTAAAAACTTCTTGGCTGCACCGATCAACAAGACGCTTTCCAAAGAAGAAAAGCTCGACCTCTACCGCACCATTGTAGGGATTCGACGCTTCGAGGAACGCTCACTACGCGCCTACAACCAAGGTAAAATTGGGGGCTTCCTCCACCTCTACATTGGCCAAGAAGCAGTCGCTTCAGGCATCGTCTCGCTGATGGAAGAGCACGACCACATCATCACCGCGTATCGCGACCACGGCCACGCGCTGGCCGTCGGCATGACGATGAATGAATGTATGGCGGAAATGTATGGCAAATACACCGGTTGTTCCAAAGGCAAAGGTGGCTCGATGCACTTTTTCGCACCAGACAAAAACTATTGGGGCGGACACGGGATCGTCGCCGGACAAACGCCCCTTGGCGCTGGCCTCGCATTCGCACTCAAGTATAAGGGCCTCAAAGGCTGCGCGCTCGCCTTCCTTGGCGATGGTGCGGTCAACCAAGGCTCCTTCATGGAAACACTCAACTTGGTCTCTCTTTGGAACATCCCTGTCGTCTTCGTGATCGAAAACAACGGTTACTCGATGGGCACCAGCCTCAAGCGCTCCTCTGCAGAAGAGAACCTCGCGCACCGTGCGGACGGGTTCGACATCGAATGGGAAGTCTGCGATGGCCACGACGTCTTCGAAGTACGCGAAGTCGCAAATCGTGCGATGAAACGTGCCCGTGAAGAATTGAAACCCTTCTTACTTGAGATTCGCACTTATCGCTACCGCGGCCACTCAGTCGCCGATGCGAATCATGAAAAATACCGCACAAAAGAAGAGATCGAAGAATACAAGCGCACGAAGGATCCGGTTAATTTAATAAAATCCCAATTACTTGCCGATGGTACCCTGACCGAGGATCTCGCCAAGAAAATCGATCAGGAAAAGAAGGACGAAGCCGAAGCTTCAGCAAAATTCGCGGAAGAGAGCCCGTATGCTCCGCGCGAAGAGATCCAAACCGATGTCTACTGGGAAGTGGATAACGACGCCGATAATAAGCTGAAGGGAACTTACTTCTTTAACGACTAAACAACCATTACGAATTAGGGCTTAGGAATTTCGCCATTAGGCTTCTGACTCCTCGCTGCTAACTTCTAACTCCTTTAAATACAATGCCACTCATCACTTACCGCGAAGCTATTAAGCAAGCACTCGACGAAGAGATCCAACGCGACGAAAACGTCTGCATCATGGGCGAAGAAGTCGCCCAATACAATGGTGCCTACAAAGTCACTGAAGGTCTCTGGGAAAAGCACGGCGACAAACGCCTGATCGACACACCCATCTCCGAAGCCGCCTTCTCTGGTATGGCAATCGGCGCATCCATGCTCGGCATCCGCCCAGTTGTGGAGATGATGTTTATGTCCTTCAGCTATGTTGCGATCGATCAACTCTTCAACAATGCATCTTTCTGCCGCTACATGTCTGGGGGTTTGATGAATGTACCTATCGTTGTGCGTGGCCCAGCGAATGGCGGCACGAACGTCGGCGCGACCCACTCGCACACACCAGAAAACATGGTGGCCAATCATCCAGGTCTTAAAGTGGTCTGCCCATCCAACGCTTACGACGCTAAGGGGCTCATGAAAGCAGCCATCCGCGATAACGACCCAGTCTTTGTCATGGAAAACACACTGCTCTACGGAGAAAAGTGGGAAGTACCGGAAGAAGAGTACATTGTTGAACTCGGCGTCGCGAATATCCTCAAAGAAGGCACCGACCTGACCATCGTTTCTCATGGTCGCTGCGCGATGCTCTCGCTGGAAGCTGCTAAGACGCTCCAAGAGACACACGGTATCAGCGTCGAAGTTGTCGACCTGCGCTCCATTCGTCCGCTTGACGAGGAGACCATTCTAAACTCCGTCAAGAAGACTGGTCGCGCCCTGCTCGTCGAAGAAAACAAGCCGTATTGTGGTATTGACGCACAGATCTCGCACCTGATCCAGCTCAAGGCTTTTGACTATCTCGACGCACCCGTCCATCGCGTATCCGCAATCGACGCGCCGCAAATCTACGCGAAACCGCTCGAAGACTGGCAAATTCCGAATCAAGAACGTATCATCGCAGGCGCGTTGAAAATCTTCGGTTAATCACTCCTTTTCACCTCTCACACTTTTCATCTCACTTTTTAAGATATGGCTACACTCATTGATATGCCCAAGCTCAGCGACACTATGACGGTGGGCACACTTGTCCGTTGGCTTAAAAACGAAGGCGATGCCGTCGCCAATGGCGACATGATCGCTGAAGTCGAAACTGACAAAGCAACTATGGAAGTCGAGTGCTTCGACGATGGCGTGCTCATTAAGCGCTACTGCGGCGAAGGTGACGAAGTCGCAGTCGGTGATCCGATTGCAGC
Organism: Puniceicoccaceae bacterium; assembly: GCA_017857255.1. GTDB lineage: Bacteria > Verrucomicrobiota > Verrucomicrobiia > Opitutales > Coraliomargaritaceae > Lentimonas. The sequence goes on along the minus strand of JAFMDL010000057.1, from coordinate 5,221 downwards.
CGTGGGCGAAGCGGGTGAAGAAGCACCCGCAGGCATGAGTTCAGCTCCAGCAGCCGCACCTGAAGCACCAGCCGCACCAGAGCCAGTTGCCGAAGCACCCGCAGCTGCTCCAGCCGCGCCAGTCGTTGAAGCACCCGCAGCTGTCGCAGCGCCTGCAGCAGCAACCGGCGGACGCATCAAAGCCTCTCCACTTGCTAAAAAGATCGCCGCTGAAAAGGGCATCGATCTCGCCACACTCCAAGGCTCCGGCCCGGGTGGACGTATTCTCAAGGAAGACGTGCTCAACGCGAAGCCAGGCGCAGCTGCTCCAGCAACTGCCGCAGGCAGCGCACCGGCCGCAGCACCCGCTGCAACACTTGAAGCGCTCGACATCCCCGTCACTAATATGCGTAAAAGTATCGGTAAGGCGCTCGTCGGCTCGAAGACACAAGCACCACACTTTTACCTGCAAATCGAAGTCGATGGTGCGCCATTGGCAAAACTGCGCGCAGAGCTCAATGGTAAGCTTGCGGATCTTCCACCTGAACACGGTGGTACAAAATTCTCCGTAAATGACCTTACTTTGAAGGCGGCAGCTGAAGCGGTACGCCGCGTCCCAGCGATCAATCGTTCATGGGAAGGTGACACCATTAAGCAGCACCCGAATGTACATCTCGCATTTGGTGTCGCAATTGACGATGGCCTCGTCACACCTGTCATCCGTGATGCTGAGACCAAAGGTCTGCGCGAAATCGGTGCGGAAGCGAAGGTTCTGATCAAAAAAGCACGAGGTAAGAAGCTCACGCCAAACGAAATGAGTGGCTCCACGCTCACCGTCACCAATCTCGGTATGTTTGGTATTTCTGATTTCTACGGTATCATAAACCCAAATAATGCTGCGATCCTGAGTATCGGTGCGACGCTCAAGAAGCCGGTCGTCAACGAGAACGACGAAATCGTCGTCGGCCAAGTCATGAAGATCGGCCTTTCGGGTGACCACCGCACCATTGACGGCGCAGTCGGCGCTCAGTATCTGCAAGCCCTCAAAGAAATCCTTGAAGCGCCTGCTACCATGCTTGTCTAGCCCTGGCTTCCGCTTAACTGCGAATCTCAACCCAAGCCCGCGAGTAGATCGCGGGCTTTTTTGTTACTTCCTATCAAGTAGCAGTGGCGATGAGCAAGGTTGCACCGCGACATAAGCACTCAACTGGACGTCGTTAAAAATAGCTCTGCGATTGCGTATCCCGATACGAGCGGCATCGTAATAACATGCCTACGCAGCCCGACTATTCGATTATCATACCTGCCTTTAACGAAGCGGCAGAACTCCCTGCTACACTCGCCTCGATTCATCGCGCAATGGCTGCTCAAGAACAAGTGGGAGAGTGTATTGTTGTCGACAATAACTCATCTGATCAGACTGCCACAGTCGCTCAGTCTGCAGGCGCGGACCGCGTGGTCTATGAGGCATTCAACCAAATCGCCCGAGCCCGTAATACCGGCGCGGCCAACAGCCGAGGGCGCCTCTTGATCTTCATCGATGCAGACACACGAATCGACCCCGCACTGCTCTCCGAAGCACTGCGACTTCTAAATAGCGGGACTTGCGTTGGGGGCGGCTCGACCATCGAGTTTGAAGGTGATATCGGCGCGATTGGGCGCACGGCCATCGCAGTTTGGACCTATATTTCAACCCTAACCCGTACCGCCGCAGGCAGCTTTCTATTCTGCCGACGGGATGCATTCGAAGCCATCGGGGGGTTCGATCAAAAACTCTACGCTGCGGAAGAAATCAGGCTCTCACGCCTACTTCGCAAATGGGGACGTGGGCATCAGCTCAGCTTCGACATTATCCCTTCTCACCCGGTCCGCACCTCTGAGCGCAAGCTACAATGGTATAATGGCCCTCAAATGTTCGGCTGGATTTGCTTCATGATGCTTGTGCCGATCGCAGTACGTTCACGGCGACTCTGCGGCTTCTGGTATGATCGCCCTTTAAACAAGTAGCACTAACCGTAGTCGCATGGATCCCTTTTCAAACGCTTTTTACGATACCGCACACTCAATAAGGTCATTTCTCAAATGCGCCGGTGCCATTATAAAGCGGGGCTTTACGTCAAAGCTACCCCTGCTACTCTAATCAATCGTATGCAGCTCCTTTTTAATCGCCTTCTGCTGGCAATGGCACTGATGGCCCAAGCGTCGTTATTCGGAGCGCTCTCCTCAAGCGAATGTAAATTCACTGTCGTTAAACAAAGAATCGAGCCACAAAGTGGGCAGCCAGTCTACTACTTTAGCCCGATGCTTGGCATCGAACAGACAAACAATTCGCTTAACCGGCTTAGTATTGTTTCCGAAAATCAATTCGACTATCCCATTCCTGAAAGTGGGTGTGCCCCGACCGCCATGCTCAACATTTTGATTTGGTATGAAAAATACGGTTTGATCGAACCCAAACACCGCGATTCAGACGCGCGCCAATACAAGTATAAGTTCTTCTTGGAAATCGACCATCGACTCGCTCAACAAGCTGGCAGGCGTCGTAATGAAACTCTCGGCATCAACAGTGCGGATGTCGCAATAGTGATGGATTTGATTGTCAGCGAACGTTCCACAGGGGCCGTGCGTATTCATACTGACACAGTGCCAGCGCCCCTTGAGCTGACAGATCTGCTAGAGGGTCTGCAGAACTTTCGAGCCAGCTATCTAATTGTAACGCCAAAGAACCCACACACGGGTACATTAGGAGTGGATCACGCGGTCGTAGTCATTCGTGCAGACAGCGCAGGCTACATCACTCTAGCCACATGGGGAAAGCGCTACCGAGGGCTACTTAAAACACGTAGTGACGGGCAATGGTTCATCCCTCAAGGACCCTCACATTTGGAGCTTAAGATTAATGAACTCATGCGCTTTATCCCATTTCGACCAACAACTCCCGTAGGTCACTGACCTCGGTAGCGAGCACGCCTGCTGGTCGCTGTGCCAACGATGGGAAATATACAAAATGCGCACCCACATGCAGCGCTGCCTGATGGTCTGCATTGGCATCGCCAATGAATACCGCTCGATGCGCAGGTGTGTTCGTCTCCGCCAAAATACGCTCCATACTCTGCGGCTTTCCTGGAGGTGAACCGATAATGACATTAAATAAATCTGTCCCACCAGCCGCAGCTAGCATCTCCTCTAAGGGACTTTGCGGCACCCCCGACAGTACATAGCGCGGGATGCCTGCATCGCAACAGTCCCGCACAAACTCGCGCGATCCAGTGCGCCAATTCGCCGTGGCACAGAGTGGCTCACAGATATCCGCGAATCGCTGTACCTCCGCTTCCAGAAAAGTCGGATGAGTCTCTTGTTGTACTAATTCTCGATAAAAGCGCTCTATATGCACAGTTCGGCTCTTGCCAAAACCATGCATGACAATCTGCATAAAAGCCTCATCTAAGTCTCTATGCGCCTCCGGCACCCATGTGCGAAAGGCCTCAATTTTTGCCGCCATCGTATCCAGCAACACGCCATCGCAGTCAAATACGATCAAATCTATCGGTTGAACCAAGCCAGCGATTTTTAAATCCATAACTCAAAGCTATAGCGCACGTATTTAAATAAACAACAACGATGCCTTATGTTTTAAACCAGATGAAGTCTTACCGTTAATAAACCTTGATGGACATTCATCGGATTCTAATTTATCAGAACTGCTTGAATCATAAAACAACTAGCCTTGATTCACACCCATTAACGCTCATTAACGATTACATCCTTTTTTAATTTTAATTCGTATGACACTTTTTCAAGCTACGCTCTACACGGGGATCTTTCTCGTCATCTTCGGTAGTCATTATTTATGGCATGGTATGAAGACCGCCAATCACACGCAGGCCTTCCCCCGCTCCACAGCGGCAGCCGTTGTATTACTCGGAGCTGCTACAGCCTGGTTTCTTTACAAGGTACTAAACCTAGGGCCTGCCGACTTCGGCCAATATAAAAATATACTCTTCATTCTCTTCCTCGTGACTGCCGTCGGCTCGATTTATTATGTGCCTGACTTCCTCGCAGTACGCGGTCTCGCAGCAATGATCTTGCTCACTGCCAGCCTACTCTTAGATGCCTCTTATATGCATTATGGCTCCGCTCTGATTCTTAAAAGCTTCGTCTACTTTGCGATTGTAGTGGCTCTGATCCTTGGTGCAAACCCGTATAAATTGCGCGACTTCTTCGACTGGCTCTATAAATCCAGCGCGCGCCCGCGCGCGATGGGAGCAGCTTTCGCTGCTTACGGTCTCTTGCTAGTCGGCGTCGCTTTCACATCCTAAGGCACGTGGCTAACAATATTACCCAGACTGGCCTGCTTATTATCGTATCCGGCCCCGCGGGTTGCGGTAAAACAACGCTTTGCGAACGCATGCTGGCTGAAATCCCGCGGCTTTCGCGCGTAGTCACCTCGACTACGCGTAATCCGCGCGAGGGTGAAAAAAACCTCATAGATTATTATTTCTTCGACCACGCTACCTTTGAGCAGAAAATCAGCGAAGGGCACTTTTACGAATATGCCCACGTACATGGTAACATTTACGGTACGCTTAAAGCTGAGGTGCAGGAAAAATTAGCCACCGGCACCGACCTGCTGCTGAATATAGACGTGCAAGGTGCCGCGCAAATGCGTAAAACCGCACTAAGCGACCCTCTTCTGAATGGCCACGTTGTCTCCGTATTTATTATGCCACGCACACTGGAAGAGTTGGAACAACGCCTCCGTGGTCGCGCCACCGATGGCGAAGACCAGGTTCTGCGCAGAATGAAAGCCGCCAGTGACGAAATGCAGCAGCACGAATCGTACGATCACACGATCCTTAGCGGCTCACGCGCAGAGGACTTTGCTGCCTTGCAGCAGATCTACCTTCGTGAAAAAACGAAGCGGTCCGAGTAGAGCCCCTTCGGTACCGGGCAATACGGAGGTCGCCTAAACCAACAGCGCAGACCCAACCCATACCTACGAATCTGCAAAAGACACATCCAACCTAGCTTAGGAGAGTCGACCGCGGGCACTTTGGAAAACACATGAAAATCCAGGAGTCTCCAAGAGCCGATAATCCTGCCAGACTCTCACGCATCGGTACCGGACGAAACCGAGGTCGTCCCTCCTAAGAACAAAAAGCAAATCCAACGCTCCCTACATAGATCCATGCCTGCCCCGCTAATCGACGATAAACCTAAAAATATTCGTGGAACATTAATT
>JAFMDL010000056.1 GCA_017857255.1 Puniceicoccaceae bacterium | reverse complement strand
CCTGAAGCGAGCCAGCCTGAAGATGCTGGGCTGATGCTCTCAGGCGTTAAAGACCCATTAGAACCCGTGAATCGTGTGTCTTTTGGGTTAAATACCGCATTATTTGAGCATGTATTATATCCAATGTTTAAGGGCTATTGTTGGTTGGTGCCTGAGCCAGGTCGAGAGAAAGTGAGTAACTTTCACAATAATCTCATTTATCCTGTGCGCTTGGTTAACAACTCGCTGCAGTGGCAGTGGGAAGAAAGCTGGATTGAGACAAAACGTTTCGGTCTCAATTCGACCGTTGGTGTCCTTGGGTTCAATGACCCTGCATCCATCAAGTATGAATTACAGCCAAGTAACGAAGACCTAGGTCAGACCTTTGGAAAGTGGGGTTGGAATTCTCAAGCATACTTATTTATCCCCATCATTGGCCCAAGTTCTGAGCGTGACGCGCTGGGAATGGTCGGTGATTCATTCTTAAAGCCAACATCGCTACTGGATTCACCTTATAACTTTCTTGCCGAAGGATTCCTCACGTTCAATGATATGTCTGCATATGCCGATACTGTGCATGATGCTTTGCTACAGAATTATGATTCTTATCAGCTGGCACGATTGCTTTATGGTGTGAGCCGAGAAGCGGCAGTGAATAATTTTGCGCATGATGATATGGCTGATGATACTGCTGAAACACAGACCTTACGTGCGATTTTCGCAGCACCAGAGTCAAAGTCTTTTAAGCGCAGCAGCCTCGATGATAGTGTGATGATTGAGGGCTGGAAACAGCCATTGCCATATTCTATATGGTTACAGGATGAGCCAGCGCCGTTAATAATACAGCTGCCGGGATTGGGTAGTCATCGTAAGGGCAATATGGATCTCGCTTTGGCTGAGCTTGCTTTCAATGAAGGGTATAGTGTGTTGGTGTTTAGTAACACATTCAATTGGGAGTTTATGACCAGTGCACCTACGGGCTATGCTCCGGGTTATATTGAGAAAGATAAGGAGCTGCTACGTATCGCCTATCAGGCGATTATGAAGAATGTTTACGCAGATTATGGTGAGGCTCATTTTTTGAACCGGTCTCTGATCGGTATGTCAATGGGGGCATGGTATACATTGAATCTTGCTGCTGATCTTAAGGCGTACGGTAGTGCTCACTTTGTGGATCATTGCATTGCGATTAACCCCCCCGTTAATTTGCTGCAAGGGCTGAGCGCGCTGGATACTTTATACCGTGCACCTTTGATTGAATCAAATGGAGAACTAGACCAAGCAAAAGCGATCATCGATTCGGCGATTTCGAAAGCATTAATCAGTGCTAAGTCAGGTAATTTAATGCCGACTTCTTCGATGCCATTTACAAATGCTGAAGCATCTTACCTGATTGGTCTTAATTTTCGTATGACATTGCATGAAGCAATTATTGCTGGCGCGTTTGATCAAAAGTTGAGCGTCTTTGGCAGTAAGGGAGCACTCTACAAAGATATGTCTGGTTTGAGTTTTAATGATTATTACAAGAAAATCGTCTTGCCAGTGCATGAGAGTCAGGGTGTTGCGCTTCGGGACTTGGAACGTTCAATTGATTTACAGAACCGAACGGCAGACTTGAGAGCAGTTGAAGGGTTACATCTTGTTTTGAGTAAGAATGATTTCCTCCTTAACCAGAGTGATCTGGATTGGTTTAAAGTAAATTTTTCAATGAATTCGACGGTGTTTAATCAAGGAGGTCATCTAGGCGAACTTTGGCGCCCAGAGTTACGTAAAGTCATTCAGGATCAATTACGCAAAATTAAATAACAAGATACTAGGCACTATTCTTCGGTAGCAGTACTTCGGTGCTGCTACTTTTCTTTAATCGCTATTCTCTACATGAGCACACCTTGAGAGAATAGTTAGAAGATAAAAACTAAGCACTATAGTTCGCTAAGAGTATATCCAGTGAACTATTGGTTTTTTAAAGGTGCTGAATGTAAATTTATTCGACGTTTTGCACCTGCTCACGAATACGCTCTAGGCCATTTTTGCCTTCGATCACTGCACGAGTAATTTCAATCGGAGACGATTTACTTCCGGTGGTGTTGAATTCTCGATGAATTTCTTGGCATAGAAAGTCCATTTTTCGGCCAGTTACTTCGTCGCTATCAATAAACTCGTTGAATTGATCAAAATGACATTTTAGGCGAGTTAGCTCTTCACTAACGTCAGAGCGATCCGCAAAAATAGCGATCTCTTTGAGCACACGCTCGTCATTAATATCAAGCTCTAGCTCAAGTTGCTTAAGTCTATTGATGAGTGTGTCGCGGTAGTTGCCTATGGTATGTTCCGCTTCTTTTGCAATTTGCTCGCGGAGTATATCGAGTTCTTTGAGGCGCTCGCGAAGGTCTGCTGCGAGTGCGCTACCTTCCCTCGTGCGCATTGCATCAATATCAGCTAGGGCCGCATCAAAGGCGCTTTTAATCGAGCCTTCAAGTTCGCGCCAGTCGGGTAGGCCACTGCTGTCTTTGAGAGATTTCGCGAGGTCAAGTAGCAGGTGACTGTCGACTTCAAAGGCGAGTTCGCGGCTCAGTGCAAATGAGCGCAGGCGCTCGAGACTCTCGTCCATGTTGCGTGTACTCCATGCGAGGCCGCTCTGTGTACTTTCGGTTGATTCTACTTTAATCTGGATATTGACCCGCCCGCGTTGAAAGTGTCCCTTGAGCCATGCGTTGCACTGTTGGTCCAAGCCATTCCATTCACGTGGACAGGAGACCTGAGCATCTAAGGTTTTTCGATTGAGCGACGTAATCTCGATTTCGATGTGTAAATTGTTCTCAGTAGCATCGGCACTGCCGCGTCCATATCCAGTCATACTTTTCATAATAAAGTACTATGAAATAGCGTTCCGTAGGGCGATACAAATTAATATTTCTAAAGGGATCACCGCGGATTCATAATTACGACGGAGACCTGATTGCCTTGTCTGATTCGGTAAACGAGCTGCTTTTCTTGATCGTCGTTGTTCTGATTTTTCGGTAACAATAGAGTGTTTGAATAATACTCACCCTGTTCATCGATCCATGAGATGGTAGCCGAATCACCCATCATTGCTCGCCCATCGAAGCGTACATTAAATGAGCGATGTGGTAGAATATAGTTGGTGGTTCCGATAGCGCCTGTTGGCTGATGTCGCACACGAACCTGATTTAGCAAACCATCCGTATCGTTTTGAATAGTGGCTAGAGTGATGGTGTAGCGTTGGTCGATTATGTTATTACAGGCAGTACCTAGACAGATACACAGTAACAAAAGAAAGTGCAGAACAGGGGTTTTAGTGGGCATTTTAGTAAGTTGAAATAGTAGGAGCTATTTAATTTTTTTTGCTTTTGCCAATGTTGCCAACCAATCCTGCAACAAGAATCGCGGTATACATCACTCCAGTTACGGCTTCTAGATATGTGACCATACGCGCGAATTGACTCACAGGTAGGATGTCGCCATAGCCGAGTGTGGTGAGAGTCACGAAGCTATAGTAGAACAGTGCGGATCCTTTTGTCTGTATGTTACCTTCGGACACAAAGGAAAACGAGTTCGGAGCAATGAGTTCGATATATGAATACAGCAATGCCCACGTAATGCCGAGTAGGAGGTAGCTGACAATCGAGCCACAAAGTTCGTCGCCGCCTAATTTTTTACCCCTAAAGATGGATGCTAAGATGATCCAAATAATGTAGGAAAAAAAGAGGATACTACTCGGTAAGATAAAGTGATAGATTAAGGTACTTGTCGGGTTTAGGAACTGGCTTATGAGGGCTGCAATAAGTAATAGGGTAAGGAATCCTCCAGCTATCAATATGTAGTGTTTATGTCGTTGCTGGTCTTGCAGGGATAGGGCGAGAGAAAGCATGGTAACGATACACCAAAAGTGGAGCGCTACATTACCAATGTGAGTATTTTCCAGCACGGGGTAGAGAATTAGTGCAATGAGAATGCAGATGAGCAGTAGCGAATATTTGCCCGTTTTTTCAGCAAGTTTACGAATCATGGAGAAGGGGTGGGTTAATCTATTAAGTCAGGCTTTTGAATATTAAAGTAAGTGATGAACTGATATTTTCAGGTAAATGAATTGGTTAATTGGCAGAGTTAATAAGGCTGAATGTTGGTATTGATGTGTTTGCCCCAAGCCAGAATTCCGCCGTGTAAATTTTTGATATCCGAAAAGCCATAGGTGGCTTTTAATACCTCTAGCGCTTGCCTGCTACGTACGCCGCCTTTACAATAAACGCATGTTGGGCGTTTTGGATGGAGTCCGATGGCCAATGGGTCGACTGCTTGTTCGATGATTTGTTTGAGTGGTATATGTACTGAGTCGATTTTGCAGAGTGCGCGCTCCCATGATTCGCGCACGTCAATAACTTGCAGGTCTTTATTTAACTTTAGTTGGTCATTTAGCAATTGAGGCGAGATGTCGTCGCTGGAAATATCGGCATCCACGCTACAGGTATATGTGTATGCGTTTAATTCAGTCACGTCAGCTGCCTCTGGCACGCGTTTAAATGGAATGCAGGTTTGTTTCATTTCCAATGCGTCGAAGAGCAGTAGCTTTCCAGTAAGAGGGCTACCGATATCAGTGAGCACTTTGATGACTTCGATTGCTTGGATGACACCGATGATACCGGATAAAACTCCGAGCACGCCGATTTCAGAGCAGTTTGGAGTATCTTTTGGGTTTGGTGGTTCGCGAAAGAGGCAACGGTAGGTTGGGCCACCTTGATAGTTAAACACACTTACTTGGCCTTGAAAGGTATAGAGTGCCCCATAGATTAGCGGCTTTCCAGAGAGCACACAGGCATCGTTTATTAGGTAGCGTGTGGGGAAATTGTCTGAACAGTCGAGTACGACATCGTAGTCACTGATGATTTTGAGTGCATTACTCGTCGTTAAGCGAGTCGGGTGCGGCACGCAGGTGATGTCCGGATTCATCGCGATTAATCGCTCTGCTGCTGCATCGGCTTTCAGTTTTCCAACATCAGCATCGGTATACAAAATTTGTCGTTGTAAGTTGGAGCGATTGACGCGGTCATCATCGATGATGCCTAGTGCCCCAACACCCGCTGCGGTGAGGTATTGAAGCGCGGGGCAGCCGAGTCCGCCGGCACCAACGATGAGAACGCGGGCAGCTTTAAGTTTTAACTGAGCGGCTTCTCCAAAACCAGGTAAGCTTAAGTGTCGCTGATAACGTAAAATTTCGCTAGTGGATAATTTCATGTTTTTGAAAAGAGGTCGTCGATACGAATGATTGTTTGCGAGAGCGCGGTCGCCTCATCTTTGGAGTGTGTAATTTGAAGTGTGGTCGTACCTTCTTGAGCGATCGTGCGCTTAATTAGCTGTAAAATCTCTGCGCAAGTAGGGCCGTCTAGTCCAGTGAGGGCTTCGTCCAGACACAAGAGCTGTGGGCGTGTCGCTAATGCACGGCCAAGTGCTACTCGCTTGGCCTCGCCGCCTGAGAGCATTTCAGGCATCCGCTCAAGGTGTGGTGTGAGACCCAGTTGCTCTGCGAGATCGTCACTGCGCTGTTTGATTTCACGGTGGTTCCATTGCTGGATCTTTGGGCCAAACTCTAGATGCTCTCGGACGGTCATATGCGGGAATAGCACGTTGTCTTGCGGAACCAGGGCGACTTGGCGTTCTCCGGGGCGTAGCTGTGTGATATTTTTATCGGCTAAGATAATGTCGCCAGATTGTATGTGACGTAGACCGCAGATTGCTTCCATGATCGTTGATTTTCCTGAGCCACTAGGTCCCATGAGTGCGGTTGACATGCCAGATTTGATTTGGAACGAGACCGAATCGAGTTTGAATGCGCCTGCTTGAATGTAGAGTTTTTGGATGTCGAGCATGTGGCTTTATGTACGATCACCGGCTGTGCGGATGATGAGAATAGTCGCAATTGCGAGCGTAATCAGTAGGAGTGAGATAGCAGCAGCGCCCCCTAGGTTACCGATGTTGATTTGGAGAAATACGGAGGTTGCGAGCACCTCGGTGCGGCCACGAGTCACGCCAGCAAAAATCAAAATGGGCCCGAATTCACCGAGCGCGCGTGCCCATGCTAGTAGTCCAGCAGAGAGGACGCCACGGCCGGCTTGTGGAAGCGTGATTTTCCAAAATGCTTGAGAGCGATTGCAGCCTAAGGTTAATGCAACGAGCTCGCTGCGAGGTGAGATGTGGTCGAACGTGTTTTTCATACTGCGCACGGCAAATGCGGCTGCCACGGTGAACTGGGCTAGGATGATCGCAGGAATATGAAAAGTAATATGGATGCCATGTTGATTAAGCCAGCCCTCAAGGGCACTTTCGCGAGTAGGGAAGGAATTAAACAGAATCAGTAGGCTCAACCCAACCACCAGTGGCGGCAGTATTATTGGGATGTCTAGAAGCGTGTCTAACAGCGTGCGTCCACGAAACTTGAAACGTGATAGGCTATAGCCGATCGGGATGGCAAAGAAGAGGGAGAGTATTGCGCTACAAGTGCAGGTTAGGAAGGTGAGCGTGAGCGACTGTTGGATGGTCTTGCTAGTCATTGCACTGATTAGATCGCTCCAAGTTATGTGACTGGCACTGGCAATGATCAGCAAGCAAATTAGGAGCCCATATATGGCAGTAAATCCAATCAAACCACACAGGAAAGGTTTGTCTGAGCCAATGCGACGATATTGATGATCTTTAGTATGCGCAGACATTTCTAGTTAGATTGTTTGTTTACCGGCTGGGTAAACATGATGAATGTTATTCTTATTCATCAGCAACTGTGGAGTTAGGCATTTCTGGTAGTTCGATGCCATAGTTTTGTAAGATTTCACGAGCGACTTCTGCGCTGCTTATATAGTTCGCTAAATCGCGCGCTGCTGTAGGATGATCTGATTTTTTGAGTATGGCGATGGCTGTCGTCTGTGGTGTTTGTGTGAAGAGGGGCACTTCGATGATGCGCAGTTGTGGGTGATTGCTTGCTAACGCGCGCCACGCAATGGTGGCGTCAGCGCTGCCTAGTGCGACATCTTCGATGATGTTGCTGACTGTTGGTTTGGTAACGATAATATTTTTTTTGAGCGCTGCATAGGCGCCATGCTCAATGAGTTGTGCGCGAGCGAATCGGCCAATGGCAGCAGTTTTGTCGGCGAATGAGATCCGTATGCCAGGTTTGGTCAGGTCCTCTAGTGACTGAATGTCCTTATTGTCTTTGTGAACTGCAATAATGGCTGTGAGGAGGGCGACTGGTATGCACTCTGTGATCAGTTGAGATTCCTGAGCATCGTCAATGTAAGCCGAGTTTGCAGGTAGATAGAGATCGCCGCTACCCAGTTTTATTTGGGATAATAATGCACCTGATCCATTGTAAATAATGTTCACTGCACGGCCGGTATTTTCCGTATAGGAGCGGGTAATTTGACTGATCGGTTGTTGCAAGCCTGCTGCGCAGTAGAGCGTTAATTCTGCGCCGCTGTCCTCTTTAGAGGGTGTACCTCGAAGTGAGAGTGCGTACCAGCAAGCGACTAGAGTCACTGCAAGAGTTAGACTGATAAGGACAGTGTGCTTCATTGGATCATTAAAAATGCGCATACAGCGCACAGGCGTCGAGACGATTGATGAATAAGAGGGTAGCGTGCAGTCCCGAGTTGCCCACTTAGTGGTAGATGAGTGTGATCATCTTTGATTTTGACCTAACTATCTTTATTACACGCTAGGCTTCATTTAAATAGTATCAGAGTGTGGGCATACAAAAAAGCTTCGGCCTGCAAGTCAGGACGAAGCTTTTGTAAATAGATGGAAGTAACGACGACTTACTCGATGACCGCTTCGTCTGCCTCTGCTGGTATTTCAATGCCGCTAGCAATGAGTTCGTTGATCAATGCGGCTGAACTCACATATGTAGCATAACGTTTGAGGAAGTCTTGTGCCTGTGAAAGGGTTTCATCATCAGCTTCGATCTCTGGAACTAGCTTTTCTTCGATGTAGACGAACACACCAATGTCACCGCTGGTAAGCATTGGAGAAACTTCACCTGCTGCCATACTTTGTGCTTTTTGCAGTGCGGCGCGGTTGAAGGTACGTGGGGCTTCGCTAATTTTGAATGCTTCGCTTTCGGACGCTTTAAGGTTCAGCATTTCAGCGGCTTCAATAAAGGTGCTGCCGGTCGCGATGTTGTCCTTTAGCTCGGTTTCTAAGCGGACTCCATTTTCGTTAAATAGGCGGCGTTTTTCTTCTGCGGTATAGTCAGCTTTGACTACTGCGGTAACCGTATCAAATGCGGGTATCTCTGGAGCAATACGGTCCTTGTAGATCAGTACGCCAAAACCGCCGTCGATTGCGTAAGCATCAGAAAAATAGCGTTTTTGCGTGAGGATGAATGCAGCCTCAAGCATCTCCGTTGAGAGCGCCCGACGTGTGGCACCTTCTGCAGTATAAGGGGGGATCTCGGTAATCGTCAGATTAGACTCGTTGAGCAGTGTATTGAAGGCTGCTGAATCTTGCTCGATGTTATCGCGATAGAGTGTGTAGGCAAAGCTTTGAGCAGCCTGATTAGCAATACGCATGGCAGCTTGCCCCGCAAGGTCAGTCGCGACTGCTTCTCGGACATCTTCAAATGTAACTGCTGGTTTTTCTGCATCGAGGTTGTCAGGCTTGGGCTGCGCTGCTTCGTAGGCGGTGACAAATGCTGCGCGATTGGCGATAAAGTGATCTCGAAGCTCAGCTTGTTCTGGCGCGACGACTTGGTCGGCATATTTAGTTGCTGGAAATGTAATGTAGCTGGCTTGAATACGCTCGGCGATTTCATATCGCTTGGGGTTTGCTGCGTAGTAGTCTTTGAGGACACTTTCTTCAGCTGTTACTTCAGGAGTGAAATCCGCATAGTTGATCTCTGCAGTCGCTAGTTTTAGTGTCGTCTGGTTGCGTTCGGTTTGTGCGAGTGCTTCAGAAGGCAGTGCGTATCCAGGACCTCCCAGCGCGTCGCGCACTTGGTCGATACGATAGTTTTCTTCAAGTACTACCACAAATAGGCCTTGTGGCATGCGTGGATTCGATTCGATATTATCGACAAAGCTGGTGTAGGCATCTCGACTAAATTGTCCATCAGGCCCACGGAAGGCCGCTTTGGTCATGATATAGAGTTCGAGCGTCTTTTGATTAGGGGTGGGGATGCCGATCTCGTTTGCGAGGTGCAAGAGGGCAATTCGAGACATAACCTCGCTTTGAAACTGCTGCTCGCTTTGTATTGGACGGCCTGTATTCAAGATCGAACTCAGGGAAACTTTCTCGCTGATAATACCCATTTCGCGAGGCGAATTTAGGTCGTACCCATAGAAATTGTTTTCGCGGTAGGCACTTTGGTCCGAGGTACAACCTGGTGTGTTACCGATCGTGAAAACGAAGGCGACAATGATGACCGACAAGAGAGTGAGAAATATCCAGCGACCGTGGCGGATGAGGTGATTTTGAATCCAAGAAATCATGACAAGGGAAATAAGAAGTGGGCAGGTTAGATGTAGGGGTTGCCCTGTCAACCCCTTGGTTGCATGCCTGCATGGGTAATCATACGAGATGGGGCAGTGACAATTAGTCTTTGATTAGATCCCTGATTGTGAGTTTCGCCTGGGGACAGCTCTTAAGACTGACGATCTCATCTAAATAAGTGCGCAGCTCAGGTGTATCTTGGGCGATTAAATCCGCACCGTCATTATTGCCATAAGACTGGAAGGCTTGTTTGAATGAACCAAGGGTGATCGACTCGAGAGGATGCCCAGGTTGGTAGGCTGGATCACGGCTATCTTCGATCGATCGAACGGCGACTGGTGTCAGGTAGCCAAGGTCGCAGAGCCGATTGATACTGGCATTCAGTATGTGGCTTGGTACGCGCAGTTTCCTATGCAGATCAATGCTATGCGATGGAGATTGCCCTGCTTGAAAGGCTTTGGCGACAATCAGCAATATGGCCAGTGAGACGATTTCTTGAGTCTGTTCGCTAGTTTTTTGCCAAGCGTTTTCATTGGTCAGGGTATCAGCGTTTTGCACCGCATAGGTGATCTGCCCTCCAAAGAGAATCAGGAGCCAAAAGACGTAGAGACCGATCATTAAGACGACAATGATCCCCACCGATCCATATAGGCTGCGCGTATCCACAACGCGCTGCACATAGAGGAAAGATAGCATGTTATAAATGTGGAGCATTGCGACGACGAGGGTAGCGCCGGTAAAGGCGGACTTCCAATGAACCTGAGTGTTTGGTATGAAACGAAAGAAGACCGCGAGTAGTGTGGTGATCATTAAAAATGCAATGATTGGGCTGAAAACAAGTGCAACCGCAAGGAACTCACCGCCAAAGGGTAGGTGCTCCATCAATTGCGCAATTTTGGGGATCGTCACGAGCGTAAGCGATGCGGCGCCCATGACTGCACCTAGGCTGATAAAAGTCCAATAGACTACGATACGTTCTCCAATTTTACGTCCTTGGTCGACGCCCCACAGTGAGTTGAATGAGCCCTCAATCGAGGAGAGCACCTGAATCCCTATTACAAAGAGCATGAGAGAACCGACGATGCCGACAGCTCCAGACTGAGCCGCAGCGATGAAGTTATTGATCATCTCAGTCATTTCAGGGGCGAGGTCAGCGCTGTCGATGCCGTCACTGGCGTCTGTGTCGATCGCAAGTTGCGGTGCGGCGTATGCGATGGCCCGTGAAATCGCTTCGACAGCGCGGTTTTCTGCGGGCTGTCCCTGGACTGTCAAATCTGCCGGAGATTGATCCATCACAAAGCTGGAGATCATGATACCCAAGGCGATGAGAGGGCCGATGCCGATTAAGGAATAGAAGGTTAGTGCTGCGGATTGAACGGGTAGTTTATTGCGCCTTAGGCCTTGGAAGGTCAGTGTTAAAATTCGCAGTAAAAGGTAGCAGCGTGCGCGTACAGTTTTGCGACCGAGATTCTCCAGTTCCCAAATATCTTTGTCCATCACTGTACGCATGCGAGTGATGTATCTGCGTACGCCTAACAATAAGTTGGCCTGAGTCTCCGTTGGCGTAGGTTGTGTGTTGGTATTCAATATGCGAAGCTACTTGGAGTGGCGATTAGGCTGATATTATTTGAAAATAGATCTTCTCAAAAACCCCAGAGAAGCGATCAATGAATGCAAGATAGCTTAGGATCGCGTTACCGCCTATTGCGAGTGCAAGTACCGTGATCATCAACCCGTAGCTGCGAGAGATGGTCGCATAGAAAATACCAATTCCAGCCATTACGGAAGTGAGTGCGATCAATGGATCTTCAAGGCTCCAGCCGAGGTATAACCCAAATCCAAAGGTGAGCATTGCACGAGCGCGCAACAGTGGGTATACTTCTGTCATTGCTAAAAGTAAGAGTGCTGCCATTACAAAATCAAATAGTCCGATTAGAACAATTGGATAGTTTATGATCGTGGCAACTTGTCCTGCAGAGATTGCATCACTAATAATTTGAGAATATGGTGTGAGTAGGGCGAGTGCTGAAAGCAACATCGCGATGGCTATGCCGTTGGGTGACAGTGAAGCTGCTTTTTCAAAGTTCACATTTTGTTTCTTTATATGACTGGTTTCGTCAGTTTCACAGGACGCAGCGGCCAACATATCGTGCACTTTTAGCCCTTCTTTTTTTGGCGTGTCGCTTGGCGCGCGTGCCTCTTTTTTTTCCACACTTCTGAGCGAAAGCGGTTCGCGCTCTGGAAAGACGAGCGCGTTGAGTTTCTCGTTCAGAGCAATTGGCACCCATTCTTCTTTATCCTCGTCGAAGTGGAGGGTGTTTTCTGTGATTTGGCCGGCTTCTGCCAGACTCAAGAGCTGCGCGGCATCAAATGGCCCGCGAGAATTTTCGTAGTCAGGAGTGCGGATATAATAGTCTGCCATGATTTTTGAATGATATGACTGGTTTGCTAAACGTAACTTAGCAATCTGAATAATTGTTAGACTAGTTATTCAAACGCAGTTTCAGCAAGCGAAAATCATTGTTTCTAAGAGTGTGATCGTTTTCGCTTTCCTTTGTTATGGTAGAGTAAAAAAAGGTTCA
>JAFMDL010000013.1 GCA_017857255.1 Puniceicoccaceae bacterium | reverse complement strand
AAGAAAGCGCCCGCTAAAAAAGTTGTAGCCAAGAAAAAAGCGCCTGCTAAGAAAGCACCCGCTAAAAAAGTTGTAGCCAAGAAGACGGCGCCGGCGAAGAAAGCACCCGCTAAAAAAGTTGTAGCCAAGAAAAAAGTCGCAAAGAAGAAGACTGTTAGCGCTGAAGAGATCAATAAAGAGATTGAAAGAGCTGCGCCTAAGAAACGTAAACTCTCCGTCAAGGCACAAGAAAAGCTCAATGAGCGCATCCGCACGCTCATTCGACTTTCCAAAGAGCAGAGCTTCCTCACTTACAAAGATATCAACAAGGCTCTGCCTGATAGCGTCAATAATCCTGACGAGATCGAAAATATCATCTCTATCCTACAAAACCTCGAAGTCGAGATTCTCGACGACAGTGAAGTTGAAGCCTACAAAGCGCGGCAGGAAGAAACCGAGGAGAAAGAAGTTCGCACATCGCAAAATGACATCCTTGACGACCCAGTCCGGATGTACCTCAAGCAAATGGGGCAAGTACCTCTTTTGACTCGCGAAGAAGAAGTCGCCATCTCTAAACGTATTGAGAAAGCCGAGTTGCGCGCACAGGATGCACTGTTCTCAACCGCACTCACGCTCGAGTTTCAAAATAACATCGTTCAAAAACTTCTCAACCGTGAGGAGCGCTTTGACCGCGTCGTGCTCGACAAAAAGATCGAAAGCCGCGAAGCCTATTTCAACAGCCTTCCAGTGCTACTCGAGCAAGCCCACAAACTGGGCGAGCGCATCTACGCCGCGTGGGATAGCCAGCTTGAAGCAGCCGAAGCAGGCAATGGCCCCAACGAAAAGCGCTCTCGCACTCGCATGAAAAAATACGAGACGGAGTTACGCCTTGTCCTGCGTAAATACTGCCTCAAGCTCAAAGTATTTGAAGATTTCCTCAGTAATCTCACTCCCGTCTACCGCGAAATATCCGACCACTGCGACGATCTCGAATCGGCCGATAAAGTATCGACCCGCCGTAAGAAAAAAGTCGATGTGGCAGCGATTGAGAAGCGCCTGGGAGAGCTCACCCTCGAGTTCAAAATGGACGCCCGCGCGTTCATGGAAATTATCCGCGAAGTGCGCACTGGTACGCGCCAGGCTCACAAAGCAAAGACAGAAATGGTGGAAGCTAATCTGCGCCTAGTGATCTCAATCGCCAAGAAATATACCAACCGCGGCCTCTCCTTTCTCGACTTAATTCAGGAAGGTAACATGGGCCTCATGAAAGCGGTTGAAAAATTCGAATACCGCCGCGGCTACAAATTCTCGACCTACGCGACATGGTGGATTCGCCAAGCAATCACCCGCTCTATCGCTGATCAGGCTCGTACGATTCGTATTCCAGTACACATGATCGAGACCCTTAACAAGGTCATGCAAGTTCAGAAGCAACTCCTTCAGGAACTGGGCCACGAGCCCACTGCAGAGGAGGTCGCCGACGAGATGAACCTTCCGATTGAGCGTGTGCAGTCTATCATGAAGATGGCACAACAACCGATTTCTTTACAAAGCCCAGTCGGCGACTCAGACGATACCAATTTCGGCGACTTCATTGAAGATAAAGGTGCTGAGAATCCGTATGACATGACTGCCTACAGCCTCTTACGCGAAAAAATCACCGATGTCCTCGACTCGTTGACTGAGCGTGAGCGTAAGGTGCTCTCACTACGCTTTGGCCTAGCCGATGGCTATTCCCGCACGCTCGAGGAAGTTGGGCGCCAGTTTAAGGTCACTCGTGAGCGTATTCGACAAATCGAGGCCAAAGCACTACGTAAGATGCGCCACCCGACTCGTATCCGCCAGCTGCATGGTTTCTTCGAAGGTGATATCAATCTCGAAAAACCTGGCATGGATAGCCTCAAGCGCGAAAACTCTAAAGACTAACAGACTTTTACCTGCCTGAATTACCCAAAAACCACTCAATGCGTTTATACCCCATCATACTGATCTCCGCTAGCTGTGCGCTAGCTCTCCTAACCAGTGGCTGCGCCAATAATGACGTGCTAATAACCGAAGGGAAGCATGACCAAGGTGATTCAACACCCGTAATCCAGCAGAATGCACCACTCATCGTGCACGTCGATCTATTTGAACGAATCGCTACAATTCGAAACGGTGTCGCTCTCGGGGGTGATTTTCTGATCGCTAAAAACTACGCAGGCGTCGAAACCGGAGTCCTCAAAGTGCGTCCGAGCTCAAGCCTGACACTCATCACTGCGGACATTCTTGGAGGCTCTCCTAAAATTAACCACGTCGTAGAATCTGCAAGCGCGAATCGCAGTGTTGAGCTATCAGAACTGTATAGCATTGCCTCTGAGGAAAACTAATACATAGTAGAGCATAAATAATTCATGAATATTCAACCTTTTGCTTTCATTCAAAACCTCCGCGCACCGGAGCTAATCCTAATTTTCTTGGTGGTGTTACTACTCTTCGGAGCCAAACGCCTGCCTGAACTGTTTAGATCGTTCGGCAAATCCATTAAAGAATTTAAGAAAGCCACGGCTGACATTGAAAATGATGTTCGTAACGCCATGGATGCCGACGACCAGCCTGCGGCGAGCCCAGCTGCAAAAAACGTCGCAGCCAACACCGCAAATTCTTCTGAGAACTCTGAGGCAAACACGACCGAACCGAAAAAAGACGACGTATAATTGCCCCAATCGTAACTTTTCTTTGAGGCGCATTCTTACGAATGCGCCTTTTTTATGCTCGCTACTGAAGGTTTAACGCATGAATCAATTCACCCGTATTGATTAAACTTGTGAATTCGAGCTGAAATCTAAAAGTCACTCATTATCAACCACACACGATTATGCGACGCCTACTCAACTATCTACGCCTATTGCCGGTAATTCCTTTAGTGATCAGCACTGCACACGCCAGTGAGGCATCACTTGACGAGCAAATCAACAGCGCGGTGGCACCATGGACCGCCAAGATCTTTGAGATCATCTTCTTCAAGCCATTCTCACTCGGTGGCAAAGAAATCCCGTTTATACTGATATGGCTCGCGGGCTCAGCAATCTTTCTGACTGTTTACTTTAAGTTCATCAATATCACCTCGTTTGGACTCGCGATCCGAACCATTCGCGGCAAGTACTCCAAGCCGACTGACCCTGGAGAAATTACTCACTTTCAGGCACTGACAGCTGCACTCTCGGCCACCGTTGGACTCGGTAACATTGCGGGTGTCGCCATTGCGATTTCAAAGGGCGGTCCGGGTGCTGCATTTTGGATGGTTATTTTAGGCTTCGTCGGTATGACCACAAAATTTGCAGAATGTACACTCGGCGTACGCTACCGAGATATTGATGCGAATGGCAAAGTCAGTGGCGGCGCGATGAAATATCTGAAAAAAGGGCTAGCCGAGCGCGGTGCCGCGTGGGGCAAGCTAGGATCTGCACTGGCATTCATCTTCGCCATTTTGTGCGTTGGAGCGTCGCTTGGTGGCGGCAATATGTTTCAGATCAATCAGGTCTGCACGCAATTTGTCGATATTAGCGGTGGCTCAGACAGCCTATTAGCAGACTATCGATGGGTCTTCGGGGCGGTGATTGCCATTCTCGTTGGTGTCGTAATTATTGGCGGAATCAGGCGCATCGCAAACGTCACATCACGCTTAGTACCCTTGATGTGTATCATTTATATTTTGGGGGCGATCACTGTGCTAGTCACACATATTGATAAAATCCCCTCAGCGATCGGACTCATCATCAGCAAAGCATTCACACCAGATGCCTATGTTGGTGGCTTAATTGGCGCCATGCTTGTCGGTATTCAACGTGGGACTTTCTCCAATGAAGCAGGGATTGGTTCGGCTCCGATTGCTCATGCAGCAGTCAAGACTACGAAACCTGCTAGTGAAGGTCTCGTTGCCCTACTAGAACCTTTTATCGATACCGTGGTGGTCTGCTCTTTAACGGCGCTTGTTATCGTCATTACCGGCAACTACGGTGAGAGCATCGGCAATTCCATGGATGGCATCTCCATCACGTCTCAAGCATTTGCCTCAGTGATCGCATGGTTTCCGTTTGTACTCTTTATTGCGGTCACGCTATTTGCTTTTTCGACCATGATCTCTTGGTCCTACTATGGTCAACAAGCGTGGGCTAGCCTATTTGGTCGCAGTCAATTTGCAGAGCTTTTCTACAAAATTTTATTCTGCTCATGTATTGTAATTGGCGCTTCAATGTCTTTAGGCGCAGTCACCGATTTCTCCGACGGCATGCTGTTGGGCATGTGCTTCCCGAATTTAATCGGGGTCTATTTATTGTTACCAGTAGTCAAACAGGAGTTAGCATCCTTCCGTAAACATGCAGCAGATATTGACCGCTCTACTCTACCTGTAAAATAAGCCCTTTCAGGTAATGGCTCTCAGGGAAATTCAATAAGCTGGGGAAATCAAACGGCTGCCCTGTCCGGGCAAAGATACGCCCTTCACGCCCAGCTTGAGCTGCGGCAGCAGCTACCATTTGCTCAAATGCCTGCAGTGAAATGGTCTCGGATCGGCAATACGTAGCCAACACACCGCCTGTGGGGAGGCAACGAAATGCAGAGGCATGTACTTCCTTCAAAGTTTCCCAGTCCTGCATCATCTCGGCAGGTGGGTCTAATATAATACTGTCAAAATCTCCCGCAGTTCGCTCAGCCAAAAATGCTACGGCATCACAATCGATTGCTTCAATGAAATCGTTATTGCGCTGAGCATTGGCACCGATCGCTTTAATGCATGTCTCCGATGCATCAATTGCCACCACATGCTCGGCACCGCCACGAACGGCCTGTAATGCAAAAGCGCCAGAATGCGCAAACGCATCAAGCAC
This sequence comes from Puniceicoccaceae bacterium, assembly GCA_017857255.1. Taxonomy (GTDB): domain Bacteria; phylum Verrucomicrobiota; class Verrucomicrobiia; order Opitutales; family Coraliomargaritaceae; genus Lentimonas. Next base: position 41,089 of record JAFMDL010000013.1, on the reverse strand, counting down.
GACACGTCCCGCGCACAGGCTCCCCACCAAACTATGCTGCTCACGTTGATCGAGAAAAAAGCGCGGTTTCTGCGGTTGCAGCCAGTCCAGACGATAGTGCACCTCGTCAATTTCAACCCAACGCCCCTTCAAATTGTTACCGCTTAGAGTTCGGATTTCACGTTTCAAACCATATGTAGAGCGCGTCTCGCAGTCATTCAAGAGAACAACTTCCTGCGGCATATAGTGCTCCATCAATAGACTGGTAATTACCTCTAAGTGCGCATCAACGGCTGGAGTCTCCGTATTAACTGTAAGGATATCGCCATACTGCTCCACAACTAATCCTGGTAAATAATCGGCATCCGAACTGATTAATCGCTGGCAGCTCTCCTCGCCGCGACGCCCTAATGCCTCCTGCATCGCATCAATAATATAATTTTGATTGAAATCCACCCCTTCGGCTAAACTAAAGCGACGCCATGCAGCAGCAGGGTTTCGACGATCAAAGATACCACTCCCAAGAATCTGTCCACCAGCAGATAATAACGTGTTTGCCGTACCATCGCAGAATAATTCCTCCGTATGTTCCAATGCCGCGAGTGGCACCCATGGATGCCCTGAAGCATCGATGAACGAATCCTTCAGGCGAAGCATTTTTTCCGGTAAAATATCCATAATAAACAAACCCTAGCGAGCCTGTCGAAACAGCCAAGCAGCCGCGCCAAACATGGCCAGATTTGGCAACCATGCCGCGAGCAACGCTGGGATAAGCTGGCGCTCGCCTAAAATCGTTGCGACACTAATCAACAGATAGAAAACGAAGAAATACCCCATGCATTTGGAAATTCCTACCATAGGATTTGTTCGTACGCCGGATACAGCAAATGGTACGGCAAGCCCAACCACAACTAGGCAGCTGAATGGGGCTGCAAGCAATGAGAAATAACGTACTAAATAGGCATGCACGATCGGATTATCCTCTGCTGGCAATAGATCAATAATTCGGCGTAGCTCAAACAGCGACAACATCTTGGGTTTCTTATACAGCGCCAACATCAAACTCGGATCTTCATCAAAGTCCTCATACACTCTCTTCTTAAATGGTAGCGTTCGCATTGGATCGCCTGTCTCAGCATCCAGTATTAATTCCCGGCCATTTAAAAACACCCAATGCCCTTGAGTATCATCGTAATAAGCCTCGCTAGCAGAAATACGATTCAACTCCTGACCTTCAGTATCGCGCGTATGCACATTGACACCAAGGCCGAGCCACGCTCGTTCACTAAAACGATTCATGAACCAAAGTCGGCCATCTTTACGATTATCAAAACCCAAATTGTAGACTAGGCCCAACTGCCGATGCTCCAAACCCTGCTCCAAAGAAGCATACTCCAGATTTTCAATAAAAGTGCGAGCGCGCTCGACCGAATGCGGCACCAACGACGCAGTAAGATAAAACAACAAGCCTGACAGCGCCAGTCCAGCAAGCCAGAGCGAGCGGCTGATGCGCAACAAACTGGCACCCGAGGCACGCATCGCAATGATTTCGTTATTACGGTGCTGTGTGCCTAGTGAAAATAATAGCGAAACAAGAAAGGCGATAGGCAAAATCGCTGGTAAATAAGTTGGTAGGGATAGTGCATAATAATAGCACACCTCACTAACACTGGCTCCGACATTCAACAGGTCGGGTAAGCTATCGTACATATTCTGCAGGATTAATATGCCAACAATTACTCCGAGCGTCAGAGCGAAGCCCACCGCCCATTCCTTGAACACATATCGATCTATTAATGACATCTCATATGTTCTAAGACAAATCACTCCATAAAGTCACTCAGTTTGAGGAGTTTTTTTGGTCAGTCACGAGCTCCTTTACTAAATGCCTAACTGATATAGCTAATTTGTACCACAGAATCGCTGAGCCCACGCGTTTAGAATCATATGGATGTGATGGCCTGGCGCTCGAATTCAACTGAACTAAGCTTAACAGTTTAAAGGTGAAGTCGCACCCAACATTTTTATACGCCAAGACACCTTGGTGTGTGCTTAGGCGTCAAACTCTTCACTAAAAGCCGCGCAGCCAGCGTCAAAGGCAGAGCGAATCACAATCGCGCACTCGCTGAGATCATTTAACCGACCTGCTACGATCGCATGCTCTAGGGCACGATAAAAGCCCGCTAGGTGGGCCAGGCCCAGATTACCTGCGCTGCCAGAGACGAAATGTACCATGCTGCGCAGTTCCGCAGTATCATTAGCCGCACAGACAGCCTCCAGATTTGTCAACTTCTCGGCACTTTCTGTCCTAAAGAGCTGGAACAAAGTTCGTATCAGTGCTTCTGAGTCGCCGTCGCCGTTATCCACCATGAGTAACATGTCAATTTGCTCGCGATCCATCACTGGAGTCGACTGGTCGAAATCAATACCGGGGATATCAGTTTTGTTGGTCATTATTCTTTGTCGAGTTGGAGTCGCTAGAGGCTGACAGAAACGCTTCAATGTTATTCACAACGTTGGCGAGTGAGTGCTTCCCTTGCAAACTTTCCGTACAATTCTTTGCCATCGACGCACCACCATCCTCCAGTGCCATCATCCGCTGCATCGCATCGGCCAGTGCCTCCGCATCACCAGCCTCATAAAGTAATGCAGTTTCATTCTCTATAGACACTTCGGTAATACCTCCATTACGTGCCAAAATACACGGTAAACCACACCGCATTGCCTCCAGTGGCGAAATCGGAAAAGGATCATTCGAACCGCTGGTAAATAAGAATGCGTCATATTCCGAATATTTGGACATGAGAGCCCCCGGGCGGATTCCTAGCATGTGCACAGAATCGCCGAGACCTGACGCATCAATCAAATTACGCATCGATTTGCGCTCCAGCGGCTCGCCCATGCCAAAAAAATCAACTAATACATTGATGCCTCGATCCTTTAAAACCGCCACCGCACGCAACGCTACTCCTGGCGCTTTGTCTGCATTAAGGCGGCCCGCCCACATAAAACGCCGCGCCCGCTGGTAGCGTTTTTTCATGACTAAATAATTCGTATTCAATGCTGGGTAAAGGAGAGGTAACAAAGCGGCTTGAGTCACTCCAGATGCCAATAGATCACGACGCAGGCTCTCGCTACACACCGAAGCCATTGATAAATCAAGACCCACAACCGCTCCTATCGGGAAATTCTTAAGTTGTCGGCGCTTCTGACCTGTTAATTTCAAGTACAGCTTAAAGATTTTCATTTTCCAGCCTTGGCGATCTTTCCACCAGTGAAACCATGGATCGGAGTCAAACAGCTCCTGCCTTAACCAGTTACAATGCAAATCGTAAGCAACTGATATCCCCTGCTCTTGAAGGCTGAACAAAAGAGATTTCGACAGACGATTCATATTCCAAACATAAACAATATCTGGCTTAAAACGGTCTATACGTTGATACAATGCACGCGCATTACTCAATTCATGCGCATGCAGCAAACGATAAGGTAAATCTGCGACCTTCTCAGGCTCCACCACATCATGCAGCAATAAATCTCGATACACCCCCTTCTCCCCTTGTAACCCCATAGGCGGCAATCGATGATTTGAGGTTAATACCTGCAACCGGTGCCCACGCATCGACAGCGCTTCCACCACCTGGCGGCAGCGGTCATCATGCCCCCTCGTACTGAGCGGCGGGTATAACGCTGTTAAAATTAAAATTTTCACGGATAGGGAATACAGATCCAAATGAGTAGGGTTATCAGACTACACATACCTGGGTTTATTAACCGACCTAACACTCATTTAAATCCCTTCATAACAGAGACAAAATCTGTCGCATCTACCAGCAAAAATTCAAAATAAATTGACATCTACACTATATTTCACGGCGCTCTGGGGCATAATAATATAGAAATTATGCACAAATTCATGCGCACGATTCCCGAATCGAATAAACCGTGGACAACGCACCTTAGGCCATTTCCAAAAAAAACGCCAAATAAGATGCTCAAAAGATGCTATGCTCATCGCATGTAACTGGATCTACTCAACCTGCATTAAATAGATTAATTATTTAAAACACCTCGCTCACCATTCGGTGGCCTACCCCCGCGTATCAACCTATGCTAATGGGATCGCATAAAAGCCTTAATGGCTAAAGGTGTGGGCTCGACTGCATACTTCACAGGTTCAATTTGCTTTAATGTCTCCAATGACGGATGCGTTGAGTTTTGCTGAATCGAGTCCACTATCGTATCTGGAAATTTCGCCGGATGCGCAGTCGCTAAAATGATCTGAGGCCCATCGAACTCACCAGCAAAACCACAAGCAGTGTGCGGATCTACTACGTACCCATATTGCTCATGCACCCGTTTAATAATCGCGCCAATCTCTTCGTCGTCGGTACGAGAGCTGGTGATGCCATCGGACTTGAATGTATCAAACACATATTTTCCTGTTTGCTTAAACGTACTGATAATCTCGCGTACTTTTTCAGGATTACAATCTTCTGCATAGTATAGGAAGCGCTCAAAGTTCGACGCGACCTGAATGTCCATCGACGGCGCAAGACTAGGTGACACAGCGTCGAGTTTATAGGTCCCCGTCTGAAACAGACGGTGGAGAATATCGTTTTGGTTCGTTGCAACGCGGAATCCCTTAATCGGTACTCCCATTCGTTGTACCATCCAGCCGGCGAGCACATTGCCAAAGTTACCTGTTGGCACCACAAAAGTCGTCTCCTCGCGGACCGCTTCAGGCAAGCGGAAGAATGCCGAAAGGTAATACACACACTGCGCTAGAATACGAGCAAGGTTGATCGAGTTAACCGCCGAAAGGCCGACTTCGGCCGCGAAGTCCTGATCCTCGAATACGGTCTTCATCGCCGCTTGAGCATCATCAAAGCTACCCTTAATCGCCAACGGGTACACATTGCTCGCTTCAGTACAAGTCATTTGCCGCTCTTGCAGCGGCGACACTCGCCCATCTGGATACAGGATAAAAGTCTTTACCCCGACCTTGCCCAACAAGCCATGAATCGCAGCCGCTCCAGTATCACCGGAAGTCGCCCCTAGTACAGAAATCGGCTTACCAGTGCGCGTGATCTGCGCTTCATACAAATTGCCTAACAGTTGCAGCGCGAAATCCTTAAACGCTAGTGTCGGGCCATGGAAGAGCTCCAGCACGAATAGTTCGTCACTCAATTGCTGGATCGGTGCAATGTCGGCATGATCAAACTTGGTATACGAGCGGGCAACGATCCCTCTTAATTCTGCGCGATCAATATCGGTGGCAAAGAGGGCAAAAAATGCCTCACACAGTTCCGCGTAGCTGAGCGATGCCCACTCCTGCAGAAACGGCTTCAAATTAGGTAATGCTTCTGGCAGATACAGCCCAGCGTCTGGAGCGAGTCCCTGCGCAACCGCAGTCGAAAAAGAAACAGGAGGCACTTGGCCGCGTGTACTAATAAATTTCATGGCAAAAGAAGTCTGAATTCGAGCCCAAGAGTCAATCCACAAGTGCTGGGGGAATCCCCAGACTCCTTAACTAAATGAATTGTACCTAGCGTAGTTTGGGCGCAGGTGCGGTCCTCTAGGACACCCCAGCAATGTCGCAGAAGATCTGCTCAAAGGCGGCAATCGCATTTTCCATCAGCTGTAAGTCGAACCCTTCGTCCGGTGCATGCAAATTGTCTATCGGCGTAAACAGCCCAATCATTAAGGCATCTAAGCCGGCACGTTTATTAAAATCCGCAATCACCGGAATACTCCCTCCCTCGCGCAAATAGATCGGTGCATTACCGAAGCATTGCTCAATCGCACGATCCGCTGACTTGAACGCACGCGCCAGCGACTCCGGTTGATCTTCAGGTGTATTTGGACGCTCTGGCGGCACAGCTAAATACGCTTCCGCAACTGGCCCACGCCGCACATTTAGTGTGACGCCGCTAGGGCACAAAGCCTCAATCGCAGCCACCACCTGGTCCTGTATCTTGTGCGGATCTTGATTCGCAACTAAGCGGCAAGTCACCTTGGCAAATGCTTCACTAGCAATCACCGTCTTTGAACCTTCGCCCTGATAACCGCCGCCAATACCGTTGAACTCAAGTGTTGGGCCAAAGCGCACTGCTTCCAGCGGAGTCAGGCCATTAGCAGGATAAAATGCAGGCACATCGAGCATCGCTTGGTAACTCTCAACTGTCTCAGGATAACGCCCTAATTCGGCCCGCTCCCAGTCTAGCACCGGCAACACATCATCGTAAAAGCCAGGCACATTCACACTGCCATCCGGATTGTGCAAGCCCGCGCAAATTTCCATCAATGCCTGCAACGGATTATACACTGCGCCACCATGGATGCCGGAATGCAGATCACTCTTCGGGCCACGCACCTTAATTTCCAAATCCACCAACCCACGCAAAGCTGTCGTCACTACAATCTGCTCCGTGTTGGGGCTGCCTGTGTCAGAAACCAAAATAAAGTCCGCCTTCGACAAACGCGCGGCGAAGTTATCAAAAAACGTTGGCATGCTGGGACTGCCGATCTCCTCCTCGCCTTCGATCACATAGGTGATATTGAGCGGTAAGTCCGGATGCTTCGCCAGCACACGAGCCAGTGCCGACATGTGCACAATGGTTGGTCCTTTATTATCGGCAGTGCCGCGACCATAGATGCGCCCCTCACGTACTTCAGGCTCGAAAGGTTCACTCGTCCACAGCTCAAACGGGTCTGCTGGTTGCACATCATAATGCCCGTAAATTGCGATGTGCGGCCAGTCAGAGCTCCCAAAGCGCTCCGCCAATAGAATCGGATGCAACTCCGTCTCCACCACCTCGACTTTGAACCCAAGCTCCTGCAACAACTTCGTCGCATATTCACGGGCGCCTTTCATGCCATCGGCATACGCTGGGTCCGTTGAAACGGAAGGGAAACGGATATATTCTTTAAGCGCATCAATCGGGTCAAACATGCGACTTAATTTGTGCGACGCACCGTGTAGGTCAAGTGATGAAGTCAAAGCATCCATAGACGATTCGAGCGCAACCGCACTGATAGCCGTTAGCCTCAGAGGATTGGTCGTTTAAAGCGGCACAAAAAGTCGCCAACCTACCTATTCATTGATGCCTATGCTGTACTTGCGCCTACCGGTGATCCCAGGGCAATGTTACTTTTACCGGTTCATGATCCCATACTTCAAATGGCTCAAAAATTTTTCCCGGGTTTAAAATTCCTTTCGGGTCGAGCGCGGTCTTGACTGCCAGCATCGCGGCAATTTCCGCCTTGCTATGCTGTATCTCCATAAACGGTGCCTTCGCCAGTCCCACGCCGTGTTCGCCCGTAATCACCCCGCCAAGATCGACTACCTTTTGCATTAATTTCTTAATCCCTGCCTTAGCTTTGAGCGCATCGTCTGGATTCGAGCGATTGTACATAATATGTACATGTAAATTACCGTCTCCTGCATGACCGAAAGTCGGCGTAGCCAAGCTAATCTCTTTTTTCAGTGCGATGGTATAGCGAATCAATTCTGCTTGTTTCTGAATTGGCACCACCACGTCTTCATTGAGCTTGGTGTCGGCGATCGAAAACATCGACTGAGAACAGGTGCGCCGCACTTGCCAGAGTGCTTCGGCTTGCGCTTCGGTACCAGCCTCTCGCTGTGCTTGCGCACGATCCTGCATAAACTTCAATAGCTGCTTGCGCTGTGCGCGCACCTCCGCTGGATATCCATCGAGCTCAATCAATAAAATCGAGGCGCGTGGGCATTCTGCAAAAATGGTCTTACCAGTGTAGCGCTCAGCACAAGTGACTGATTGACGATCCAGAAACTCTAAGATTGACGGATTGAGCCCCGCATCAAACAACGCCACCACCGACTTCAGCGCAGCGGCTTCGGACTTGAATGCAAACATGCCCGTCCAGCGTTTTTCTGGTTTTAGCAAAAGCTTCAAAGTTGCCGAGGTGATCACACCTAGTGTGCCCTCCGAGCCGATCATTAAATCACGCAGATTTAGTCCAGAAACATATTTTTTCAGCGCCAGCCCTAATTTAAATGGGCTGCCGTCGGCATAAAATCCTTCCAACCCGAGCACATAGTCGCGCGTCACCCCATATTTCACGCAGCGTAACCCCCCAGCATTACAGGCAATATTACCTCCGATCGTCGAATATTTCTTTGATGAGGGATCGGGCGGATAAAACAGGCCAACCGCCTCGACCTGTGCTTGTATTTCAGCGGTCACCGCGCCCGGTCCGACTGTCACCATTCTTGAAACTGTATTGATCTGAATCTGATTGAGCGCAGAAACATCAAGCACCCAACCTCCGCGCAATGGTACCGTCGATCCAGTTGCCGAGGAACCTGCGCCACGCGCAGTCACCGGAACTGTATACTTATTCGCGAGCTTCAGCACAGCCCCTACTTCTTCTGCAGCTTGTACCTTCACCACGGCATCGGGCATGAACGACAGGCGCATATTATCCAGTGACGCCGCGAAACAACTTTCATCATCAACCGAAACCCGCCCCGGTAATTTACGGCGCAACGCCTGCAGAGCCTTCTGATTCCTGCCCTCAGAATTATTCTTGGATTGTCGATTCATACTCATTCTTAAAGCTGTAGATTTTCTTGCTCGCCCAGTGCACCCGATAAGAAACCTAAGGGCTGGAGCCTTGCCGAGCTGTATCCAAGGATTACAATCGTCAGATAGCAACACTGGAGCAGAATCATCTAAGACGAAAATACAGCAGATAATTTGCATTTAAACTCAAATGCACATTAAACCACTCACATTTTGTAGTTCTCAATTAACTTCACAACGATTCGCAACGGCAATCACTTTGATCGATTGCCAGGACTGCTCGACTGGCAGCGGGAAGAGTTTGATCGGTGCTGCACTAGTTAACTTGTCACCAAGCTATATTCCTTGACGGATTAACATTGCACCCTAGCACACGCTTCGCATTTTCTTCCCGTTATGCTTCAAGCTGGTATCGTAGGTCTCCCCAATGTGGGCAAAAGTACACTGTTCAATGCTCTCACGCGCACGCGTAAGGCAGAGTCGGCAAACTATCCGTTTTGCACGATCGACCCCAACGTGGGCGTTGTTCAAGTGCCAGACGCTCGCCTAGAGCCGCTGCGAGAGATATCAAAGACCGATAAGGTCATCCCTGCAGCGATTGAATTCGTCGATATAGCAGGCCTCGTGGAGGGCGCGAGTAAAGGTGAAGGCCTGGGCAACAAGTTCCTAGCTAATATCCGCGAAGTCGATGCGATCGTACACGTAGTACGTTGCTTTGAAGATGAAGACATCATTCATAACATGGGATCGATTGATCCACTGCGCGACATTGAGGTGATCAACACCGAGCTCATTCTAGCCGACATCAGTTCGCTTGAAAGCCAGCAAGAAAAGCTGGTGAAAAAAGCCCGTGGCGGGGACAAAGAAGCTGCAGAAAATCTCCTCCTTATCGAGCGCCTCTTGCCACATCTCAACGAGACCAAGCCAGCAATTACACTAGACATGAATGATGATGAACTCATCGTCATCAAGCGCCTGTGCCTGCTATCCGCCAAGCGCGTCCTATACGCCTGTAATGTCGCCGAAAGTGACTTAGCGGATTACTCCGGCAACGCTTTTGTATCTCAAGTCGAAACCTTCGCCCGCGAGCATCATGGTGCTGGGATCTGTGTCATATCGGCGGCTGTAGAGGCCGAACTGATCGACTTTGATGGTGAAGAAGCTGCAGAATATCTCGAATCTCTTGGCATTCAAGATTCTGGTGTCTCGCTCCTGATTCGTGCAGCCTACGAGCTGCTAGGACTGGCCTCCTACTTCACCGCTGGCGTACAAGAAGTGCGCGCATGGACCTTTAAAAATGGCATGAAAGCGCCGCAATGTGCAGGCGTAATTCATACGGACTTTGAATCAGGCTTTATTAAAGCAGAAGTTGTCGCCTACGATGACTTGATTGCAGCAGGTAATGTTGCCAAAGCTCGTGAGGCTGGTAAATATCGCCTCGAAGGTAAAGACTATGAATTTAAAGACGGCGACGTCGCACTCTTTCGGTTCAATAACTAGAGAGCCTAGTGGCTCTACTGAGTTAACTAATTAACTTCATTAGCACAGGAAATAGCAGCCACTCGCAATTGACTCTGTTGCGCGCGCTCGACAAACCTGTAGACACATAATGACGCAGCAATTCAGAAATTTCTCACCAGCAGGCCTCGCATTGATTCTATTAGCCGCGGCTTTACTTTGCCTGAGTGCGTGTGACCGCGCACAGCCGACCACCTACAAGATACCGAAGGAGGTACGCGCAGCGACTTTACCGATGCCAGATACGGTTGCCCCGACCACGACTGCGCCAAGCAACATGGAAGTACTCCCCGGCATGCAAGAAGCAGCCAACGAGGCAGGTGAGATCGGCTACACGAAACCGGCTGGCTGGCAAGAGGTAGCCGCAAGCGGCATACGCAAAGCCAACTTTAAAGTGGGCGATGAGAGCGGCAGCGCTGAAATCACCGTCCTAACCTTTCCTGGTGATGTCGGTGGGCGCCTTGCCAACATCAACCGATGGCGCGGCCAAATCGGGCTAGCAGACGCTGCGCTTGACGACCTGCCGGCCTATACTGTGGGCATCGACATCGCCAATCATCGCGCGCTTTACGTACGCCTAGAAGGTAAGACACAATCGATTCTAGGTGCACTACTACCCTTCCACGGCAATACTTGGTTTTTCAAGATGTTGGGTGATACTAATACTGTGCTTGCCAACGAAACTGCCATGCAGGACTTCCTCAATAGTATCGTGCTCGAAGACCACGCCCACTAAATGATGAAAACGCTGATCCATTTTTTCTCCTCTTTACGACTGACAGTCGTACTGCTCGGTCTGTCCATGATGTTGATCTTCTTCGGCACCCTTGCACAAGTGGAAACCGGCATATGGGAAACGCAAAAAATCTATTTCGAAAGCTTTATCGCAGTCTGGGCCTACCCGAAAACATGGATCGCTTACGACCAATTATTCTGGTTTCGACTGCCAATGCCCGGAGGCTACCTACTCGGCGGGATGCTACTAATCAACCTACTCGCCGCGCACATCACCCGCTTTAAATTTACCATTAAGAAAAGCGGCCTGTTTCTAATTCACGTCGGACTGATCTTACTACTAGTCAGTGAACTCATGACCGACATTCTGTCTGAAGAAAGCCAAATGCCTGTGGATGAAGGCAGTCGCAGTAATTTCTCTCAAGAATATCGTAATAACGAGCTAGTGCTCATTGACCGTAGCCATGCCGACCTCGACACCGTCCACAGCATACCAGTCTCACTCTTAAAAGCGGGTAAAGAAGTCAACGTGCCGGACAGCCCCTTGAGCATTCGCACTGTTAATTACTACCCAAATGCCCAGATCGGTCGAGCAACAGATGGCAAGCCAGTCAAATCGCCCGCAACCAAAGGTGCTGCGGTAAAAATGGGCATTGTTGTGACTCCCGCTGCAGTCACCTATGCAGAAAACGAGATTAACACTGCTACGGCATATATTGAAGTCCTCAGTCCGCAAGGCTCACTAGGCACATGGCTAGTCTCCAACGTAATCGACGATCGCTTCCCTCCGCAACTGGTGGAACTAGGCGAAAAAAGTTGGGAAATCGCGCTGCGCCTAAAGCGCCACTACTATCCTTTTGAAATCGAGCTGGTTGACTTCTCCCACGAAAAATATCCGGGCACTGAAATCCCATTCAATTTCTCCAGCGAAATCATGGTCCACCATGAAAACAGCAGCAAAAACCAAAAGGCGCTCATCTATATGAATCATCCGCTGCGCTACGAAGGGCTTACCTTCTATCAAGCATCATTTGCGAATGACGACCGCACTTCAATTTTTCAAGTTGTACGTAACCCCGGTTGGGCACTTCCATACATAAGTGTACTACTGATGGGATCGGGTATGCTCATTCAGTTTGGCATGCATTTCTTCAAGTTCCTCAACAAACGCACAGGTGTATAATGAAGAAATTTGCCTTTTACCTCATTCTGATCATCGCGGCGCTCATCGTTGCACGTGGGTTGAAGCCAACGAACCATGCTTCGGACTTCGACATCAATAGCTTCGCTGAACTGCCGGTGCAAGTTGGTGGGCGTATCAAACCGCTCGATTCGGTCGCGCGAAATACCCTGCTGATCCTTGCTGGACGCCAAAAAGTAAGTACCCCTGAAGGCGTCACACTCAGCCCAATTGAATGGTTCATGGACCTGACCATGCGCCCCGAAGTCGCCGATACCTACCGTGTATTTAAGATCGAATTCCCAGATGATCTTGGCATCGCAGGTATCGCCGAAAAAGGTCAACGTCACTACGCCTTCAACGATCTGCTACCACACTTTGAGGAGATCCTCGGTCTTTACAGGGAAATCAACCCTGAGCCAAAGAAGCGGAGTCCTTACGAACAACAAATTGCAGATCTTAATGACGGGCTCACGCTCTACCACCGAGTGATGCACTCGCTGCACCCCGTCGGTACTCCCGAGCGCTTGGATCGACTTGTCGATGAGTACCAGACATACCTTGCTGACATCACTCCCGGTCTCGCTGAACTACGTAAGCAACAAGCCGGCGATGACTACGATGCAGAGGTGCTTGGTCGCTTCATTCAATTTGGCGACGACTACTTAAAACTTTCTCAGACCGCACACTTTAGGGTCGTACCGCCCCCAGCTCCCGTCGATCCACTCGATGACTGGAAAAATGTTGGCTTGGAACTGCTGGATGCGATGCGCGGCGATGGCCTCAGCCCTTACGTAACCAGCTACGCCAGCCTCACCATGGCGTATCGGCTCGATCAGCCTGAGATGTTCAACCAAACAGTACAAGAACTGCGCCAACGCTTCATCGCAGATTTTCCAAGCGACATAGAGCGCATTCACTTTGAGCGCCGCTTCAACGAGGTACAGCCGTTCTACCTTTCGATGCAGCTTTACGTGCTGATCTTCCTCACAGTCTGCTTTTCATGGCTACGCTGGCCAGCCACTCTCACTAAGGCAGCTTTCTGGGTGACGGTGCTGGCGTTTGCAGTACACACATTTGGCTTGATCGCCCGCATGTATATACAAGAGCGCTATGGTGTCTTTGTAACGAATCTCTACTCATCTGCAGTGTTCGTTGGCTGGGGTGCGGTACTCCTCGGAATTTTCCTAGAAAAGTTCTTCAAGAATGGCGTTGGTGCTGCCATGGCTGCCCTAGTCGGCTTCTGTACCTTGATTATCGCACACCACTTAGCAATGAGCGGTGATACATTGGAAATGATGCGTGCGGTGCTTGACTCCAATTTCTGGTTGGCCACTCACGTCACAGTCATCACCTTCGGCTACTCAGCGATGTTTTTTGCCGGCGCATTGGCACTGATCTTCACTGTGCTGGGGCTTTTTTCTAAACGGTTTACAAAAGAATCTGCAAAATCCATCGTCAGTATGGTGTATGGTATCACCTGCTTTGCCACCTTGTTTAGCCTGGTTGGGACTATCCTCGGCGGCATCTGGGCCGACCAAAGTTGGGGCCGCTTCTGGGGCTGGGATCCTAAAGAAAACGGAGCACTGATGATCGTGATCATGGGGGCTATCGTCCTGCACGCGCGCTGGGGCGGTATCGTGCGTGAACGAGGGCTGATGGCCTTAGCGATCTGCGGCAACATCGTCACCGTGTGGTCCTGGTTCGGCACTAACCTACTCGGCGTAGGCCTCCATGCTTATGGATTCACCACCAGTGGCTTTTGGTGGACCATGAGCTTTGCTGCAAGCCAGCTGCTCTTTATTGTGCTGGTCAACTTGCCGTGGCGCTACTGGCGCAGTGCATTTGGGGAAGAAAAGTACCGTAACCAGCGGAAACGTATACTGATTGCTGCCCAAGACAGTGAAAGCGAACGTGTTACTGGGTAATCAGTAGCGCATCCAACTGAATGGCTCATAGTCAAAGGTGTAGATAGGTCTCCAGTGCATGTACCCGATTGCTACCACTGCTTGGATTAAACAGCGCAAATGACGCCCAAATGAAAGGTTAGAGTGATCACAATAGACAGGCTCCATTCACTTGCATTGAATCATAAAAAAGCCCTTTGCTCATGGAGCAAAGGGCTTTTGGAAAGTATATAAACCGAATTCGCTTTACGCGCCGACTTGGAAACGAGCAAAACGCTTAATCACCATGTTCTCCCCCATCTTGGCGATCATCTCAGTGAGGAGCTGCTGAACCGTTTGATCTGGGTTCTTGACGAATGGTTGCTCTAGCAAGCAAGACTCGCTGAGGAACTTATTAAGCTTACCTTCAACGATCTTAGCGATCGCGGCTTCTGGCTTACCTTCAGCTTGGCCTTCTGCAATCTTACGCTCTGCCTCAATGATCGCAGGATCAATTTCCTCGCGAGAAATACAGGCTGGATTCACTGCTGCAATATGCATGGCTATATCGCGGACCAAGTTCTTGAAGTCGTCTGTCTTAGCTACGAAATCACTTTCGCAGTTCAATTCGACCATTACACCGACCTTACCACCCAAGTGGATGTAAGTTTCGATGATTCCCTCAGATGCGTCTCGGCCAGCCTTCTTGGCTGCGGTCGCTTCACCCTTCTTACGAAGAAGTTCTGCAGCTGCGTCGAAGTCGCCGCTGGTTTCTACCAACGCCTTCTTACAATTCATAAGTCCAGCACCTGTGCTTTCGCGCAGTTCGCCAACCATCTTTGCTGTAATTTGAACACTCATGTTTCTATATTTTAGCTTTTAATACTGTTAAATTTATGCCACGACCGACTACTTATTCAGCAGCTGGCTTAGCTTCGTCTTCGCCGTAACCTTCTGGAAGCGTTACGTCGACATCTTCTTGCTGCTCGAATGTTTGTTCACGCACAAGTGGTGCACTCTTTTGCACTTTTTTCGCTTCGCGATGTGCAAGACCGTTTTGTGCGGCTTCAAGAATAGTTTCAACAATGATACGGATTGACTTCACCGCGTCGTCATTACCCGGAATCGGGTAGTCGAGGATTGTTGGGTCAGAGTTTGTATCCACAAGACCGATAACAGGAATACCAAGGCGGCGCGCTTCAGCGACTGCAATCTCTTCATTCTTTGTATCTACAACGAAGAGTGCTGCTGGAAGATCACCGACGTTGAGCATACCTTCAAAGTTACGGTTCATGCGGCTCATTTGGCGGCGGATAGCTGCCTCTTCCTTACCAGGAAGCTTTTCAAGGTCGCCATCCGCATCCATCTTGAGGAACTTGCGGTACTTCGCAAGTGATGTCTTGATGGTGGTGAAATTAGTGAGGCCTCCACCCATCCAGCGGTTCACGCAGAAAGGCATTTGGCAAGCAGTTGCAGCTTCACGCATGATTTCCTGCGCTTGCTTCTTGGTGCCAATGAAGAGGACGTCCTTGCCAGCGGCAACGGTCTCTTCGATGAAAGCATATGCTTTTTCAAGGAGTGCGTGAGTCTGCTCCAGATCGATAATAGAGATACCGTTACGGTTATCGAAAACGTATGGTTTCGACTTTGGATTCCAGCGGCGAAGCTGGTGGCCAAAGTGAACGCCTGCGTCGAGAAGGTCTTTAGGTGTTGTGTCCATGATGATGTTCAAAGCCCCAAGGAATTATCGGGGAGAAATGAAGGTTTCTTTTGTGATTATTATTTGATTGTTTTGTTGAGTCGATGAAGCCACTGGCCTCACGATTTCCTGCTCCGCTGGATTAGGAAAGCGGAGAGGAAAACGAGCACCACAACGCATAGCAAGCGTAAAGCTGAAAAGAATATAGCATTTTAAATGCGAAACAGCGCACGACTCGATATAGCCCACAAGGCACCACACCTTATGCCGCAGGCAGTTTACTGCTCTCTCGCCTAACCAAACACGTCGCAAATATGATCCCGCGACTGCAGCACTTGCTCGGTCGTTAATTTAGGGCTCAACTCTAGTACCAATGTATGTTCCGGACGAACGTGTTCTGCAATCATTGCAAAATCAATGGTCCCAGTACCTGGCACCTGGTGGTCACGCCCCGATTCAGAAACATCGTGTAAATGAAATCCAATAAGTCGGTCAGCCATCTGCTCCAGATGTGCACGATGGTCGAGCAAACCAAGCTGATGCTTAATTTGCGCATGCCCAGTATCATGCCAATAGCCAAAGGACTCAGGCTCTCCTAATTCTTTTAGAAAATCAGCGAAGTCCGCATCAATCGGCATCTCATCCATGCTCTCACGATTTTCGAGGCCGAGTTGCAAGCCCCGCTCCTGCAGCCAAGGTAGCGCGCGCTGGTAGGACGCAATAATCCGCGGCATAGTCTTTTTTGAGACCTTTTTGATACGCTTCATTGCCCGGTCGCGGCCTATTATAAATTCTTTACTATTTAGGAAATCGCAGGCTTTTAGCTCTTTTTCAGCGGTCCACTCATCAAGCTTCACCTCTGGTGACTTAAAGAAATACCAATTGCTGCCTGAGTGTATCACTACCCGCTTTGCTCCAACTTTGACTGCAAAATCGAGCGTCTGCGCGGTATATTGATTCCACAAGCGTATCTCGCGCGAATCACCAGCGGATGGCTGATAGAGGTTCGGTGCAGCATGCGTAACACTACTAGGCAATGGGCAAAAATTATGGATTGAAGATACTTCGATCAGTCCCTCTTCAACAGCCTTTAAAATGCCGGGTACTAGAGAAATACGGATACCATGGCTAAGTTCTACGCGTTTAAAACCAAGATTAACAATCTCCTCAACCATTTCATAGCCATCTGTGTGACGTGCGGAACACCAGCAGGAAGAAAGGGATAAACGACTTAGAAGATCACTCATGATCAATATGTAGACAAAAAAATCTCGGCACACGAGTGTGACCGAGACTTTCATTAAGAGCAAGCGCTGACAGCACTCACATCACAAAAAAATTACATATTCGAGTAACGAACACGAAGCATATTGTTGAAATCCAACTCTTTACGCTTACGGCGCTTTGCTTGTGCAGGCTTCACGAAATAACGATTCGCGCGTACAGAATGGATAACACCCTCACGATCGAGGCGCTTCTTGAGGCGGCGGAGCGCACGTTCAATGGGCTCGCCTTTACGGACTTTTACTTCGATTGACATAAAAAAATAAATTCGGTTTTAAGGAAAAGAGGCAGAAACATGTGCCAGAGCTGAGGTGCGTCAACCCTAATTTTCGATTTGATCGGCCATCTCGTCGCCTGCAGCCGCAGCCGCAGCCCACGGGCCTCGATTCGAAAGGGTCAATGAAACCACATTTTCAATGTGACGCGTATGTGGAAATAGGTCAAATGGTTGAATCAATGTAATTTCGTAGCCCGCCTCTACAAACTCTTTTAAATCTCTGGCTTGGGTGGCTGGATCGCAAGATACATACACGATGCGCTGTGGACGGAACTGTATCAACTGCTGGCGAAAGCTCGCATCACAGCCCTTGCGTGGAGGATCGATGACCACCGCAGTTTCGGCAGCGGGAAACTTAAGCCCATTGAAAATCGCCTCCGCTTTACCGATAACAAAACGAACATTTTTGATTCCACAGATGGTCGCATTTGCCTGTGCCCACCGCACCGCCGGCTCGCTGATCTCAACGCCGGCCGAGAGCTCGAATGACTTGGAGGTAGAAAGTGCAAACAAGCCGACGCCACAATAGGCATCCACCAAATAGCGAGCACCTTCTAATGATGCTTCACGAGCAACGTGCTCGACCATCTCTGGTAAAATAAAAGGATTATTTTGAAAAAACTCTCCCGCTTTGAACTGAAAGGTATTGTTATGAACACGCTCGGAGACCACTGCTTGAGGATCGGTCACCACCCCCTCAATCACATCACGCATCAGTAAAGTACCACCACGCTGACGGCGCTTTTTACCCCCGGCTCGACGTGCTTCCTCGCGCGCGGCAGGCAATGCCTCATTGATCGCCTCTGTAGCAATCGGACATTGCTCCACGTCGATGATCTGATTGCGACGGCCGTATTGCAAAAATCCAACTGGCTGTGAACCATCCTTTGCGGGGCGTTCATAATGCGGCGTAATCTTTGAACGATAATGATATTGCTTGGGTGAACCATGCGAGAGCTGCACTGGATGATCGATCTCACCAAGCTTTTGCATCAGCTCTTCAACGTGCTTGGTCTTTTCCTTTAGCTGCCGCTCATAACTCATATGCTGATACTGGCAACCACCACACTGTTGGTACAGAGGGCAACGCGGCCCGACACGATCCGGCGAGGCTTTGATGACCTCGATCAAGTCGGCATCTGAATAGTTTTGAAAGTTGCGATAGATGCGCGCCTTGACCACCTCTCCCGGAATCACAAATGGCACCATTACAACCCAGCCGTCGACACGAGCAACGCCCATGCCCAAATTAGTCAAACTTTCTACGGTCACTTCAACCTCTTCGTGGTAATCGAAAGGCTCTGGAACAAAATTCTTTGGTGCTTGCATACTCATGCCCTCAGCAATGAAGCGACATCGTGCAACCTTAAAATTGATAACAAGCTTTCCATTGCCTAACTTTCTGACCTTATTGGTGCCATTAATATGGAAGACGCCTATATACAGAGCCGCCAAAATGACCAAGTCAAAAACCTCGTCAAACTTCGTGAGCGTAAGCACCGAGATCGTCAGGAGCGCTTTCTCATCGAAGGCCTGCGTGAACTCGGTCACGCCATAGGCTCCGGCTACAGCATCGAAACACTTTATTACTGCCCAGAGTACTTTCCTTCCGCAGAGCACACCGCTTTTATCGAAGAGAGAAGGCGCGCAGACGCCACCTCTCTCGTACGGATGAGCGAAGACGCATTCAATAAAGCGACCTATCGCGAAGGTCCCGACGGCATCATTGCCATTGCAAAACAGCAGAGACACTCGATCCATGAGCTTAATGTTTCCGACGCCCCCCTCCTGCTCGTGCTCGAAGGCATTGAAAAGCCCGGCAATCTCGGAGCAATTCTACGCAGCGCCGAAGGTGCTGGCGCCGATGCGGTGATCTTGGTCGATTGCGTGCTCGATCTCTACAACCCCAATGCAATCCGCTCCTCGCAAGGGCTGGTCTTTGCACTGCCGATTATCTGCACTGAGCAAAGCTTCCTCGCGAAGTGGCTAACCGCTCATAAAATTCAAACTATCGCGACTACACCCGATACTGAAAACCTTCACTGGGACATCGACTACACATTGCCCACCGCACTTTTCTTCGGCAGCGAAAGCGACGGCCTGTCCGATCTCTGGCTCTCTAGCACCGACCAGCGCATCCGTATCCCAATGGCGGGGCGAGCCGACTCACTCAATGTAGCCGCAGCCGCAGCAGTTTGCCTTTACGAAGCTCGACGCCAGCGATCTTAATTAGAAGAACAAACTTGGCAGGCTTCACACACTCAGCCTCGAAGCATCACTATAACGTCCACAGGACGATGTTATTCTCCGCTCGAGCGCTGCTTATTAATGACATCTAACAACACCTCGCGGAGTTTGTTTAGCTCTACAGGCTTAGGTAAGAAGTAATCCATGCCCACCCGCTTAAACTTACCCTCATCTGACAACGTTCCAAACGCGGTAAGTGCGACGATTGGCACATGCTGGCCGATCTCACCAGCTTCACCAGCTCGCAACGCAAGCGAAGCGGCCATGCCATCCATAATCGGCATATCAATATCCATAAGGATCAAATCGCAACTCGTGGACTCTTTAACCAGCTCCAAAACCTCCAGGCCATTGGTCGCAAAAACCACTTGTTGCTTCATGTGCCCCAATACAGTTGCCATCAACTTGCGAGCGACGGGATCATCTTCAGCGATAATTAATGAGAGTTGCACAGGAAAGGGCAACATCGCCTTTGATTGCCTGCCCTCTTGATCCAAGCGCAACCCACCAATTGGTAGTTTGCTGCTCGCAGAAGCTTTCATCTGCTCCATTTTAAAAGACAACAAGGTTGTCACGCCGCCGCCCTCATTCGAAACTGCATCCATCCTGCCCTGATAGCGATCTAGCAGTGCCGAAGAGACCGCCCAATACAAATATCGCATCTCCATTCGGGCGTGATTCTTTCCTGTAGTCATCTGAAAAATACCCTCGATTTCTTGTCTTCGGTTATTGGATGGCTCCTCACGGGGATTCACTATTTCGACCTTCAACTCCCCTCCGTCTGTAATCCATGACATCTCCAAAGTCTGCTTTGATGTCGGGACTTCAATCAAAGAAACACTGTCAATAGAGCCAAACAGCGCGTTTTCAATAATCGCGCGCAGGTGATCGCCATCTCCACGTAATCGCGTCAATTTATCTTGGTGCTTCAGTTTAATCACCATCCCGCACAGGTCTGCCCGAAATACTGAATCCTGCTTAATTTGCTCCATCAAATCGTAGACATTCACCCACTCTCGATACTCAGGGAGATCATCCCACTCCATTTGAATCTTTGATAAATTAACTAAGGTAGCTATGACAGCTTTCATGTGACGCGCACACCCTTCGATCGCATGACTCTCTTCAGTCGGGCTTTCTTCTTGGAGAATTTGGGCCAAGCCGAGCAGGCCATTGAGCGGCGTACGCAACTCATGCGAAAGCGTCGCAAACAAAGCATTCGAAGCAGTCTGCAAATGCCCCGTAGCTGGTATCTCTACCTCGGCATCAGAACTAAGATCGAGCGGTTGCTGTTTTGGCCGCCGAAAAACAACCACTAATAGCAGTACGATCACTCCCAACAACAGCACGGACAATAACAGGTACCATAAGACTGGATCATTTACGCTCACGATTGTATGACACTGCTATCTAGACAATTCGTCAATAGACTTTATTAAAAATAACGATTAATAGTGGCGCCGAATCAGATCCTGAATGGTCAACTTTAGTGCTTCATTCATCGGGACCCGAGGTCGATAGCCTAATTCATGTTGAGCCTTGTTGATGTCGAAATAATGATCCTTGGCAAGTTCCACTGCCACGAAACGAGTGATAGGCGGATCCGTGCGTCGCCTCAGCACTTGCCAAGCACCTTCACACAACGCACCGATTCCATATGCCAGAGGTAGCGGAATTTTCTGGGTCAAAGGTGGCTGCCCTAAGCCCTCAAGGATAGAGTTTAGCCAAGGCCAAAGATCCACCGGTTCGCCTTGCGAAATAAAATAAGCCTGACCAGCACCTTTCCCGCGCTCTAGCGCATCGAAGGCATCCAAATGCGCATCAGCCACGTTGCCAACATACGAAACATCGACCTTCGCGCTGCCATCGCCAACGATTCGCAAACGCCCAGCCTTCACACTTTCAACCACACGTGGTAACAAATGGGGATCTCCTGGCCCAAATATTAGGTGCGGACGCAAGGCGACAACTTGCAGCTTTTCAGAATTCGCCGCGAGTGCCTCCTGCTCCGCCAGCGCTTTGGTCTCGGCGTAATGACAGAGCCAATTTTTACCATAAGGCAGCGACTCATCACCGCCACGAATGGAATCACCATTAAAAACTACACTCGGCGTACTGGTATAAACCAATCGCTTGACCTGCCACTTACGACAAGCGGACAACACGTTGCGCGTACCAATCACATTGGGCCTATAAAAGCTCTCCCAACTGCCCCATACGCCGGCGCGCGCTGCGACATGAAACACCGTATCCACTCCCTCGCATGCAGCAGATACTGCAGTCGCATCGGTCAAATCACCACACACCACTTCAACGCCTTTTGCTACAAGCTCTGGCTGCGGCGATCGGCCAATTGAGCGCACTGCGTAGCCACGCGCCAACAACCGCTCTACTATATAGCCACCCACAAAGCCGCCACCACCTGTCACCAAGATCTTCATACACCTGAATATCTATTGTTGCGCAAACTGTCTCGCAAGCGACAAACGGTGAATCTTCGCATTATGCCGAACATCGACAGGAAAAGATTTCTTAAAATAAAACTGATTGATCATACGTGTCATCGCATGCAGCTGAGCGATCTCCTCGAGACTCTCGATGAAAAGCGCTTTTGCCGCTGCACTATTTGGATAGGCTCCCACCTCAGGCTCAACCACGATCGCAGGATGCCCGCCACCGATATCAATCAACGCGGATCGAAACACCTTTGGATGCGCATTGAAAATCGCCTCGCAGCAATCCGTGTACAGCGGACCCGCAGCCGTACTCACATGCTCAATCTTACGCCCGCAAAACCACAAGCGGCCGGATTCGCCAATCCAACCGAGGTCACCCATGCGATGCCAATGACTCTCTCCATCGGCAATCTTCGAGGTAGCATCCGCATCTGGTCGCTTATCGTAGCCACGCGTTACCGACGCCCCACGCACAATAATTTCACCAATCGCGCCGAGGGGTAACGGTGCGCACTGTTCCACCGTAGCGATCGCCTCATCCAGTGGCTCGATAATACGCACATCCATGCCGGGAAGCGGCCTCCCTACACAAGTGCCCGCACCTGAGGCAGTGCGCGCGGCCGTTTCAGCCAGCACCTCAGCCGACGCAATTGAACTCACCGGCAAGGCCTCGGTGGCTCCATACGGAGTATGCACTTCTCCATTGGGAATAATCGCCTGCATCTGCTGCATTAGGGCAGGCGGCACTGGAGCGCCAGCCATCAAGATGCGCCGCACACTAGGCAAAGTGATCGAATGCGCCTCGCAATAACGAGCAATCTTGGTCCACAGCGCGGGCGATCCAAAGCTGTTGGTCACTGAATTTTGCTGAATTGCTCGCACAATTCTCTGAGGATCCACCGTCGCGGGCCGGCTCGGATTCATCTCGGGCACAACAGTGCACATTCCCAGAGCTGGGTTAAACAAGGCAAACACTGGCAACATCGGCAGATCCACTTCCCCAGGCGCTATGCCATACTGCGCACGTATCGCTTCCACCTGAGCGACAAACATACCATGCGCATAACACACCCCCTTGGCCGGCCCCGTCGAACCGGAAGTAAATAAGACGGCAGCTAATTCATCCGCAGAGGAGTCGACTACAGAGAAGTCTCGCTGGCACGTGAACGGTGCCATCCTTTTTTCAAAATTAGCACCTACCGAAATTTTGGTGCCCACCCCACGAAAACTCGGGCGAAAAATACGAGACACCCAAATCGCAACAGGAATACCGATCAGAGCCTCTGGCTGAGAATGCCTTACGCAACGCAGGAAACTCCGCAGTCCCATGCCCGGATCAATCACGATCGGTACAGCCCCCATTCGAAACAGTGCAAATACAATTCGAATTAAATCGAGCCCTGGCTTGACCATTAACAATACACGTGAGCCTCGCTTAATCCCGCGCTTAGCAAAATAGTAAGCAGTCGCAGATGCCTCCGCATCCAGCTGGGAAAAGCTTCGCTCGATATAGCGGATGTCACCCTCTTTATCCCGCCCGACGGGCGCACGAACCGCAGCTCCATGAGGATGCTCAGCTGCTTGCTGAGAGAGAAAATAGGCGACGTTGTGTGGCATAAATCAAAAATAACATCCCGCGACAGGACAACTAAGTTGCCAAGAAAAAAGCCGCCTCCGAAACGGAAGCGGCTTTCAGAAAATTCGTCAAGATCCGATCTAATAGTCCTTGATCGTCACCAATCCCCAAAGGAAGGTATGCTTGTCACCAGAAAAGTTACGGCGAGTGTACAGCTCATCCGAGTGAATCGCGAATGTGGTCGGACTAGTTGGCTCATAGCTTTCCTTTTCCAGTTTCACAAATCCTAAAAGATTCGCTTCTTGTGAGCCCATGGTAGCTTTACCACCATCACAGCCAGAGAAAACGAACGCCGAAACGGCTAGAGAAAGAAGAGCAAGAATTTTACGACACATATTTATTTTGGGATTCATATTAATGTTAGTTTAAGCTGAGCAACCGAAGAGATCTTGGCAAGCGGTTTTTACAATACTCAATAATATATCATTCCTCATCCAGCACGCCATCGGCCAGATCGAGATTGGAATGCACTGCTTTCACGTCCTCTAAACCATCCAAAATCTCAATCAAATGAAGTACTTTACGGGCAGTTTCCTTATCACTAATTGGTACTAGAATATTTGGCAGATAGACGAGATCTGACTCTTCCGACTCAATCCCCTTATCAGTCAATGCCTGTGAAACTGAGTCATACTCAGACATCGGGCAAATCACCTCAAAGTGATCACCTTCATTTTTAATATCTTCTGCACCGGCTTCGAGTGCGACATCCATGAGTGTTTCTTCATCTGTCTTGTTCGCATCGATAATAAATTGTCCAACGCGATCGAATTGAAAAGAGACCGCACCGACACCAGCAAGATTGCCACCATTCTTACTCATCGTGCTGCGTACCTCGGAGGCTGAGCGATTTTTGTTATCTGTTGTAATCTCGACGATGAGTCCAACACCGCTGGGCGCATAGCCCTCATAGACAATTTCCTCATAAACAACACCCGGCAGTTCGCCTGTGCCTTTTTTGATCGCACGCTCAACATTGTCAGAAGGCATGTTGGCATCTTTTGCCTTGGCAATCACAGTACGCAGGCGTGGATTCATCGCTGGATCGCCTCCACCAGCCCGTGCCGCAAGGGTGATATCCTTACTGATCACGCTAAAGATTTTACCGCGCTTGGCATCTGCAGCGCCCTTTGCTCGTTTAATTGTAGCCCATTTACTGTGTCCTGACATATCTAAAAAAAAGCTGAATGATGAAACGCTGAAAAATTAAAATATGGAAAGCGCTCAGCGCGAATCACGCTTTCCAAGGATATGGGGCAGCGACTTATTTCTTCTTTCGTGATTTTGTTCTTGGTGAACCACCTCGACCGGCAGGCGTCGCTCCCTGCGCAGCGATAGGCTTCAGCTCCTCATCTGGGCTATTGTTGATGATCTTTTGCTGCAAAATAGTCAAAAGATTTTGCACCGTCCAGTAGAGCACCAAGCCTGAGGAAAAGTTGTAGAGGAAAATCAAGAAAATGAAAGGTAAGAACTTAAAGATCTTCTGCTGTGCGGGGTCTGCAGTAGGCGAGACGGGCATCATCCGCATCTGGAAGAACATTGTAAGGCCCATAATTAACGGCAAAACATTCAGCGGATAACCTGCGATATAGGTTAAAGTGTCAGGCATCGACAAATCACTCACCCATAGAAACGACTCATGACGCAGTTCGGAAGCCGAACGCAGCATATAAAACAACCCAAGAAAAATCGGCATCTGAACGAGCATGGGCAGGCAGCCTGCCACTGGATTGACCTGATGCTCACGGAAGAGCTTCAGCGTTTCCTGCTGCATTTTCTGCGGGTTATCCTTGTACTTCTCCTTCAGTTCAGCCATCGGCCCCTGAATCTTACCCATGCGTTTTTGCGAACGACTCGCTTTTGCAGAAAGCGGCCAAAACAGTGTTTTGATACAGATCGTCATGATCACAATCGACCAACCCCAACTTGGCACGAGCGAGTGGATCCCATACATAAACGAGAGCAGCAACTTGCTGATAAAGCTCAGAAAGCCAAACTGCATGACCTCGTCCTGCTGATTTCCAAGGCCCTGCAGCCGCTTAAATTCTTTCGGCCCTACATAGAAATCAAAATCAAGGGTTTTCACTGAACTCGCCGCAACGGTGCCAATCTCATAGCCCACACTGCCTGAGATGCCAGGCCGGCCAAGCGTGCCATCCGCAGCCTCAGCACCCTCGACTTGATAGACGAAAAGATCACTTCCCTGAGTCCCCGAAGTCAACACGGCCGTGAAGAACTGATTTTTTACCGATGCCCATTCGCTGCTCACACGAGCTTCGATCTGTTCCACTGCTTCACTAACGCCAAAACCGAGGAAGCCGTTGCTGCCAGTCAGCTTATTAATGGCAATAAACTCAGCATCCCCATCTTCAAAGTAGCCTACATTCAAGAATGCTGGTTGCTGTTTTTCTGAAATGGCTCGTGCAGTACCCAGATTTAAATAAATGGTCGACAACGCCTTCGGCGTTACGGCCTGATTGCTAAAGCTTGTACTATGGCGAATAATATAGGGATCTTGCTCAGATCCTGCCTGCGCGAGCGAGTAAGTGCGGCGCAAAGCCAGGCCATCGCCCGTATTAAATGTAAATGTGATCGAATCTCTGGTTTGCTGCTCAATCGTGTAAGGCAACGCAAACTCCTGCATGCCACCCTCACGTCCAGCAAGGCTCAAGCTAAGTGCCGGCAGCCGCCCCTGCTGATTGAAGACATAATCATCACGCTCACCACGTTTGGTTTGTAAAAACTCAACCGTGCGGATTGCACCGCCTAGCGTGGTGAACTCAACTTCAATGAATGCATTCGAGAGCGTCACAATTTGCTCTTTCACAGAGGCCACAGGCTCTGAAATCACACTCGAGGCGGGAATCTCCACTTCGCGCGTCAACAACTCTAAAATAGAGTCATCAGCCTCCGCGGACGCTGGCACACCCGACGTGCTGTCAACGATCCCATCGGCAGCGGCCCGTTCCAGTACTGAAGCTTCTTCAAGCTGCTGTTGATTCTGATACGCTTGCGCATCTTCTGCCTGTTTGTACATATAGCCGATACCAGCTACGATACAAATGATACCTAAAATTGTATTTTTCTTATCCATCTAAAAGTGATTTGAAGGTGCTGGAATGTCTGCTTTATACTCATTTTTCAAGCTCGGAAGCGGATCATATCCGCCTGGATGCCATGGGTGGCACCGTAAGATGCGGCGCAAAGCATAACCAGAGCCACGCCAAAAACCATATTGACGCAGTGCATGACCAGCGTAACACGAGCAAGTCGGCTGAAAGCGGCAACTACAAGTGGAGCCGAAAAACACCTGCTTTAATGGCGATAATAATAACTGATAGATGCGCACGAGCAAAATCGCCCCTGCTGCCAATACGGATGGCGCATCGGTTAATCGCAACTGCGCGACCTGTTGTTTATCATCGGTATCCATATTAATTGGCTCTCGTTACGTCAGCTTCAGTCTCTTTAGAAGTCGTCTTACAAGCACGCATAAAACGAGACTCCAGATCACTAAAACTATGTCGATCATAACTCGAACGTAGTACGACCACCAGCTCACTGCCCGGTGGCAGCAGCAATTCATGCAAGCGAAATAACTCGCGAAAAGTACGCTTGCCCAAATTGCGCTTTACAGCGTTGCCGACCCGTTTCGATGCGATCACACCGAAACGCCGCACTTGACCTGCTTCCGCGGAAAGCCGCCGACATTGAAAAATAAAAGGTCCGCACAGGATACGTTTACCCTGATCGCGGACCTCTTGAAATTCGCGCGGTTTGCGCAAACGCTTAGAAGTCGGGATGCCCATGGCTCCGTGACCTCATTGCGCTCCGCCCTAGACGGAAGCAGATAGGCTACGACGACCTTTAGCTCGTCGTGCTGCAAGAATTTTGCGGCCGCCTCGCGTTGCATTTCGTGCGCGAAAGCCGAATTTACGTGCGCGTCTAAGTTTTGAAGGTCTGTATGTTGGTCCCATGATATTATCCTTTGAAAATTGGAGAAAAGCGCAGGAGAAAAACCCCTGTCCTTGTTGCTGTCAAGGCGCGATCTGGGAGATTTATTTATATCATTTCTGAAGCATCCTAAGAAATAGGCTTAAAAAAACACCCGCAAACAAGTAAAATAACGTCTTTAACCTTTGTAAACTTGCAAGTCATATAATTATACAGATAAATACAGGTAAATAACCTATAAATTGCATACTATGGCTACTCTGACACCTGCAGGATTTAACTCCACGAAAAAGAAAAAAAATAGTTTTAGTGAAGGGCAACGCTTAGCCAAACTTAAGTCCTACAAGAAACAGGCAAAGCGCAAAAAAATTAAGCTCCAAGAGCTTACAATGTTTACCCAGCAACTCTCATCTATGCTGGAAGCAGGTCTACCACTAGTTTCAGCACTTGAAGCGCTTGAGGAGCAGACTGAAAACCCAGTGTTCCAAATGATCATCCATAACGTCCGCAACGACGTTTCCTCAGGAAAATCCTTTTCTGAATCCTGCGCTGCCTACCCTCGGGCTTTTCCGAACTTGTTTGTTTCAATGGTCGAAGCAGGCGAAGCCAGTGGCGGCCTCGCCGAAATCCTTGAAAAAACCTCGGTCTACTTTGAAAAATCGGTCAAACTCTACAAACAAGTCAAGGGTGCGATGACCTACCCAATCGCGGTTATTGGGCTAGCAGTAAGCCTAGTCACAGTTCTGCTAATTTTTGTCATTCCAGTATTTTCAGAAATGTTCAGCAGCTTTGGGCAAGAGTTACCCAAACCAACGCAAATCTTAATCGACCTCAGCGAATTTCTGCGCTCCTACATTATTTTTATTATAATAGGCATCGTACTCTTTATTTCTCTGTTTAAACGCATTGTCGCCACACCCAAAGGGCGGAGAATGAAAGATCAAGTTATCCTCAAGATTCCCGTGATAGGCGAACTCAATCGCAAAGTCTGCTTGTCTCGCTTTTGCCGTACCTATGCAATTTTGATGCGATCAGGTGTCCCAATCTTAAGCACACTGGAAATCCTACGAAAGGCGTCGGGCAACACCTATGTTGAATTAGCCTGCAGAGAAATCTCGAAACAAATTAGCCAAGGGGGCCAAGTCTCAGACGTGCTTGCCACAAACCGATACTTCCCTCCAATGATTAAGCATATGGCCCGTGCAGGTGAGCAGACTGGCAACATAGATGGCATGCTGGTTAAAGTCGCCGATTTCTATGATGGCGAAATAGACACACTCGTCGCAGCTCTAACTTCACTGATGGAACCGTTACTGATTTGCTTCCTGGGTATAGTTATCGGCGGTATTGTCATGGCCATGTTCTTGCCGATTTTCCAGCTTTCCAGCGTCGTCGGTTAAGCAGCACAGTTGCGGCCCTCTGGGCGGCGAGAACCCATGTCTTTGCCTAAATAGCGTTAAGCTTTTAGCCGCCTAAAGACCTAAGCTGACCAAGCATCTGTATTTCAGTCAACCACTCTGACTATGACTTCTTCCCGTCTCCAAAATCATGGAAATCGCTTAGGGCTAAATGTAGATGCGTTCTACTAGTCGGATTCGCTAAAATTAAGGTATCTGTTGTCTAATTGTTAGAGACCGATTTAATTGCGTTTTAAACTACTTAATCGTGCGTACATAAGCGTATGTGCGTGTAAGATAGTATTTTAGGTAAATTATACTTCCCTTATGTAAATTTATCGTTAAATTGCATCTTCCAGTGACCTGTTTCTTACATGCAAACTGGAAATCGGCGAGACAATGTTGTCTCAGCCTGCTGTGTCTACCCCTATTTTGGCGCATCGATGTGCCGCTTTGCCTTTCCGGTAGTGCTGATGATTCATGTGAATCATCACTAGCGACTACTGGCTCACCCCAACAAAGGAGATAAATGGAAAAAGTAACCTCACAGCTAACTAGTATAATCAAAGGTGTATCCGAACTCGGAATAGGCCTGATTGCTCTCGGTATTATTGCTGAAATCGTATTCGGCCAAGGCGCCATTTTTGGTGCCAGTGTGGTCGCAAACCTATCAGGTATTGTTACCGCCATTGGTGGAGAAAGCGGTTTCGTTGGCTTAATTGCCATCATTCTAATCTTCGCTCTACTGCGCAATCGCGCTTAAACGAACCCCAAACATAACAAACAAAACCTAACTACAAAAGAACTATGGAAAATACAATTAACCAAATCAAGTCAGCTATCGGCGGAATCTCTGCAGTACTCGTTGCAGCTATTGGCCTCCTCGTCATCGTCTCTATTGTTTTCGGTCAAGCCGCAAGCATGAATGTGATCGGTAATATTACAGGTCTTGTTGATGGATTCATTGGCAGTGGTGCAAGCCTTTCGAGCATTGTAACACTCATCATTGTTTTGAGTGTGCTTAATAAGTAACATCTGCTTATAAATTAATCCAAGGGGCCTCATTACTGAGGCCCCTTTTTTGTGCTCAGAATTGAAGAATGAATTATCTACCTTGTTGGCACTGGAATATGATATTTTTCAACCGCTATTTATGCGTAGATGATTGATCTAAGTGCCTCATTCTAGGCCATACGGCTCAACTACACATGCTTGCCTAAGGCGTTGCCTAATTTCGCTAATTTCGGGCAATCACTGACAAAGCCTTCAAAACATGTTAGCCCCAGCAACGTTCACCACCACGCCATCGTGATGGTGGAGCATAGGAGAGTCGAACTCCTGACCTCTTGCATGCCATGCAAGCGCTCTACCAACTGAGCTAATGCCCCCTAAAGGAAAATTGGAAAAATGGATATGCGTAGGTGGTCGTCAATATAAAATATAGCTCGAGCCTAAAACATCGCGCGGGCTAATTCCTCATTCGCCTCTTCAAAGTTTGCGCTTTTGCTCGCATCGCGCACATTTTCGCGCGATGCAACGGATTCAAATCTGGCAATGGCCAAATTTACTCGCACTGGACGCGGCGCTTATCGCGGTAGTGTGGCAGGCTGTATTTGCCAAACTCTTCGGCATGCAGTGTACCTTGAGCAGTCAAATTGTGCTGGGCCTATCCGTCTGGTTAACCTACATGGCGGATCGCCTATTCGATGTGGCTCAACGTGAACCCGACCAGTTGCAATCCTACCGGCATCGTTATGCAAAGCAATATGCGCAACGTTTATGGCTTGTTTGGGGAATGCTACTGATCGCTAATAGTGCGATCGCAGTCTTTGGGCTGACATCACAACAGATGCTCAATGGCTTTGTACTGCTGGCTTTTTGCTTGGCCTACACTGTGCTCAATCAAAGATTCTCGGGTAAATTTTTCCCCAAGGAACTTTGTGTCGCTCTCATCTTTGCAGCTGGAGTCATTATTTTCTTATTACCGAATGCATTTCTTTGGCAACCTTCGATAGCCTTCGCTCTCCTCTGCTTGATCAATTGCCTAATCATTGGCAAAAAAGAACATCACGTAGATGCCGCATTAAGAACTCGGTCACTTGCAGGGATATCGGCTACCTATATCATCCCATTAGAAATCGCATGCGCAGTGTTGATCAGTCTTCAAGATGAAGCCTTTAGACTGCCAGCCTTACTCACGCTGGCCGCGCTTATAATGCTTCATGCCATTCAAAAAAGACTTTTAGTAGAACACTTTCGAGTCCTGGCTGATAGTAGCTTAATCCTCGGACCAGCTACCTATTACTGGCTCTCTGCTTAATCCCTGCTTTTATTTTTCGAAATAGCTATTAAAGAGACCAACGTTCGCACGTACGCGGTCGATATAGATTTTTTGTGTTAGCAGACCATCTACAACGTAATCTATTTCCTTGGCATAGTAGACTCCAGCATTTTTATCAAAATTAGAGAAATAAATTTCGGTCTGGATTGGATCTGCGGCTTCATCTGGGGCATTAGAAAAGGCCAACTTTACTTCTTGAAAATGCTCGGTACTCAGCCACACGGTATCATAGTATATGCCCGCAGAGGGATCGATCTCAACGCGTATCGCAGGTTTCCCTCGAACGTCCTCAAATGCTTCTGCGTGGAACTTTTCATATTGGCCCGCTAATCTGATGAATGGCCCACCCATACTACTATTAGCCAGCGCGTCTGAAAGTTCATCACCCACAAGCTCAACGACTTTGTCCTCCTGATTGGGCGCAGCCACGATCGTCCATGCCTGCTCACCATTTGACAGCATTTCTTTTGTGTAAGTTGTATAATCCACTTTTTGCCGAAATTTATTCGGCTGCTTGCGAGTAATTCTAAACGTGTACAACCCCACTCCTTCAACTTCAACTCGACCACTGGCAATAAATGTATTCAAAGCAGCCATATTCGCCCGACCTCCATTGTGCTCAATGTAACTGCTATAGATTTTTTCAGCGCTCGGAAGCTCTTGATTGTCCGTCTCCAAAGAACTCTCGGCGCACGCAATATGCGGCACACTGACTAACAACAGTGCTAGTAACGCTCGAAATGCTATGATATTGTAAATTATCATATGTGTGGAACTCTAAAAATGCTTCTGCTGATTAAGCAAGGCCCGAAATAACAAGTTAATGCAAGGCCGGAGCCAATACTACACGAAAGCCGATCGCATCACTGGCCATGGTAGGACGCGCGCCAATCCGTGCAGCAGAGCGGACAGACCTCGCGAAATCTTTCCAACTACCTCCGCGGACGGCGACTAGCCCACCCTCTCGCCGAGGTCGAGGACCTAGGCTAAAAGCAGCAGCATGACGACTATGATAACCATCCAAGGTCCACTCAGCGACATTACCATGTAGGTCATGTAGCCCAAATCCATTTGGCGAGTAAGAGCCAACTGGCAACGCGCCATAATGACCTGTTGCAGTGCTAGCACTTTTATTGTGAACTGGGTAGGAGCCCTTAAAGTTGCCTTGTGCTGGATTAGCAAACTCACCAAAAGAAAATGGAGTTTCTGTGCCAGCGCGCGCGGCATACTCCCACTCTGCCTCCGTCGGCAATCGATATATATAACCATCAGGCAAGCGTCCCGCTAGGCGCTCTCGCTTAGTTAAAGACATGCAGTAATAATTAGCATCCGCCCATGTCACTCGGTCAACTGGAGCATGCGTGCCCATGGTCTGAGCGGTCCCCTCTTTAAGCAATGTATAATAATCTGCTTGTGTCACCTCATGCATCCCCATCCAGAAACCTCGACTAAACCGAACCCTAAGCTGTGGGCCTTCATTCGGTAAGCGACTAACTTCAGGTAATGGGCTCCCCATCATGAATTCCCCAGAATCCAACCAGACGAGCTTCTGTTTGAGATACGGGACCGACCAATTAGCACCTGGCTCAGGTGCTGGAATGGGTACAGGTGTCACATTCCAAACAAAAGACTCATTCGGCTTTAACTGAAAGCGACGAATCATTGTTAAATGGTTTTCAACTCTTACCTCAAGCTCGGCAAGCTCGTTGGGCTTAACTAGCAGCAAGCCCTCCACCAATCTCATCGGCTCTTGATTGACATACAGGTTTGCAACCATGCCAACTGGTAAAACGATCCGCACCTGCGCAGGTAACGGACTCATCTGATAGGTAAGCTTCTGGTCGACTCGATCCTCGACTTCGACGCTTCGTATATCGGACACATATAACGGATGCAGTAGTCGGACTTGGTGCACACCTTCTGGTATTTCCTTAAAAAAATCCGCCCCGTAAGGTAACTCTAGGCCATTTAATTCAACAATCAAATCTGCCATCAAGTGCAACGATTCTTCTGCCTTCAAGCCCTCGAACATAACTGTAAAATCAAGTGCTGCAGTACAGCTTGCTAACGCACCAAAGTCGACAATCTCGTGCTTACCATACTCGAGATCAATTTCTCGGGTTACTGTGCGATAGCCCTGAAGTTGTACCCCAACTAGACACTGATCATTGCCCTGCGATAGATTAATAGTGAGCGGGGAAAGCCCGATATCTGTATTATTTAAGAAGACATGGGCTCCAGCTGGTACAGAGCGTACGGTCAGAGTCGATGATTGCACCTGTAATGGCACTTGCATAGGAATTTTGCTCAGCTCGTGAACAATCGCGGGAGTATATCCGGCTTTACGCACTACAATCCGTCCAGCGCCGTCAGATAAATCCCACTTGTAGTGGAACCTTCCAAATTCATCCGCAGTGCCAAGCGCTGCTTCAAGATCACCCTCATCTAGCGCGCTAATTGTTGCGCCTGGTTCAGTTTGGATTTCTGTAGTATGCGCCGCGGCCTCCAGCTCAACATTTAGGACTGGCATCACGACCTCCTCAGCAACAGTCAAAGTCACCTCCTGCTGCACGTGGTCCAACGCAGAGACAAGCAGGTTGTAACTCCCTGGTGCAATTGCTAAATCGAACTTACCGGCCTCATCTTGAACTACCCTATTTATACCGATAAACCGAATCGACGCGTTTTTAGGCATAACGTTAATTTTTACATTACCCGGCACATCCGCTGGCGCTTCCACAACCTGCTGCTCCGGCTCCACATCGCCACTGAAAAATGTCAAGGCAAGCCATACGACGATGCTGATGGCGACCAACCAAGCCATCCCCAACCTGTAGATGCGAGTGACTAATTCCCCTCGAGCAGTGATCCCCTTAGGCACTGGAATAAGGTTAATCTGCCTCTGCACCAAACTGGCAGATTCGACCCCAAGCCGGTCCTCCAAGCTCCTAAGTGCGATTAGCACCCCTTGGCATGACTGATATCGTTCATCGCAGTCACGCTGGAGTGATATTTCAAGTACTGTGTCCCAAACTAATAATGACTCGGACATTGAAGATGGCGCCTCATATGCCTTCAAGTTAACCTCACATCCAGTCAAAAGCCAATATACGATATAGCCTGCTTCATAAACATCCACACGATAATCTTCAGGAAGGCCGCGCCGATACTCAGGGCTCATCACATCAAACGAATCTAGCCGCTCGACCACCTTATCAGAAGACAGTGGTGAGACTGACGCTGAAACAATCGATTCAAATACGGTATC
Organism: Puniceicoccaceae bacterium; assembly: GCA_017857255.1. Lineage (GTDB taxonomy): Bacteria > Verrucomicrobiota > Verrucomicrobiia > Opitutales > Coraliomargaritaceae > Lentimonas. Next base: position 6,665 of record JAFMDL010000013.1, on the reverse strand, counting down.
GCCCAAGGCCGCCTTTAAGCCGAAGCCTAGCATCTGGATCGATCCATCCTCTTGGATGAAGATTAAATCGGTATCCATGTCCCGGTGATCGACTCCCTCCGCATGCGCACAACCAAGAAGGCCCAACAACTGTGCATAGATTCGAGCCACTTTCGACGGATGGATTCCTGATTTCCTAGGCACTGCATGCTCCGTAAAATAGGCACTCAAGCACTGCCCTTGCACCAGATCCATCACGATACAATGCCGATCATCGATCAACATACATTCTTGGATCTGCGGCACTCCTTGATGGTCAATGGCCTGGAGGGACACCTGCAGACGTTCTAAGCGCTTTAGGCATTCACGATCCTTAATGGTACGAGGGTGTAGCACTCCTACGGTCAACTCATGCAAGTCCCGAATATGCTGCATCCGATAATAATTGGCCAACAACCCGTCAGAAATACACTTGACCACACGAAAATGGCCAAACTCCTCCCCCGGCTTCAGGATAGGATTATTAAGGCGTTCTTTTTTTGAAACAGGAGAATCCGCCCCTAACTGCGTTTCATCATTCTCCATTCTCAATAATCAATGCTGAGCAAAAAAATCGTGCACTGATTGCACAATATCCTCAACTACAGCAAGCTTGCCCTCGCCTTCATAGCCACAGGCAAGCATGCCGCTTTGCGGCTCAATAAAGTGATAGCCTCGCGAACGCAGTATTTCCAGATTAACTTGGGTCGCTGCGTGCGCCAGCATTTTACCATTCATCGCAGGGGCCAGCATCACTGGTGCAGCAGTTGCCAAATGGATGGATGAAAGCAGATCAGGCGCTAAGCCCTGCGCAAACAGTGCGAGGCAGTGCGAGGTCGCCGGAGCCACCAATAACAGATCTGCTTGATCTGCCAATTCGATATGCCCCGGTTGCCACCCTTCGCCTTCTTTCCAGAGGTCCGATGACGCCGGATTTCGCGACAGTACTTGCAGAGTCAGCGGCTGTATAAAACGACACGCCGACTCAGTCAGCACTGGGTACACGGTAGCGCCCGCTTCGGTCAAGCGACTAGTAATATCAGCCGCCTTGTATGCCGCGATCGATCCAGTCACCCCCAAAATGATAGTGCGCCCCTTTAAGTCTATGTTCGTATCTGCCATAGTGACTTTACTCTGTAAGCTGGAGCACCGATAAACAAGTCTCAAGTAGCACAGGGTCAAGCGAGCCGTAGGCAAGCACGCGCTTGACAGAGCGTAAAAGCCCTAAATGCTTCACCTCAATGCACTCTTTATTCGCAAGGCCGACAGGCCTCCCAAGCGCACTGCTCTTCCTATTCGATGGGGGCATCAAGTAACACGTCTATGGGCCACCAGCCGTGCATACACAATCGAGCGAGCCAGAGCTCCCGGCACTATGCATGGTGCGCCTAGCCTTCAAATTCGCCTCGTATTTCGAAACACATCTTTCAGTAGTTAACCTATTTTCCTAGCATGACCATGCAAACAGGCAACATCTCCAAGTATCGCCCCTTTCCGCAAATCCATTTGCCCAACCGCACATGGCCGGACCAAATAATTGATTGCGCACCCATCTGGGCAAGCGTCGATCTTCGCGATGGTAACCAAGCGCTTGCCATCCCCATGAACGTCGATGAGAAAGTCGAGTTCTTCGAATTACTGGTCGCCACCGGTTTCAAAGAAATCGAAGTAGGCTTCCCATCCGCCAGCGATACCGAGTTCAACTTCATCCGCCGGCTGGTGGACGAAAAGCGCATCCCTGCTGATGTCACTTTGCAGGTACTAGTCCAAGCTCGAGAGCATTTAATTCGTCGCACCTTTGAAAGCCTCGAAGGGGTGCCCAATGCCATCGTGCACTTATATAACTCGACCTCGCCTCTCCAGCGCCGCGTCACCTTTAACAAGAGTAAAGAAGCCATCAAGCAAATCGCGATTGAAGGTGCACAATTGATTAAAGGACTCGTCGATACAGTTCCTGGCACTCACGTTCGGCTCCAGTATTCTCCTGAAAGTTTTTCTGATACCGAAGTCGAATACGCATTGGAAATTTGCGAAGCGGTGATGCATGTTTGGCAACCAACCGAAGCCAATAAAATCATCTTAAACCTGCCGGCCACCGTCGAGGTGGCCACGCCGAATGTACATGCCGACCAAATCGAGTGGTTCTGCCGCAACTTAAAAGAGCGCAACAAAGCGATCATTTCTTTGCACACGCACAATGACCGCGGCACTGGCGTCGCCGCTACCGAACTCGGATTGATGGCAGGCGCAGACCGTGTCGAAGGCACCCTCTTTGGCAACGGCGAACGCACTGGCAATCTTGACATCGTCACAGTGGCTTTGAACTTATACACGCAAGGCGTCGATCCACAGCTAGACTTTAGTCACCTAGAGCACACTCGCGCCTGCTACGAGCGTGTGACTCGCATGCAAGTGCCTGATCGACACCCCTACGCAGGGGACTTAGTCTTCACGGCATTCTCGGGCTCACACCAAGATGCGATCAAAAAAGGCATGGACCTACGTGCCGGTAACACCGAACCCGGCGCGCACTGGCAGGTGCCTTATTTGTTAATTGATCCAGCAGATCTTGGCCGTGATTACGAAGCAATTATCCGCATTAACAGTCAGAGCGGAAAAGGAGGTGTCGCCTATATCCTCTCGCGTGAATTTGGGTTGGAATTGCCTAAAGTCATGCACCCTGAAGTGGGTCAGGTCGTCAATAATGCGGCCGACAAAGACTCACGCGAGCTAAAGTCCGAAGAAGTCCACAAAATCTTTCAAAACGAATATGTGAACTTACGCACTCCACTTAAATTAGTATCCATTGAGCGCGAAGACTTCTCCAAGGCCGGTGAAGTGAGCATTGATGCTCAAGTTGAATTCAAGGGAGAAGCGCTGAGTCTCTCTGGCCGCGGTAACGGACCCATCAGCGCCTTTGTGAATGCGCTCGAAACAAAGGGCTGGAAACACTTCACGCTTAACGACTATCGGCAACATTCAATCGGGCGCGGTTCGAAGACAGACGCAGCAGCCTACATCCAGATCAAGCATAACCAGGGCTCGATTTTTTACGGGTGTGGCATCGATGCCAACATCGAACTCGCAGGCTTACATGCATTAGTTAGCGCATTCAATCGGGCACAGACCACGCATCCGGAATCGCATCTGGGATAGTTTCAGGCACTACAATTGCCTGCAATCCAACGTAACTACACTCAATTTGTTAGCACATACTTCATATAAGACGACACTCTCAGCTACATGAAATTCTTTAAATATCACGCACTTGGAAACGATTATCTCGTACTCGACCCTCAACACGCCAACGCACTACCAAGCGCCGAAGACACCGTGCGAATTTGCCACCGCAATTTTGGTCTTGGCTCAGATGGCATCCTCTACGGCCCACTCGCTACTGACAACGCAGACTTCGGCCTACGCATCATGAATCCAGATGGCAGCGAGGCAGAGAAAAGTGGCAACGGCCTGCGTATCTTTGCTCGCTATCTTTATGACATCGGCAAAGTCAACAACGATGCTTTTACAGTGGATACCCTCGGCGGCGTTGTTACCTGCAAGATCAGCGATGGCGCTGCCTCTATCACCGTTGACATGGGCAAAGTTACCTTCGCCATGGACCACATCCCACTGGATGGCCCCGAACAAGCCGCCCGAGAGATTGGTCAACAACTCACCATTAACGGCACCGACTATACAGTCTACCTCGCCGACATCGGAAACCCGCACTGCGTCGTACCACTGCCTGAAATCTCAGCAGCACTCGCTTGTCAAGACGGCGCCGCGATCGAAGTCGACTCGACCTTTCCCAACCGCACCAACGTGCAGTTCCTCAAAGTGATTGATCGTAACAATATACAGATCGAGATCTGGGAACGCGGTGCAGGCTATACCCTCGCCTCTGGCTCCAGTAGTAGCGCTGCAGCAGCAGTTGCACATCGCATCGGCCTCTGCGACAGCACTATTACTGTGCACATGCCGGGGGGGCAGATCGCAATCGAGATTGGCGCCGATTACGCAGTGCGTATGACAGGCCCGGCCACCCGTGTCGCCGACATGATTTTTGATCCTGAAGCCCTCTCGTTTTCAGATAAAGGCTAAGGAGAGATCCACGTGCTTCACCTAAAGCCTACCCATCCAAGGTAGGCTTTTTATTGTGTTATTCCCGCCGCGCACAGATTGAATTAAACTTTCAAACTCAAGAATCCCAGTCTCGGGAAATCATCGCAGTGACGATCCACTAGAATCGCCTTATTGCAGCACCAAGGCTGCAATTGAGAAATAAATAATCAGCCCCAGCACATCCATCACAGAGGTAATGAGCGGGCTACTCGCAGCGGCCGGGTCAACCTTGAGGCGGCTCAACGCAAATGGTAGCAACGCACCAAAACTGTTGGCGACAAACACAATCGAAACCATACTCAGCCCAACAATGAGGGCAATCTTACTGTCCCCACCATAAAGTTGCCCCACCGCTCCAGCAATCACCGCCATCGCACCGCCGAGTAATGCTCCAACAAAAAGCTCTTTACCCACTGCTGCCAGCCAATCGCTTAGCTCGAGATCTCCAGTCGCAATCGCACGCACCATCAGTGTCGCTGACTGCGCTCCACAGTTTCCTCCACTGGCAATCACTAATGGCATAAACAGCGCAAGCGCTATGAACTCTACCATAAAGGCCTCATAACGGGCAATAACGCCCGCGGAGATTAAGTTAACAAAAATCAATACAAGCAACCAACCGATGCGCTTACGAAATAGCTGCGACGGTGATGCCACACTATAGCGCGTCTGCAAGGGTGCCACCGCAGCCCCCTTTTGAATATCCTCTGTGGCTTCCTCTTCAGCGACGTCAAGAATGTCATCGACTGTCACAATACCAAGTAACACGCCCTCAGAATCAACTACCGGGAGGGCATTGACGTCGTACCGCTGAATCATCTCCACCGCGACTTCCCGGTCATCATATGCTGAAATACTCACACAGTTGTAGTTCAACATATCCTGAATCAATGCCTGCGGATCCATCATGATCAAGCGCCGCATGCGTACGATATCGACCAACTTACCGCCAGCGTCAGTTACATACAGTATATTAAAAATCTCAGAATCACGGCCATATTTACGCACATGAGCCAGTGCTTGCTCACAGGACCACTCCGCACGCAGGCGAATGTAGTCTGGGGTCATTAAGCGGCCAACACTCTCATCAGGATACCCTAGCAACTGGCGTGATTCCGCCAAATCCTCGGGGCTCAACAACTGCATCAAGCGGCGCGTGACTTTTGCCGGCAGCTCTTCCAACATCGCCGTACGATCGTCAGGGCTAAGGTTTGCAAGCAACTGGCGCGTGTCGGCATCAGTCAACGCGTCTAGGACATCATCTTGGTCTTCTGGCTCAAGATACGCAAACACATCCGCCGCACGCTCACGCGGTAACGAACGATACACCAACACCTGGTGTGGCTTATCTAGCCGCAGGATCAATTCGGCCACCTCAGGATTTGCCCAGCTTGCCAATGACTCAGCAAGCGCCTTTAACTGGCCATTTTCGATCAGCGCCTCGATCTCCGAGTCGGCAACTGTGTTTTCTTCAAACATTACACCTCTGGTAATAGAAGCCTCACTGACAGAGTAAAGCAGGTAAAGCCGATATTCCCTACTTTTTCACCGCACGATCACACCCATAGGCCTCAAGCAGATCATCCACCATGCTGGGCAAGTGCGATAGGCTAGCCCCAGCGCCCGCGGCAGCCGCAGCGCACGAAACGTACCCAATACTATCTTTAACCGGAAGCTCCAAGCCACGCGCTCCCAACCACTGTTGCAGTACAATAAGCGCCTCTACCCATTGCTGTACTGAAAAATGACTGTCATCAGCCTCTTCCAGCAATACATGCTGCAAGGAAGCCTCATCTTTAAAGCGCGCTTCTAAATAGGCGAGCGCAGCTGGCGAGTCTGCAAACTGCTCCCAAACCCCGGTGGTATCAAATTCTCCCATTTTTTGGATTATTTAGATGATCTTGGCTAAGGACAAATGCGAACCACCGTATTTTGAAGAATAAATTTACCTGCAGAGAGTATTTACCCCGCTTGAGTCTTGCTCATCTGCATTTCTCCTTTTTTGGTGAGAGTATCTATGCGCCCGATCCGAACAGCAGCCAGAGCCCTCATCATTCTACAGGGCAAATTACTCGCCATCAAAATGCGCGACCACTCTGGCATTTTCTACATTCTCCCTGGCGGTGGCCAACATCATGGAGAAACCTTAGTTCAAGGCCTTCAGCGCGAATGCCTCGAAGAGATCGGCACTGATGTCGAGGTGGGGGAGCTTCTTTACGTACGCGAATACATCGGCAAAAACCACCAATTCAGCAAAGACCACCGCAGCTTCCACCAACTTGAGAGTGTGTTCCGCTGCTCCCTGCCCAACCCGAATGGGATCGGCCCCGGCACTGAGCACGACAAGAAGCAAATCGGGGTCGAATGGGTTGCACTTGATGAGCTCCACAAGCACCGCTTATTGCCCGAAGCCATCAAACCATTTTTCACAAAAGAAGGCTTCGAGCCGAGTTCGAACTACTTGGGGGATGTGAATTGAGTGCTTCGCACTCGATTTAAGTAGGAATGTACAAAAGTATTAAAGT
>JAFMDL010000055.1 GCA_017857255.1 Puniceicoccaceae bacterium | reverse complement strand
AGTAGAGCCAATACCCATGCTGATTGAAAAATAAAGTCACTCATGGTACTACACGCAACACTGTCGCCTCCACTATTAAGGCACTGAGTAAGCATAAAACTGCTAAACTTAAGGGCAGCCAGAACCAATCTGTAACACGATCAAAGCTTCGCGTAGCGATCTCTGTTCGCTCCAAATGATCAATTTCCTCATAGACTGATAATAAAGATGCATAATCTGTCGCCTGCCTAAAAATACCGCCAGTTTCATCACTTATGTGCTGGAGTGTTTGTTCAGCTGAAGTCAATTGCTCGATCTGCACCTCGCCCGAACCAGCCCTGCCCGTATCCCCAAGACTGATACAATAAATCTTACAACCCCAAGACTTCGCCAGACCTGCTGCCTCTAGGGGTAAGTGCGCTCCTGAATTATTTTCACCATCGGTCAATAAAATGATCACACGACTCTCAATAGAATCTACTTGAACGGAACCTTCTCCAAACTGAAGCTCTTCAAGGTTATGCAAGCGAGCCGCGGCAAGTGCCAATGCATCGCCATAAGCAGTGCCATCTTCGTTTGGACGTTCTTGCACATTTAAATCACGGACAATTTGCAATAGCGCAGCATGACCAAAAGTCAGTGGGCTACGTGTATCTGCATAACGCGCAAATGTAATCAGACCGATTAAATCCTCGGTGCGCCCATCTAATGTCTCGTTATCGCCAGCAATGAATCGTTCGACCATTTCCTTCGCGACTTCCATACGGCTACGGTTCTTACCATCGCTGTCTCGCACAGTCATATCCATACTACTAGACACATCCACCAGGAGTTGAATAGCGATACCTTCAGTGACGTCCAAACTATATGTCGAGCCTGCCTGAGGTCGGGCTATAGTTACCAGTAATAAGACCCATGTAACGCGACGTAAAAAAACTGGGATCCATAAATAACGCGCTCGTCCAATGTTGGCATCCGCCCACAAGCCCACAGATGAGACAGAAACGGAAGTCCGCCGCAGTCGCCCACGTAACAAAAATAGTAGTACTGGAATGAGTAGTAATACCCAAGCATGCAAAAAACTCATTCCTGTACCTCCGCTTTCAGTTGGCGCAACAACGCCGCCAAATCAGTTCCTTTGGAGTATACCGCGGCTTCCAGCATTCGACGTAATTTAAAGGATAACATGACATCGCTACGGCCTAATAACTCTTCGATCAATGTAGTCGAAGACGCTCCCTCTTCCAACACTGCAATCACGTCACGCACGCCCGTAGGCGCATCGATAGTCTGGATCGCCTTCGACTCTTTAAGCGAGTGCATACGCCACCAAATCCCTACACATATGCACACCATTGAAATCAGCCACAGTTTATTATTAGACCTATCTGTGCTGTTTGTTTGACCCTCTAACAAGGCTAGCTCTGGCGAAAGATTCTCATTCGCATAAGATTCGATACGGAACTTTAATGGAGGAAGTATTTCTTCCCTCACGTGTTCACCGCCTGCGACGGTCACAGTGAGGCCAGTTAACTCAAATTCACCCGCACACATCGGCTGCAGTAAAAGTGTTGAGCGTTGTAGATACTCATTCTTCACATAGCGCACAGGCTCTGGCGTTAGCGCCACAAAATGCAATTTCGGGTGTTCAGGCACATGTAATTCAAACTCAGCATAGACATCACGACGCATCTCGGCGCGTACCTCTACAACATCTCCTGTTCGATAGATTCCCTCAACCAATCGTAATGCTACCACCGGGACAACTTCTGCCACAGCCATGACTGGCAATAACCAGCTACTCGCATATAATAGAATCGCTCGCACAACTTTTAGCCCCCAGTTTCAGCTATTTGACGACGCTGTCGCTCGTTAAAAAATCCTGCCAAAGCAGCTACACAATCACCACCGATTTCCAGGTCCAATAAATTTACTCCGGATTCAAGCATCGTCTGTTTCAAGCGTTGACCATGGCTAGTTGTAACAGCGCACTCACTGCTAATATCCACAATGCGCTGCTCATCTGTCTCCGAGTCCTGCATCCTTACTAAACCCGACAACTTCGAATTTAGTACATGTGCCTCAGACAAATTGATGGCATTCATATCGTGACGAAAAGCCAGCGCCTGCAATTCACGGGGGTAGTCATCTGCCATAAAGTCAGACACTACAAATGCGATTGAATGCTTACGCGCCATATGCCCAAACTGACCGAGCATTTCGGTAAAATCAGTGCCACGCCCTTGCGGCGTGAAGTGCATTAATTCATCCATAATTCGCAGCGCATGGCTACGTCCTTTGTTAGGCGCAACCACCTGCTCGATTCGATCCGAAAAAAGAATTAATCCAACGCGATCATGATTTTTTATGGCAGCCAAGGTCAACAACGCGCATACTTCTGATAACGTCTGCCGTTTGCGTCCATCGGCATCGTGCACCATCGATGCCGATACATCTACCAAAAGATAAATGAACTGCTCGCGCTCCTCAATGTAGCGTTTAATATATGGCTCTCCAGTGCGCGCGGTAACTTTCCAATCCATTGAGCGCACATCATCTCCAGCTTGATATGGTCGGACATCCTCAAACTCGACACCGCTACCTTTAAAGACAGAGCGATACTCACCAGCCAATAAGTGCTCCACTGGGCGGCGGCACTTCAGCTCCAACAAGTTTAGCTGACTGTCTAATTCACTTAACACAGTATTAATGCAGCTCAGCAACAGGCACCTTCGCAAGGATCTGATCGAGTAAATCATCTGCAGTGATTGACTCCGCCTCAGCACGATAAGAAATGGCCATGCGATGACGAAGCAAATCATGCGCGACATCTTTCACATCTTGCGGGGTCACATAGTCCCGCTGCTGCATCAGTGCATGCCCGCGTGCCGCAAGCGATAGATAAATCGATGCCCGTGGCGATGCACCAAAGCGCAAATAGCGGCCCAAGTCTAAATCATACTTTTCGGGGTGGCGGGTGGCATCGACTATGCGTAAAATATAGCGTTCGATCTTCTCGTCGATAAAGACCGACTCCATTGTCGAGCGCATCTTCATTAATTCATCGATTGTTAAAACTGGCTCAATCTCTAGCGTCGGCGAAGACTTCGCCATTCGTTGCATCACTAATAATTCCTCATCCATTGAGGGATAGCCGACCTTCAGTTTGAACATAAAGCGATCTACTTGTGCCTCAGGAAGTGCATACGTGCCCTCTTGCTCGATCGGATTTTGAGTCGCTAATACTAAAAATGGGCTCGGTAGGTCATATGTCTCTTTGCCCAAGGTTACTTGCTTCTCTTGCATCGATTCCAGCAACGCGCTCTGCACTTTGGCTGGCGCACGATTAATTTCGTCGGCGAGCAGCAAATTAGTAAAGATTGGACCTTTCTCTGCGGTAAACGTATGCGTGCGCGGATCATACACTAAAGTCCCAGTTAAATCGCCTGGCAAAAGGTCCGGCGTAAACTGGATTCGACTAAACTGGGCATGAATCGCCCTAGCCAACGTATTGACGGTTAAAGTCTTGGCCACACCAGGAACTCCTTCGAGCAAAACATGCCCATTGCAAAGTAAGGCCAGTAACAGACGCTCCACCAAATCCTCTTGGCCGACCACCACTTGACCCACACGATCACGCACTGCTTGTAGCGTCGCACTACTAGTTACAAATTTCTGACTCATAATGGATTAATATACAAATTCAAGCTGATGGCCGAAAGTAAATCAGTTATAGTCTGAGTCGATTGAACTCTGTCAACAGTACCGTGAGTTCAAAGACCTAAATACTTCTGAGTACTCTAAAGATCTCAATGCTGCCAAACTCGTCACATTCTAGGATTGTCTGAGACCCATGGATACGACAATTCTGACTGCTTAATATGTCATCTACACGCGCTGCTGCATCCAATCCCAAAAAAAAGATCGCCATCATCGGCGGTGGCGCAGCTGGATTTTTTGCGGCAATTACGGCAGCAGAGGCCAATCCATTCGCGCAAGTCACCATCTATGAGCGTAGTCAAAACACACTCAGCAAGGTCAAGATCTCGGGCGGTGGACGCTGTAACGTCACACATAGCTGCTTTGATCCCGCCAAATTAGCGACGCACTACCCACGTGGATTTCGCGAATTACGTAGCGCCTTTCACCGATGGCAGCCCCAAGACACGATTCAATGGTTTGCTGAGCGTGGCGTTACCCTCAAGACAGAAAGCGATGGCCGGATGTTTCCGGATACAGACAACTCGCAGACCATCATCGACTGTTTCCATCAAGCCTCTCGCGATGCAGGTATCACCCTCAAGACTGGCGTTGGCCTCAGAGCATTGGCACCAGGCGTTACAGGTGATTTCACATTACAACTGAGTAACGATACTCAAACTCACGCCGATGCCATTTGTATCACCACAGGTTCGCTTAAAGCCTCGCCACTGACTCGCGCACTCGAGGCCCTAGGCCATACCATCGAACCATTGGCGCCCTCACTCTTTGCATTTAATGTGACTGATACACGTATAGATGGCCTCTCTGGGCTTTCAGTTCAACACGCCAGCGTCACTCTCGCGCAGCCATCGCTAAAGTCAGATTCAAGTAACCAGCGCACGACGACCCAGCAAACGGGTCCCATTTTGATCACCCATCGCGGATTTAGTGGCCCAGCGATCCTACGGCTCTCGGCTTGGGAAGCGCGGAGGCTTCAAGCGGAGAAGTACCATTTTGACATCGCAATAAATTGGTTGGGTAAAGTAAGCGAAACTGAAGTACGCGAGTGCTTCGCCAAGCTGCGCAAACACAAGGGCCGTACATTAATTAGAAGCAAAGTGTTCGAAGCCATCCCTCGGCGACTATGGGAGCGCATCGTCGAATCTGCCGGTATCTTGGAAGATACACCATGGTCTCAACTCTCAAAGAAAGTTGAAACCACACTGATTAACCAACTAATCGCCGCACACTTTAGCGTGCAGGGAAAGACCACAAACAAGGACGAATTTGTGACCTGCGGCGGGGTACGCCTCAAAGAAATTGACTTTCGGACAATGGAAAGCCGCAAAATCACGGGCCTTCACTTCGCAGGCGAATGCTTGGATATTGATGGCATTACCGGCGGTTTCAATTTTCAAGCGGCCTGGACTGGTGGGCGCATCGCAGGCTTGGCGATGGCAGGCCAACACTAAGTTAATTCGTACTCATCCTCAGGCACTGCTTCTTTGCCATTCAAAGCTCATGCTGATAAATAATTCCTTTCTGTTACTAGCGTTCTCAAACTATTATATCGTGGTACACTCCATGAGGTCTGTACAGCAAATCGACTGAGGGCAGAACAACTTGATTGAAGTTGTCCGTGCAATCTATTGAGCTACCCTCTTTGTCTTTATTCAACAATCGCCATTCCGTAAATAATGAGCATCCGTGCGCTAATAATTCTCCACCCAGGCTTCGAAGAAATCGAAGCCGTCGTCGCTATCGACCTTTTATCACGCGCAAATATCGACGTCGTCCAGGCAGCACTCAATGACACACTTTTAGTGCGAGGACGGAGTGACATCACTCTGCAAGCCACTCACCGCCTGAGAGACATCACAAACGAAGTATTTGACGTAGTCATTCTACCAGGCGGACCAGGCATCACTCACATCCGTAAACATCCTTTAATTTGCAAACAATTCGAACAGCAACGACACTCTAACCGACTCATCGGTTGTATTTGCGCGGCACCACTCCTATTACTCGACGCGCAACTCCACACTGATTTACGCTACACTTGCCATCCCACAGCAGCCGATGAACTTCCGGATGCACTAGACGCGGCAGTGGTGCAGGATGGCTTGATTATTACCTCGCGCGGCGCAGGTACAGCGACCGAGTTTGCATTACATATCATCAGCCAATTGACCGATCAAGCCACTGCAGATGCTATCGCCGAATCCATCTGCCTACCAGAATAGTCGGCACATAACTATACTTTTTAAATTTCATCAGTGGAAGAACATATACAGCTTAGACCGCGCGACCAAGCGCTACGCGACACATTCACACCAGCAGAAGGATTACTCTTTTGGACCATTCTGCTGACGATGACAGTTAGCTCATGGTACTCCGATCCTCGCTCTTTTTGGATCTTAGGGTTCTTTCTAATTGTCGGAGGCTTTTGCCCGGTTATCCTGATCACCCATGAGCGCACTCACCCCTTCTTTGTTGATACTCTATGGACACGGTTCTGGCTACTTTCGGCGCCAGTTTGGCTCGCGGCTTTACAATTCACAATGGGTGTCTTGCAAGATCCGCTGGTTCAAAGTGACATTGAGGGACAGCTATATTTTAAACTGCTACCAGTGAATCATCTGCTACCAGTCTCACTCGCAAACAATACTACATGGATCACCGTGCTCGGCATCGGCTCGATATATATCGTGGCCATGCAATTAATTATCGTACCAAAATCTCGCTCTTACTTCGAGCGTCTACTTCCATGCCTTTGCCTGAACGCGACATTAATTGCGATCGTCGGCTACCTCCAAAAGATCCTGATGCTCGATGCTCCCTTCTTTACTGCAGGCACTAGGCAACGTGATTTTTTTGCTTTCTTCCCCTATGATGGACACTGGGCAGCATTCGCGCTGCTCTGGAGTTCCGCTTGTGTCTCCATGGCACTGCTGACTTCTCGGTATCATCATGCTAAAGAATTTATCCAATCCACTGGTCCGTTGTATTTGACTGGTGCCTCACTTTTAGGCTTAAGCGGATTTCTAGTACATGCCCGGTGGCCCGCAGCCATCCTACTACTGACCTTTTCTGTCATGTTACTTACGTTAGCAGTCAGCTTTCTGGCACAATCTAAAGATCCCCACCGGAAGAGTATCGCTCTTTGTAGTGCATTCATTAGCATACTTGCATTTGCTGGTGGCATCTTTCGTGCCTTTCAGATAGACGACTACGCGCAAACATCCGGTGCATTACGCCAGGCAGCAATCGAGATGTTTCGTGACAGCCCTCTCTTTGGATGGGGCATCGACAGCTTTGCCGAGCTGCTCCCGTTTTATGCTGACGACACATTGCTAGGCGCCCCCCATGGCAGGGCCACATCAGACCTACTACAAATCCTAGCCGAAGTCGGTATTTTAGGCTGCCTGCCACTCTGTATTCTGATCACTTATTTGGTGGTTCGATATGTACGAGGCTTACACGACATTCAATTAACAAATCACCTAATGATCGGCTGTGTCGGCATTATTGCACTTGCTGGATTGGATAGTCCATTCATGTCACCAGCGACTTTCCTAAGCTTTTTTGTCATCTTTTTCTCGGCACTACGCTGGGCTGATCTAAGCCGTAACCAAGTCGATGAAGTCGATGCCAAGCCAGACCTAGTCATTCACGAAGACCATCGTAGCGTACCATTTCATACAGATGCATATGAGGATCAATTCAAGTAACGATTAATAATGAAGACTCAACACTTTGACTATATTGTAATTGGCGGCGGCAGCGGTGGCTATGCCGCAGCGCGCACCGCCCGCGAAGTACTCAACAACGTAGCCATTGTTGACAACGCCGATACCCTTGGTGGCCTGTGTATTCTTCGTGGCTGTATGCCATCAAAGACTCTCATATATTCCGCGGAAGTCCTACATCTTGCTCAGCAAGGCAACGCCTTTGGGCTCAACATCCCTGAAGCTTCAGTCGACATGCCAGCGCTTCATCAGCGTAAACTGGCTGTGATCAAAGAATTTTCCGATTATCGCCAGAAGCAACTTGAGAGCGACCGCTTTACCTTATTTCGCAATCGCGCTAAGTTCATCAACTCTCGCACGATCCAACTCAACGATGGCACGCGCCTCTCTGCCGACCACTTTATGGTGGCCACTGGCTCTACCGTATCCGTGCCACCTATACGCGGACTCGCGGATGCTCCCTATTGGACAAGTGACGACATACTTGAGCTCGATTTTATACCCCAAAAAGTCATTGTCCTCGGCGGCGGTATTGTCGCCTGTGAACTCGCACAGTTCATGCGCCGTATTGGTACTGAGATCATTCAAATACAACGCAGCGAGCACATTTTAAAAGAGCTCTCAGCCGAGGCTGCGACTGTCATCGAGCAAGCAGTGCGAGATGAGGGTACTGAGCTCTACACCAGCACCACGCTCAAGTCAGTAGAGCATCGTGATGGCAACTTTACCGTTACTTTTGAGCACGCCGGCGAGATGATTTCAGTGAACGCCCCGCATTTAGTCAATGCACTCGGTCGCCGCCCAGCTACCGATGGGCTGGGGCTTACCGCTGCGGGCATCAGTACGCTCCCCAGTGGCCACATTAACTGCAACGCCATGCAACAGACCAGCAATCCCCGCGTCTATGCCAGTGGCGATGTGGCTGGTCCGCACGAAATCGTCCACGTCGCGATTCTACAGGGTGAAACCGCGGCGAAACACGCCACAGGTCGAGCCGCTGAGCGCGTCGATTACGACAGCCTTTGCGGCGTGGTCTTTACCGATCCACAAATTGGCACGGTAGGTCTCAGTGAAAATCAACTCAAGCAACGAGGCATCGATTATTTGGTCGCCGAATATCCCTTCGACGACCATGGCAAGTCGATCCTAATGGAAGCTAAATACGGCTACGTCAAAGTCTTCGCCGATCGCAACGGCGTGGTCCTCGGCGCAGAATGCGTCGGTAAAGATGCTGGCGAGCTCATTCATGCCATGGCAGTTGCCGTCACACTCAAAGCCAACGTGCGCGATCTATTGAAAGTACACTGGTATCACCCGACGCTCTCTGAAATCTGGAGTTATCCACTCGAAGACATCTTTGACGAGCTCGTATAGCACCATTGTCGATTTAAACATTTTCAAAGCGAGTAAACATCGACACGCTCAGCTCTCAAGTCTCAGCTCTCAAGTCTCAGCTCTCAAGTCTCAGCTCTCAAGTCTCAGCTCCCTCCTCCATGCAACTCAGTCAAGCATTACCCGAAGCACTCCGCGACAGTCGCGCCGTAGAAGTACTGGAGCGTTCTCTTGCTCAGAATCGGCTCGGTCACGGCATCCTCTTGCATGGGGAAAGTCAGGACTATTTAGAAGAAATCGTACGAGCCATTGCAGCAACGCTGCTCGAGACCGACCGCGATCCGTTCGATCATCCGGACTGCTTCATTTTACGCCCCGCCGGCAAAGCACGCATGATTAAGATCGGCTCAGAAAGTGATCGCACCGGGGGCGAATGGCCGAAAAACTCAATGCGTCGGTTGGTCATCGACATACAGAAAACAGCCAATCAAGGCGGGCGCAAAGTGGGCATCGTCTTTGAGGCAGATCGTATGAATGTTCAATCGGCTAATGCTTTTCTCAAAACCCTAGAAGAGCCTCCAGCTGGTACCACACTTTTTCTACTGACCAGTCGCCCCTATGATTTACTCGACACGATTCGCAGCCGCTGCCTTAACTTTCGGATTCCTGCTGGAGTCGAAGGCATCGCTCACCCCGACTGGGCAGAATGGACCAAGGATTATCACTCTTGGCTGAATAATCTGATCACAGGTGCAAGTAAGCAGACGATTCCACACATCATACTCGGCAGCTACGGTCTAAATGTACGTTTCCAAACCATTCTCGCTGAAATGACTAAAGACGCATGGAAAGCTCATAAAGAAGTACTCCCTGAGCATGTCACGGCTGAAGAAAAAGATGCCATGGAAGCAGGCATGAGCCGCGGCTATCGAAAACAGCTTTTTGGTGAGATTGAAAAAGCCACGGTTCGATTTGCACGTGGCATCGAAGCAGCCAACCCTGGCCAACTACCTGTCGCAGCGCTTAGCCATGCCACACAAACTCTCGAACACTGTGCCGGACTCCTTGAAGTCAATTTCAACCAAAGCGCGGCCCTCGAAGTCTTTTTCCTCAAGTCACTGCGTATTTGGGCCAGCAGCGCTTCGCGCTGAGTAGGACCACGCTTTGCGCGGAGTGATGACGCCTCCGGCGAGTGAGAATAGTGGTAGTGAAAATCAGAACCGTATTAAATGATGAAACTCGAAGACTTTGGAGCACTGATTAAGGCGAATACCCACTTCGATGATGTCGCCACTGACATGCAGAAACTACATGATCAGATCGGCTGCAGACGCTTGATTGACCAACAAATCGCTTCAGCAGATTCCATTGCAGCCAACATCGAAGAAGGCTTCGGGCGAAGTCGCAGCAAAGAATACGCTCAATTCTTAGTCTATTCGAGAGGCTCTGTCCAAGAAACCAGAGGCCGCTACGGTCGAATGAAACATTGGCTCCCAAAAAAAGATAGTCTCGCTAGACAGGCACTCTGTGACGAGATTATCAAAATCTTAAGCGCAACCATCAAAACTCTCAGAGTAAAGTAGCCACTCACTTTGTTCCTTCACTATACCAAAGGCGTCATCACTCTCACTCCGTGCGCAGCACGGTCACTCTCACTTTCACTTTCACTTTCACTCCGTGCAAAGCACGG
Source organism: Puniceicoccaceae bacterium (assembly GCA_017857255.1). Lineage (GTDB taxonomy): Bacteria > Verrucomicrobiota > Verrucomicrobiia > Opitutales > Coraliomargaritaceae > Lentimonas. Next base: position 2,041 of record JAFMDL010000055.1, on the reverse strand, counting down.
CGCGTCACTAACAAATGTGCGGCCGATTCTCACTCCATTCCAATAAGAAGAAACTCGCTAAAGCGATCGCCCAAGCGATGCCAGAAGCCTTCAATCCGAGCTATAATATTACGCCAGGTAGTGAGGTACTTGCGCTTGCCAAAGCAACCAAACAACCGATCGGTGCTGGTATGATGCACTGGGGCTTGCGCACACCGCAAAATTTCCACATCAATGCCCGCCTCGAAACCGCGGATAGTACCCCTCGCTTTCGCGACAGTTGGGCTGATCACCGCTGCCTCATTCCTGCCAGCGGGTTCTATGAGTGGTATGAAGACGGCATCTCTAAGCAGCCATATTACATCTACCCCATGAGCGATGAACTGCTCTACTTCGCTGGCCTTTGGTTTCCAGCTGCCAATCGAGGCGAACCAGCTAATTGCGTAATCCTGACCACAGATGCGCATCCATCGATCCAAGACATACATCCACGAATGCCAGTCACTCTTCCAAGGAGCGTCCACGCCGACTGGCTGATGAATGCACTGCCGAAAGACGAAGTTCTGTCATTTTCAAACAAAATCAGTTTCGCAAAACACATGGTCTCTAGCCGCGTCAATCACGCACAAAACAATGACAGTCGCTTGATCGTTGCAACCACACCGCAGAACGACGATCAAATGCAACTTTTTTAGAAGTAGGAAAGTGCAAAAGTTACAAGGTGGGAATGTTTCAAAACCAACCACTTTCCAACTCCCTCACACCACTTTCACTCCGTGCGCAGCACGCCTCAAAGCCGATCCAACGGACTCACGATTCCAAACGGCTTCTTCATCACATGGGTATAGATCTGGGTCGTCTCAACCGAGGCATGACCGAGTAGATCCTGCACCGTGCGTATATCTGCCCCACCTTCCAGCATATGCGTCGCAAAACTGTGCCGTAACACATGCGGTGTGACTCGCTTTTCGATGCCCGCTTTCTTCGCCGTCGTACGGATCGCATTTTGGTAAGAGTTCTCCAACGCATGGTGCCGCAGCATCTCCTCGCTACGAGGATCTTTCGCTAGCCGACTGTGCGGAAACAGATACTGCCAGCTCAACTCAGCCCGCGCCACGCTGAACTTACGCGCCAACGCTTCCGCCATACTCGCACCCCCAAAGTCCGCGGCCACATCCTCCACATGCAAAGCCCGCACCTGTTCTAGTTGCAGCTGCAACAAATCCACCAAAGAGCTCGGCAGCACCGTGATCCGATCCTTATCGCCCTTGCCCCCTCGGATCACCAATTGCCCGCGATCAAAATCCAGATCTTTTACCCGCAAACGCAATAACTCATTCACCCGCATACCTGCACCATACTGCAAGCGCCCCATTAGACGAAACTTCGTCGGCAACAGCTCCAATAAGCGCGTCACCTCCCGCGTCGATAAAACGACTGGCACCCGCTGCCGCTTCTTAGCCCGCGTGGCTCCCTGAAAATCTACATCCGGCTGCTCCCGCACATAGCGGAAGAAAAACAACAAGGCATTAAAACACTGGTTCTGACCCGTCGGCGCCAACTCCTGCACCTCAGCCAAGTAAGTCAAAAAACGTACCACATCTCCCGACTCCGAATCCATCGCTTCCTTCGGATGTAAGAACGCCTGAAAACGCCGCAACCAACTCATGTAAGCTTTCTCCGTCGTATACGCTAGGTGACGACGACGCAGCGCACTCCTCAACTTCGCCCCTGCAACATCGCGAGCCGCCAGCTCTTCAAAAAACCATTTTAACGCATCGCCCCACTGCGCCTTCTGCCAATCCTCTGGATCTGCACACAAGACCGCATCTCGCCAAAAAATCTTGCCATTATCACGGTTGGTCGGCTCCCCCAACTCCTTCTGCGCGCAATAACCAAAATACCACTTGAGCGTGATCCACCAAGCCCGTCGCTCCTCTACACTCGCGCCCGAATATGCCTTCAAATGAACGTTAACCCAGTCATGCATAAGTCGAATAACTACTACATGACCTCAAACCATGTTTAGCAAGGTCAATATTCGACACCACGAGTAGCCCAA
>JAFMDL010000115.1 GCA_017857255.1 Puniceicoccaceae bacterium | reverse complement strand
CTCGGCTTTAGAATGAATAATATGCACGAATAAGTGTATTTATGAATCATTCGCAGGCATGTGATTTTGCCAATCTGCACCTACTGCTTCCGCTCTGGGCAGTGTAATTGGTCGACAGACGTTGCAGCTGATCCTGTGGTTCGGTAAGGGAGTTGAACAGTTAGTGCGCGATTGCCCGGTGCAGGGTGAAGTAGGAATGATCGCCGCGCTGCACACTGACTAATCAGTCGATTGATTTACCGAGATCGTACTGCAGGATTTCCTATCGTGGTGCGCTTCCTGCCTTAGGGAGAGATTTCTCTCATCTTTTCCTTTGATTAGGCCTCAATACAGCACTGAGTCGATAGAGTGCTCATGATGGTTGTTCCGAGTCGCTTTCATCTATTTCTACGAGATAAAACGTATTTTTTGATATATTTTTACGTAATATTTTACGCGTGAATAGGTATTTTTTGTTTAGGCTATAATGATAATATTTATATATCACAAATAAACTTTACATATTACTAAAATTAAAAGCATGTATAATGTTTGAGTTAAGGTCATTTGTGTAAGAAAGTTCTATCCAAAATAGTAATATGAATTCATTAATGAAATTAGATTTAACAGCCCGCGATATTGTACTATGGTTGAAGGGCATGGGCCGTAACCGAGCATGGTTGGCTGAAAATTGTGGTGTGCAAAAGCGCACGGTCGATAACTGGCTGTCGTCGAACCGTCCGATCCCACGAAAGGCGCTTTTGATTGTGCAGGGCATGATGGGTGCGCAGTCAGATTTGGAGTCTATTGAAGAAGCATCGCAGCAAAATTTGGTGTTACATTTCTCAGAAGCCGAATTTGAATCGATTTGTCATATTGCTCGCTTACATTCGACCTCTCCCAGAAAGTGGGTTGAAGGTGAGATTCATAAAATTATTCATTCGGAGCCCTACAAAATTTTGCGAATGTTGGATCAAGCAGAGGGCGGACCGGCAGAGGCTGAGAGTGCTTCCGAATAAAGGTGTAGGTGGTGTCGGACTACCAGAGTAGCGCACTTCACCAGGCCACAAAAGTATGCCGAACAGATCGGTTAATTTTGTGTGAGATCAACCTTTGGCGAGTGCTCAGTTAAATGAGGTTGCAATGCGCGGGTACTCGGATGAGAAGGGTGCATGTTTTACGATGAGGTGAAGGTCAATTTTAAGGCCGGTAATGGTGGCGATGGCTGCTTTAGTTTTCGACGCGGCAAATACGAGCCCAAAGGTGGTCCAGATGGCGGCAACGGCGGGCGCGGTGGTGCGGTCTATATTCTGGCGGATACGAATGTCGCAGATTTGACCGATTATCACTTCAAACCTGGTTGGAAGGCCAAGAATGGCGAACCTGGTCGTGGCAGTGATCAGCACGGTGCAAATGGCGCTGATATTACCTTGCGGGTGCCAGTGGGCACGGTGGTGATCGATCGAGAAACCGAGGATGTGGTGGCTGAGGTGCTGGCCCATGGTGATCAAGTGTTATTACTGGAAGGTGGCTTTGGTGGTAAGGGCAATGAGACGTTTAAGTCTTCGGTCAATCAGGCGCCTCGTCAGTTCACTTTGGGCAAGCCAGGCGAAGAGGGTGAGTATCGCTTGGTCGTGAAGACCATTGCCGATGTGGGATTGATCGGATTTCCCAATGCGGGAAAATCGACGTTGCTGAATATGGTGACCAATGCGCACCCCAAGACTGGGGCATATCCCTTTACGACGATGTTCCCAACAGTGGGTGTGTTAGAATATCCTGAGCAATATGAGCGTATTACTGTGGCCGATATTCCAGGCTTGATTGAAGGCGCGAGTGAAAACCGCGGGCTGGGCCATCGCTTTCTTAAGCATGTGGAACGCTGCAAGGTGTTGCTGATCATGCTCGATATGGAGGGCACGGATGGCCGCGAGCCAATCGCGGATTATCGTGTGCTGCTCAATGAGCTGAAACTTTACATGCCGGGCTTAGTGAAAAAGCCCGTGCTGGTGGCCGCCAATAAAATGGATGAGCCCAATGCGCCGGAAAATTTAAAAGCATTTAAAAAGAAGTTTAAGGATCCAGTACATGCGATTTCTTGCGTATCGGATGAAGGCTTTGCGGCATTAAAAGAGTCGTTGCTGGAGGCTGTGCTAGGCGTGCGCGCAGCGGAGCAAGCACTCGAAGCAGCAGAAGAGGAAGAGGACTACTAAGCTGAGCGACTGATAGAGATGCCCCATGAGTGACTCGACACTGCTAGACTTTGACGAAACCGGATTTCAGGCACGCCCTGAGCTGAATAGTCATTTGGCATCGGAGAGTTTTATTGCACTGGCGAAGCATCCGAATCGGGTGTTGGTGGTCGATCGCACCTTGCAGCGGCGTGAGATGAAGGCGGGGTTTTTACTCGCATTGTCGTGGATGGTCTCGCGCCGTTTATTGAGGTGGACGGAGAAGCAGCGGGTCGGGATTATATTTCCACCAGGGATTGGGGGCTACGTGGCGAACCTTGCGGTCGTGTTTGCTGGGAAGGTGCCGGTCAATTTAAACTTCAC
>JAFMDL010000114.1 GCA_017857255.1 Puniceicoccaceae bacterium | reverse complement strand
CAGCGCCCATACGTTCCTTTGGGCTTGGGACTCTTCACCTGCTCCCTTGGCTCGCCGCTCGTCCTGCCACTGTACCTGTCGCAAAGCAGCCTTGCATTAAATAACCACCGGTGGGTGCTTCCCAATCAATCATCTCTCCGGCACAGTACACATTCGGCAATCGCTTGAGCATGAGTTGCTCGTCGAGTTCACCCCATGCGACTCCACCTGCGGTTGATATAACTTCGTCGATCGGTCGCGCGCCGCTAAGCGGAATGTGGCAAGCTTTGACTGCTTCGGCTAAGTCCTGCGCGGAATCAAATTCGCCATACAACTGCTCAATAATCGCACACGCGCCTTTGCTGAGTTTCCAACGCAGCTGCGCTTCTTTAAAAAAGTCGCGACGGGCAGATTCCATTTTTTGTACTAAGCGCTCGATGGTAAAGGTCGGCTTAAAATCAATCACAATTTCAGGCGCTGCCATGCTTCGAAGCCTGCGCCCGAGCGCATAAATCGGCGCGCCTTCGAGGCCATACCGCGTAATGATGAGCTCCCCCACTTGCAATGCATCACCGGCACGAACATGAATGTTATGCAATGGTAGTGCCTCGGCCTGAGCGCGGGTGGTTTCGCTCCAGCCGCACTCCCAACCACAATTGCTGGATTGTAATGCCTCCACGTCAATGCCGTGCTGCGTCAAGATTGGCACCCACTTACCAGTCGAACCAGTCTGCGGCCATGAGGCTCCGCCCATCGCTAATACTACAGCATCGAAATCCTGATTGAACACGCCTTCAGCGCACTCAATCTCAAGCTCGATCTTGTCAGCCTTCGGCTGCAAATCAAGCCAGCGATGCTGCATGTGAAACTCAACGCCTAATTCACGTAGGCGTTGCACCCAACGCCGCAAGAGCGGAGCTGCCTTTTTACTCTCTGGAAACACTTTTCCCCCTTTGGTCGTAAACGTGTCCACTCCCAGCCCCTTGGCCCATTTGCGCATCGCCACATTATCAAACTCGCCGATTTGTCGTCGCCATCTGGCTACAGGGAAATCCTGTCCTGAATACACAGCGACAAAGGCCTCAAACTCAGCGCTGTTAGTAACATTTAGACCACTCTTGCCAGCCACCAGAAACTTACGTCCGACCGAAGGTTTTGCATCAAACAGCGTGACACTTGCCCCTGCTTGCGCAGCCACTTCAGCCGCCCGGAGACCTGCTGGACCGCCGCCAATGATCGCAATGTTTCGTGGTGTATGAGTCATAAGTTTGCTTTGAAACGGGTCCAACACAGCGCTAAAAAAAAAGCGCTCAAGTCTCAGCTTTCAACTCTCAACCCCCCAAATGCTACTCCGCTACGCCCCAGCGTTGAGTGAACGGATAGTAAATGAAGATCGCCTTACCGATTACAGACCGCTCTGGCACGAAACCCCAATAGCGGCTATCAAGACTGTTGCCCGAATTGTCACCGAGCGCGACAAACTTATCTTCCGGAATGGTCAGCTGACGACCTTCTGCCATCAAGGTATGATTGATGTAGCCTAGGTATTCACCCTCTTTCGCAGCATTGCGACCAAAGGCTTCGACTTCATCGCGTGGCTCTCCATCGACCAGCAAGGCACCATCAACGATTTCTAATGTTTCGCCGCCAACACCGCCAATGCGTTTAATATAATATTTATCGGAGTAGTCGCCGGTAATACGGCCAAGCTCTTGACGAATATCATTGGTGCGAAACACAAATGGATCACCCGCTTCCGGGCGCTTAAAATGATAACTCAGACGATCCACAAAGAGTGCGTCGCCAAGAGTGATATCAAAACGGATGATCGGCTCGCCGGCTTCAATGCCCTGGTTCAGGTCCCAAACGAAGCCGGTTCTGCTGATTGCAGACTCAACTAAATTCATTCCATTCGTGGCGAATGTCTCAATCAACAATTTATTCATATCGAACTCTGCGGGTACGCGCAACTTATGCGGCACGTTACCAACATAAAACGTGTACTCATCGAGTGGCGTTGGCAGCACCAGCCACTTATGACCTTTCACCCGCTCCTTGTATATTTGGATACCCTTGGAAGTTTGCCCCATCGGGATAGAGAGCTGCCCGTTATTTTGCGCGTACAGACTCTTGTATTTAGCACCTAGAGTAATCTTATTTAGCACACGCTTGGCAACGCTCGGTGATTCATCTTCAGCTGCATACACGATCGAGTTCATTCCGCTGTAAGTCGGATACATCGAATTGGTCGGGATAATGAATGGCTGAAAAAAGAACGTGCGCACGCCAATCACCAAAATCGCAGCTACCAAAATCACTTCGAGATTATCACTCCAGAAAGTTTTTGGGTAGATCTTACCACCGATCTTGCGGAGCAAGGCATCGAGACGATCCATTGCGGCTGCAAACGGTGCCTCAGTTGCAGACTTGTCTTTGAGCATGTGTTCAACCTCGCCCACTGCCTTTTCCAACTCTTGCAGGCGAGCTACGGAAGTCACATCACGACGATAGTGGTAGACCTTACTGGCCGCGTGGAGAAGTTCTTTTGCCTGCTTACGTAACTTTTTCATT
>JAFMDL010000054.1 GCA_017857255.1 Puniceicoccaceae bacterium | reverse complement strand
TGCTCAGGCGCACTGATCTGGACTTCGAAGGGATGCTTCGGGCCATGACCGGGGGAGTGAACACCACAGAACTTAAACCACTCGTCTTTGCTCGGACCGGTGCGGTAGCAATGCATCGTGCAGTGAATCAGCACCGCCGGCACGCCTTCTCGGTGTGGCCTCAAAATACTTTCGATATAATCGACGTCGCCAATATTAGCAAAACACTCGTTGTGCACGACCACATCATAGCCTTTAGCCCAATCCGGATTCTTATAAAAGTCTAATTCAAAGCTACCATCCATGGTGCGTTGATGCAGAATCGTCCATTCTACCTTCTGCTTCGAGTGCTGATCAATGCTCATCGGAATCACCTCGCGCTGCTGGTTATAATCATGACAGCACCCGCCTGTGATCAGCAATGCCTTTATGACAGGGCCTTGGGACTTTGCAGATGCACTGCTGCACAATGCGATCGCAGCAATCAGAATACAGAAGGATTTTGTGATTTTTTGTATCATATTTTGGAGTGGTGAAAGTTACTTGGATTTAGGTTTCGGGTAATCTTGATTTTGCGCCATTTCGGCGTCGCTAGGAGTGCGGGACGGCACGCCCTTGACTGGCACTTCGCCTTTCGCGGTCCATATAAGCGCATTCAATACTAACCTTCGGAAATCGTCCTGCTGCCAGTTCTGGTGAAAATGCCCACCAGTAAAGCCGAAGCCACGACCCCCGTTAGCACGTTCGTAGGCCCAGGCGACATGTTGTTTTTGCCCCGCACTGACTGCGGCCATTACAGTTGGATTGCTGCCGCGGTTTTTATCTTTCGCGCGATCCGTCAATGTACGTATCGGCGGCAATGCCGACAGAATCGGCGTCACACCTTTCATCTCTGGCTGAAAACGCATGTGGTAATACCATTCATCACGAATCGTGAAGGGCTTGACTCCATTGGTAATCGGATGATCCGGAAACGTATCAAAGGTCGCATCCCAATGTGGATTCACCGACCAGCCGATCGCAAAATAACCGCCGATCCAATCCAAGAACTGTTGCCCGAGTTCCTCAGGGTCGACTTCAGTGGCAAAATGTAAACACGCCACCCCTACTCCGTCATCGACCCAAGATTGAATCTCTGCCTGATGATCCTTCGCCATATGCCGCTTGAATCCGTCGCAATACATGACGATCGCATCTGGGTTCTGTAGCCCATTCGCCTCTGGCAAGCGCCCTTCTGTGACAACCTGCGCACGCACATTCAATCCACTCTGATTCAGGCACCGAGCCAGGAGCAATGATCCTGCCTTGTGCTCATGCGCTCCATAGCCATGACTCTTCTTACCAGCAAGAAAGAGGATTTCTTTCACTTCGGCATCAGTCTCAGCCAGTGCTGATGGGCAACAAGGGCACAAACTAAGCGCTATGCAAAAATTCAGAATGTGAAAAACTCTCATTGGCGATTAATTGCGCACCGCTGTAATTCGATGCTTTTCCAAGTTTGCTTTAAAAATGCTAGACCTTCCACACTTAACTGCTGCGGACTTTCATACAGCGACCGCCAAATAGATGCAGCTCGTGCAAGGGCTTCATTATCTGCAGAAAAGCTCTCAATCACAATATCACCATCATAGCCGATTGTTTGCAACGCGCCCAAAACTTCATCCCATGCGACTTGATCTTGGCCTAGCAAGCCACGGTGGCTGGCACTCGCATGTACATGCCCGATATGACTCGCTGCTGCAAGAATTGCCGCGGCTGAATCGTCTTCCTCAATATTCATATGGAAAGTATCAATATGTATTTTCAACGCAGAGCACCCCACACGCTCAATCAAATCGACCGCTTGTGAAAGCGTATTGACACAATCAGTCTCGAAACGATTCAACGGCTCAATGGCTAAAGTAACACCCGTTGCCTGTGCTTGTTTAGACAGAGACTTCAAATGCCCAGCAATCACGCAGAGCTGCGCCTCACGTTCCTCTGCAGTATGGCTGTTCGCTCGCCCGGTAGTCGAATAAAATGGGCCACACACTACAGTCGATCCGATTTCCCCTGCCATTTCGATCAACTCACTGATGTAAGTTACACAATCAGCCTGCTCTTGATCATTGCCACGTAAATCACGGCCAGGAATCATTGCCCCACAAACAACCGGTCGCTCCATGTCAGATGCATTGAGTGCCTCGACTAACTTCGAAACGGTAATGCTCGCTGGATCGACGACTGCTAATTCAATCACGTCTGCCCCGTGAGATTTAAACTCCGCTATCAGGGGTAGGTCAGCATCTGTAAAACCAGAGCTCGTTAAAAATGTATTTAGGCCGAATCGCATGGGGGATTTTTTTAGGTGATATTTATAAGATAACATAAAGTTCGAATTTGAACCTTGGAAATATTCAGCATTTTTGTGTATAAAATCAGCACAAACTATAGATACGATGGCTTCTACCAACTCCAACATACTCGCACGCAATGAGATGGATCCTACCAGCATCATGGCGCTGTTCTCGGCACTCGGCGATGTCTACTTCTTCATCAAAGACACCGAAGGGCGATTTCTCGCGGGTAATAACTTACAACTCGAAAAGCTGGGCCTCGACTCTGAAGAACAACTCATTGGTAAAACAGACTATGATTTTTTTCCCAGCTACATGATTGCCCACTACGCCAAAGATGACTCGCAAGTGATGGACAGCGGCGAACCGATCCTGCGCCGTGTCGAACTGGTAGCCAACCCAGACGGTTCGGTATCTTGGCATGTTACCAGTAAGTTTCCTCTCTACAATAAATCAGGCACTTGTGTCGGAATCGTTGGTAGCATGCGTGACTTTGACCGTAGCGACAACGCATGGCAGCCTTATCGACGAATGAACGCAGTGGTCGAATACATCAGTCAGCACTACACAGACCCCATCGAGATCGCCGACCTTGCGAGCGTCGCGAGTTTATCAATTAGTCAACTTGAACGCCGCTTTCGCACTGTCTTTGAGCAGACACCAGTACGCTTTATTATCCGCTACCGACTGACTCGTGCGAGCCAAGTACTGATGCACAGCGACGCTACCGTCAGCCAAATCGCCCAAAATGTCGGATTCTACGATCACAGTCACTTCACCCGTGAATTTCAAAAACTTTTCGGTATCGCACCGGGCCGCTACCGTAGGGAACATGGTTCAACCAAACTAATGTCGGACGCATGAGACGGAAAGCCCTAATGTACGACCCAGCCGTTCATCAATGGCTACAGACGCTTAGGGTAGTCACTTTTTTAATACTGACCTGCTTTGGCGCGCTGCCGAATTCGAAGCAGGCCTGCAACCATTCCCCAAGCATCTCGCAACGGGCGCACCTTGCCCCCAGGAATTTCCCGCCATGGGATTCGAAGTTCGGTAATCTGACAACCCTGCTGCTGCAGCGCGAGCAGCAGTTCAACATCAAACACAAACCCGCGCTCCATCAGATTGGCTGCCATCGCATGGTAAGCCGCAGCGGGCACGACTTTTATGCCACATTGCGTATCTTCAAAATCAACACCGATTAAGCGCCGAACCAAACTCGTGAATACCCTAAATGAGACCGCTCGCTGCCACGGACGTTGGACAGGAGTCTCCATCGTATGATGACGAACGCCGATCACTCCGCTCATCGGGTCTTGCGCGCAGGCATGGCTGAGCAACCGTAGCACAGACGCCGCATCAATCGCACCATCAGCATCTACAAAGGCTAAGATATCTGCCTCCATACACATATCCCAAGCGCGATAAATCGCACCTCCCTTGCGGACACGCTCCTGATTGAGCTGCAACTCTATCTGCGGATAGACGTCTCGCAAACGATCCACTAAAGTACCTAGCGCGGCTTTCTCCAGCGCCGATGATCCATCATCTGAGACGATCCAACGCACCGACAACCCTGAAGACGCCAGCGCTTGCGCCAACTCAGGACCAAAGCGTCCCAAACGTATGGAGTCGTTCCATACTGGGGTTACTAATACAATTTGTTTTTCAGATGCCATCTCTCAGCATTAGATAATAGAGCCATGGTTCGCAGCTCAACGGCAAAGCAAGATTGCAGCGCGCAAATTTATCCCATCTTATAGCACTCATACATGTCGCAACGTGCCCTCATCATCATCACCTGGATCGGCCTATTCATACTCGGGTTCGGGTTGCGTTTCCACCATTTGGAGGAACGCCCAATGCATGCCGATGAAGCCACTGGCGCTCGAATTCTAGCGCAACAGCTCGACAGCGAGATCTACCAGTTTAATCCGCAGCACTTCCATGGCCCGCTCCTTAGTCTCAGCACGCTGCCAATTGCAGCTGCCCACAACGAGCGAAGCTGGGCCGAACTGAGCACCACTACATTACGCTACCAAGCTGCACTGGCGGGACTACTGCTCATTGCGATACCACTACTCTGGCGACGTACCCTGGGCGATTGGGGCGCTCTGACCGCTGCAGCACTGCTAAGCACATCGCCCTTGTTGGTCTATTACAATCGAATGTACATTCATGAGAGCCTGCTTACGCTCTTTGCTATGTGCGCCTGTACCGCGATCTTTCGCTTGAGTGAAAAACCAACTCTGCGTAGCGGGGCTCTATCTGGGCTATGCCTCGGACTTATGTTTGCGACCAAAGAAACATTTGCGATCTCTGTGCTCGCATGGATTCCAGCAGCTTTGTGTTGCGCCCTACTGCATCAACGTGATGGCAGCTTGAAGCAATACATCGCTCAGCTACAACTGTATTTGCTTCCTGCAGTACTACTGATTCTGACAACCGCTGCCAGTGCCGCTTATTTTTATAGCGATGGCTTTCGCGCGCCACAGGGCATGATCGACGCCGTGCGCACCTACTTCAGTTACGAAACCACTGCAGGCCATGAAAAAGGTGCGGGCTACTATCTCCACTTACTGCTCTGGCCAAAGCATCAACTTGGGCTCTGGTGGAGCGAACTCATGGTTGCACTATTGGCACTAGTCGCCATCGCTCGAGCAGCGGGCGAACCTCGCCTGCAACGGTCGATTGTCTTCTTAGCTATCGCCACACTCGGACATTTTATAATTTACAGTTGCATCGCTTATAAAACTCCATGGCTCATGCTGGTTCCTTGGGCGCATGCTTGCCTACTAGCAGGCTATGCGGTTAGCCAAATCAATCAGCTCCAAGCGAATCGCCGCATTGCGCTAAGCCTGTTCTTACTCTGCGGGCTCGTCTATCAAACGACACAAAGCATCCATGCCAGTGGGCGACTCGCCAATGATAGCCGCAACCCCTACGCCTACGTACCGACCAGCAAAGACATCCCTAAAATCGAGCACTGGTTACAACAATTAGCGACACTACCTGATGCTGCGCCACTCATCCCCATCGCCGTTGTGGGTCAAGGCTACTGGCCATTGCCTTGGTATCTGCGTAGCTTTAAAACCATTGGCTACTGGCCTGTACCGACTGAATCTCTCACGCACTTGCCGTTGATTTTTGCCATGCCTGAACACCGCCGAGCCTGTGACGAGTTACTGAATAGCAGCCACGTAGCCTTACCGCGCGCACTGCGCACCAATGTAACCATCACTCTGTACCTACGCCACGACATCTGGGAAGCTTGGATGTACACCAACGAAGAATGAGCCAGATACACCAATTTGATCACACTGCGATGAAGACCACCTTCGTCCTCCGCATCGTTTCAGATGATGCAACGCGAGCCCATAATGCCGCGCACGCAGCAATTACCCGTATTGATGAAATCGAGAACACCTTGAGTCGCTATATCGAAGGTAGCGACGTCTTTCGGATCAATCACATGCACGCTGGGCAAACACTCTTCATCAGCGAAACCTGTTATGACTGCCTTCGACTGGCAACCGATGCGCACGCACAAACCGGTGGTCGATTCGACATCACCCTCGGCGCACTCATTGAACATCAAAAAAATGCGTGCAATGGTAGCGCACCATCTATCACAGGTGCACTTCGCATAGACCCCGATCGACCCATGATCACTTGTGACGCCCCTGGCCGTGAGATCGACCTTGGTGGCATCGGTAAAGGCTATGCACTCGATCAATTGAAAGATCTACTCAAAGAGTGGGACATTGAGTCAGCACTGGTCTCAGCTGGCGCAAGTACCCAGCTAGCATTCGGCTCGAAGACATGGCCGATCGAACTCAGTGGCGACGCCTATCGGCTCACCATTGAACTCAACAATCAAGCGCTCAGCGCCTCTGGTATCGGCATCCAAGGCAGCCATATTGTGTCCCCTAGCGAGTGTAACGAACCCGCCACCTACCCCTACAAGCGCGCATGGATTCTGCAACCAAATGCGACACTAGCCGACGCGTGGTCGACTGCGCTCATGCTCATCGACAACGATCTGCTGCGCGATTTTGAAGCCCCGGAAAACGCACTCTACTTTGAAACCTCAAGTGGCATTCAAACATTGGAACAAATCCAAGCCACAATCACTTGATCGAGTCGATCGCATCGGGTCACTGCAACCCGCGACACTTATGTGCTCAAGCCTAGTGCCTGAGTCATAATGCCGAACAATTCGTAATTCTTGATAAAAGACGGTAAGCGCTCAGACCCCGGGCCACAGGCAAATACATCCACACATTCAGATGTATGATTATTCGAACTCCACCCAACTGCCGTCTCGGCCACCAGCGAGTCTCCAACAATGTTCGCCATCGCGCTAGAGAGATACAGTGTCTCTGGGTCATCGATAATGGTTTGAATCGCATCTGCCTGAGCCTTGGATGCAACCATACCAGTACCCTGCTCAAAAAGATCCGGATCAAATCGGCCAGTCGCGCTGAAAACACGCGCCATGGACTCAAAGCTGACTGTCATCGTATTAATTCGCTCCAAGGCTGGGCCACTGTCTTCATATGCCGCACCTGCTCCATCTAGCTGACAGCCGCCGGTGCCGTGATCGGTGGTAATGATCAACAGTGTATCAGGATCGTTTTTTATGTATTCCAGCGCGAGCGGGATACACTCATCAAACTCTAATAGTTCATGCAATATTGCCGCAGGATCATTGACATGGCCTGCATGATCGACGCGCCCTGCCTCGACTTGTAAGACAAATCCATCCTGTGCCTGACTGAGGCTCTGCAACGCCGCACGAAACATATCTTGCAAGCTCGGCACCTCTGCCAGACTGGCATCATTCGCACGGTCTATCACATAAGGCATGTGCGAATTGGCAAATAGACCCAACAACTGCGGGTGAGTCGCATGGGCAATGAGCTCAGCTCGATTACGCAAGCACTGATAGCCCTTTGCCTTGAAATCTTCGATACTTACCAACGACTCTCCTTGAAAATAATCCAAGCCGCCGCCCAGCAGCACATCAACGTCACGCTGCAAATATTGCTGTGCGATTTCATTTTCCATTGCGCGTTGTTCGACATTGGCCGCAAACCCCGCTGACGTCGCATGTGTTACACGACATGTTGTCACAAGGCCAGTTGCCTTACCAGCCGCTTTTGCATGCGTCAGTAATGGCGTTAACGAATTCCCCTCAGCATCCACATTAATCGCACCATTCATTACGCGCTGACCACAGCCCCACGCACTTGCGGCGGCAGCAGAATCAGTCACAGGTGAGCTAGCTGAAGCGGTATCTTGTAGCGCACGCGCAAGGTCTGGTTGCTCAAAGAGCTGCATCCAATGCAAGGGTGCATTGCGATTTCGAAGGCTCCAATGATGTGCGAAGCCATAGGTGCCGGTGCACATACCATCGACTACCAAAAAAATCATATTCTTCGCCAATCGTGGCTTTGGTTCAAGCGGATGTTCGCTGGCCGCAGCATTGCCTCCTAAAGTAGCTGCGATACCAGTAAGCCCGAGCTGTTTAACAAATTGACGGCGGTTAGACGGAAAGGATTTTGGCATACTGAAAGTTCTTACTGTGAACCTGAATAAGACGGAAGCTCGAAAATATGAATCATTACAAAGAATTCTATTAGAATCTAACCTGCTGATTCGATCCACTTTTGCTTGAACACCTGTACTTGCGATCTGCACTGAAGCTACTATAGATCAGTCTATTATGAATCATTTAACTATCATTGCTTTACTCAACCTCAGTATGCTCGGTGCATTCACTGCCTTTGCGCACGAGACGGATACGCCCCTAGCAAAAGAAATGTCGGCGATGAATAAGTCCTATCGCAGCCTATCCAAGGCCTTTCGTAAAACACCAGATGCAGGCAATCAAGCGGACTATATCGCGCTGACGCAAACCATACTCAAACATGCGAAGGCTTCCATCGATCTGATCCCAGCACAAACATCTAAGCTTGATAACGCCGCTCAAGTAAAAATGACTGCGGACTACAAGCAAGCCATGCAAGCAAGCGTCAAGACCCTAGAGCAATTGGAAGCGGCCCTAACTGCAGCCGACTACACCGCAGCAAAAGACCTGCTGGCACAGCTTAAAAAACAAAAAAGCGATGGGCATGATCGCTTTCTAGAAGAGGAAGAATAACCGACCCAGTCACTTTAATTTCATACCCAGACCCTTAACCATACATCAAATCTTGTTGCCATGAGCGAAACTAAAAAAGCCGCCCTTATACCTAAGCAATACTTGCTTACGTTCATCCTTACCACCTGTTGCTTCTCCCTTTGGGGATTCGCCAATGATTTTACCAATCCCCTGGTAAAAGTTTTTGAACAGGTCTTCATCATTACCACTTCGCAAGCCTCTTGGCTGCAATTTGCGTTTTACACCGGCTACTTTTGTATGGCGATTCCAGCGGTCCTATTCATCCGCCGCTTCTCGTACAAATCCGCCATCATGCTCGGTCTGGCACTCTACGCCTGCGGTGCATTGATCACCATCCCTGCAAGTTTAACGGCGCAATTCGCCCTTTTTTGCCTCGCCTCCTATGTGATCACCTATGGCCTTGCATTCCTCGAAACTGCCTGCAACCCCTACATTCTGGCAATGGGGCCAGCGGAGACCGCGACCCAACGATTAAATCTCGCTCAGTCATTCAACCCGATCGGCTCACTGGCAGGGATGGCCGTCGCCTCACTGG
The DNA here is from genome assembly GCA_017857255.1 of Puniceicoccaceae bacterium. GTDB lineage: Bacteria > Verrucomicrobiota > Verrucomicrobiia > Opitutales > Coraliomargaritaceae > Lentimonas. The sequence continues at coordinate 3,687 of JAFMDL010000054.1, read as the reverse complement.
TTCTTGCGCCGAGCTTGGAAGTGACCAAAGTCCGCACTCAACTCGAAGCACAGAACCCAGAATATATTCAATATCTAGTCACCGGCGAAACCGACCTACCTGAAGGTGCCAGCATCGAGGACAGCGGCGAAACTGCACTCTTACAGGATGGTTCAAGTGTGACGGTTTACAGTGAGGGCATCCCCGACTTTCAGGCTGTATCTGGTGCCCTTGGTGGTGCAGTGCCCAACGTAATGAAGGCGCTGCGTGCCAACGAAACCAAGCAGTTCAACGAATTACAACAAACCGATCTCGGCAATGTGCGCGGCCCCTACATGGTAATCGCCAGTGTGGTGATCGTCTTCTTCCTCATTTTCGCATTCTGCAAAATGCCATCCTTCAAACAGGAAGAACAGGAAGCTCCATTTTTTCAGATTGTAGGTCACCTACTCAAGCGGGCGCGTTTCATTGAAGGCGTGTTTGCCCAGCTATTTTATGTCGGTGCTCAAATCATGTGCTGGACCTTTATCATTCATTACGGGATGGAGCAAGTGGGACTCAGTTTATCTGAAGCACAGAACTACAACATCATCGCAATGGCGATCTTCCTGACCAGCCGCTTTATCTGCACATTTCTGATGCGCTATCTACGCCCGAGTATCATGCTCCTAATATTTGCACTGGGTGGATTCGGTTGCACGCTCGGTGCAATCTACCTCGAAGGCCAATCAGGTCTTGTCTCGCTGGTCATGGTATCTGCATGCATGTCGCTGATGTTCCCAACCATTTACGGGATCGCACTGAAAGGCCTCAAACTTGAAGAAGCTAAACTTGGCTCGGCTTTTCTAATCATGTCGATTGTCGGGGGCGCAGTGCTGACTAAGCTGCAAGGCGGGCTGATCACCGACTACGGTGTACGTACCTCTTTCTGGTTGCCAGCAGGTTGCTTTGTAATGATCGCTTTATATGGGCTACGTTGCTTTCTAACGCATGATAAGAGCTATAACAACGAAGCATAAAAGACGCATTAAACCGACAGCTAGTCGCAATCGCGACTAGCTGCAGCCCGCCAAGCTTTCTCAGAATGAAAGAGCCGCAACACTCAATCGTACCGCCAAACGTAGTTCGATTGATTCGTTATATCCTTTTCCTTAGAGGGATCTTAAGAATCGAGGCAACGCTGCTCATCTGAAACAAGATAAAACCAAAATACAATATTACCGCAAACGGTATTTACGTGGAGTCGTTTGCAGGTGTTTCTTGAAGATGTGGTTCATGTATTCCTGGCAATTAAATCCGCTGCGTTCCGCAACGAGTGTAATCGAGAGCTCTGTCTCAGTTAACATCTCCCGGGCAACGCGAAGTTTTTCGTTGAGCACCACATCTCCTACCGTGCGGTTAAGCCTGTGACGAAAGCGACGCTGCAGCACGCTTCGCGAAAGTCCCGCTGCTTGAGCAATCGTGTTTAAGTTAACTCCGGTGCTCGCATGCTCTCGAATGTAATTGAGCGCTTTTAACAGCGCGGGGTCATCAATGGCAACCAAGTCACTAGAAAGTCGTTGATGCAAAGTGTATGGGCTGACTTCAATCACTGCGTGCTCAAGCGTTTCGCCATGCATCAACCGTTCTAAAGTTTGTGCGGCGCGGTAGCCCACCAATTCATGATTGGGCTCGACACTACTGAGCCGTGGACGGCAGAGATTGCAAAATGGCCGGTCGTTATCAACGCCCACCACACTTACATGCTCCGGGATCGCTAGACCGAGTTGATGACACGCTTCAAACACAATCGGAGCGAGTTGATCGCTGGCGACCATTAGCCCACTGGGAGCCGGCAACTTTGAAAGCCACGCTTTAACCCTATCCAAACTATCACCCAGAGACTGATCATGCGATCGGTGTTGATCGATGTGTAAGGTCTGTACCGCCCCCTCATGCGTCGTAAGCGCATCTTTGAATCCTTTCTCACGCTCGATCGACCAGCGCTCATTCCCCAAACCAACGAATGCAAAGTGCCGGTGAGTATTCGTGATAAAATGCTTCGCAACTGAAGCTCCGATCAATTGATCGTTACATTTAACTAAGGGGAACGCTTGTGGACTCACATTGCCAAGTACATCTACCGTCGGTAGTCCTTTTGCTTGAATCAGCGCGAGCAAGTCAGGATTCGCAATACGCGCAATAATACCATCGCCCTGCCATTGACTGATCGCGTTCGGATCCATCGCACCTAAAGGACCAGAATGCTGAAAAACCGACCAATCTGTGCGCTCATCGAGGAAACGAGAGATTCCCGTCACAATCTGTCGCCCTGATGCGAGCGAGGTTTCTGCTAATATCGCAATACGTTTCATAATCAATTTGACCTGATTACTTAAAAAAATGAGCCAATTGTGTCTTAAAAAGAGCCCTAATTATCTGCTATTGTCTAGTCTAAAGGAACCTTAGATCGGTCTTCATAGACCCTAATCATTAATATTAAACGCTCCATACATACAAAACTGTATGCCATGCTAGCAATGAACCCGACCGAGCATCATCCGCACCGCCGCCATAATCCACTCAGTGGTGAGTGGATCTTGGTATCGCCACACCGCGCACTTCGTCCTTGGCAAGGCGCGAAGGAGACGGTTTCTGAGGAGGTCAAACCTGCCTACGACGAAACATGCTACCTCTGTCCAGGCAACGAGCGTATTGGTGGTGAAAAAAACCCAGTCTATTCCGGACCCTATGCCTTTAAAAATGACTTTGCCGCATTACTGACCGCCACAGACAACACATCCAACCAAAACCATACAGACGAACTGTTTCAGCAGGAAGCTGCGCACGGTGAATGTCGCGTGATCTGCTTCTCCCCGCGCCACGACTTAAGCCTACCGGAGATGGAATTGCCCGCGATTCGAAAGGTGGTCGATCTCTGGTCAGATCAAACCACAGAACTCGGCAATACATATCGCTGGGTACAAATCTTTGAAAACAAAGGTGCGGCAATGGGCTGCTCAAACCCGCACCCACACGGACAAATCTGGGCCAGCGACTTTCTGCCGAATGAAGCGACCAAGGAAGACATCCACCAAGCCGCTTATTTGAAAAGGCATGGGAGCAACTTACTACTAGACTATGCGCAATCCGAAATAGAGAAAAACCAACGCATTGTCGCAATCAATGACGATTGGGTAGTCGTCGTTCCCTACTGGGCGACTTGGCCCTTTGAGACACTCTTACTACCGCGTACCCCGATCAAGCGCTTGAGCGATTTAACGGATTCTCAGCGCGACCACTTAGCCGACATCCTCAAACGTTTGCTCACGCGCTACGACAATTTATTCGAAACATCTTTTCCCTACTCAATGGGCTGGCACGGTGCTCCATTTCAAACAGATGCAATCGATCATTGGCAGTTGCATGCGCACTTTTATCCACCACTATTGCGCTCTGCTAGCATTAAGAAATTCATGGTGGGCTATGAGATGCTCGCCAATGCACAACGTGATTTAACCGCAGAACAAGCCGCCACTCAGCTAGGGGCACTCTCAGAAATTCATTACACCAAACAATAGATTAAATAGTATGAAAGTATTTGTAACAGGAGGCGCCGGTTATATCGGCAGTGTCGCAGTGGAACAACTCGTCCTAGCAGGGCATGATGTGATGGTATTTGATAATCTATCGCTCGGCCATCGCACCGCAGTGCATCCGGACGCAGAG
>JAFMDL010000012.1 GCA_017857255.1 Puniceicoccaceae bacterium | reverse complement strand
TACGACGACTCAAGGCGACCGTGGTCATTTGATTGATTACGACCGCGATTACAATTCATGAATCGACGCTTCGACCAGCAAACTGCTGCAGACCACCGCAGGTGGAAGTCCCCCCTTAATCGTATGGCACAAAAAAAGCCTGCAAATCATTAAGACTCACAGGCTTTCTATAAAAGTGGTAGGCCGTCGGGGACTTGAACCCCGAACCAATTGATTAAAAGTCAACTGCTCTACCGATTGAGCTAACGACCCCTTTGGAAAGCGCAGGATGGAAGGCATCTAGATGGCTCTTGTCAAGAGTAGGAAAGTATTTTTTTTTATTTTTGAACGTCTTTTTTGGGAACAAATCTAAGCACTAAACGATCTAACTTTTATGAATCCAACTATGAGTGTTAAAACAGACGCAGCTTACCAGGATGATCTTCTTATTCAGCGTATCAAAAACGGCGACAATGCCGCTTATGATGATATGGTGTCACGTTATTGGGACCGTATTTTTGCTCGTGTCCACCATCTCCTTAAAAACCAGCAGGATGCTGAGGAAGTGACTCAAGACGCATTCATTCGTGCGCATCGAGGACTCGAGAATTTTCGTGGTGATGCATCTTTTTCGACCTGGCTTTATCAAATTGCCACCAATTTGGCGCATAATCGCTATTGGTATTGGTTTCGCCGTAAACGAGACTTCTCAGTGTCACTAGATCAGCCACTTGCTATCGACGGTGATCTTACTTTGGAGAATGTGATGCCCAGTGAGGGCGAGACACCTTCCGAAGCTGCAGTCACACAAGAATTCGTAGATCGGGTGGCTGAGTGTATGAACCATCTTGGCGAAAAGCATCGTGAAGTGCTCACTCTGCGTAATGTGCAGAATCTGAGTTATGATGCAATCGCCCGTGAACTGGACATTAGCGTGGGTACAGTAAAAAGCCGTATCGCGCGGGCTCGTGACAGTCTGCGTGACCGAATGGGCAGTGATTTTCATGAATAATGCGCAATTCACAGAGTTGGTAAATATGTATTTTGACCGTGAGATAAGTACGGTTGAGATCGATTTACTGCGTGCAGCTCTCCGGGTGAGCGAACAGCGTAGAGCCGAGTTCGAAGTTCGCTATCGCTTGCACCAAGCGATGCAGATGGCACTCGAGCCTGAAGTTCGTAAGGTTGAGAAGTCACGTGAATTATTGGCAGAGAGTAAATTACGAGCGAGCCGCACCACTGTTTGTGTACTCAGCTCTGGGCTGGCTGCTTGCCTGTTACTCGGAGTTACCTTTTTTCATCCCGCGATTACGGAACCGTCAGTATTGGCTTCGGGTGAAGAGATTTCGGAGGTCGACCATACTGACATAAAGCGATATGCCGCACTGCGTGAAGCTATCAAATCACGCCGTGGTAGTTTAGCGTCGCAGTTTCGTTTGATGGGCCTGACTCCGGACATCGCTCCCGAGGTGCGTGAACTCAATCGAGTCGATTTAGAGGCAATGCGCCACCGTGAAGCCATTAGGCAACTTGAAATCGATCGTATTAACCAGTATAAGGCCTATTCAACGCTATCTGATCCGCGTTTGTTGGAGACACTGAATCCTATGATTGCACCGCCAAAAACCCGTTGGCCTGCTGGCTTTCACAGCTCATTGGTAAGTTTTTAGAACGGTTGGTTGCTAGCAGTAAGTCGCTCGCAGGAACGATCACCTTTCTGATACTAGGAAAGAGCGGCTTTGACCAGTGCTTCAACACTCGCATCGGCGGGGAGTTGACTGGACGCTTTACGTACAAATTTGTCGGCATCTGCTGGTTTGTAGCCGAGGATAATTAGGCTGCTGACAGCGTCTTGATAAGCGCCTTGACTTGGATTCGATGAGCTACCTGACATAGAAGTAGTGCTGGCGACCACGCCAAGCCCAACTTTATCCTTTAGCTCGATGACTAAGCGTTCGGCGGTTTTTTTGCCGATTCCTGGGCACTTTGAAAGTAGGGCGATGTCGGAGTTGGCGATCGCGCCACGCAACAGTTCAACAGACATACGGCTGAGAATAGCGATACCAATCTTGGGACCGATGCCAGATACTTTTTCAACCAGTAATCGAAAGAAATCACGATCTTCACGAGTCGCAAATCCGTAGAGTGACGCGCTGTCTTCACGATACACGGCATGAGTATACAGGCTGCACTCTTTGCCTACCGTGGGTACTTTTTCAGCGGTAGTAATCGGGATTTGCACCTCGTAGCCAAGGCCCGCGGCTTCGATGACGACCAGCAACGGTGTTGTTTCAATAACAGTTCCTTTAATGTGAGCGATCAAAAGTGCAGTGGGCTGAGGTTAGTCGACGAGTCCGAGTACGTCTTCCATGTTATAGACTCCAGGCGCTTGGCCAACTGCCCAATGGGCGGCTCGAATTGAGCCCTGTGCGAAGATCTTACGATCGGTGGCACGATGAGTTAGTTCGATTCGTTCGCCTTCGCCGCAGAAATAAACAGTGTGTTCGCCGACGATGTCGCCGCCACGGATGGCGTGTACACCGATTTCTGTACGAGGTCGGGCGCCGACGAGACCTTCACGTCCATGCATAACTTGCTCGTTGTTGAGTTGGTAAGAGTCTTTGAGGATCTCAATCAGTCGCTCAGCAGTCCCGCTCGGTGCATCTTTTTTGTGGTGATGATGCATTTCAAGTACCTCTGGCTCGTACTGCTCGCCTAATATATTGGCCGCTTTGCGAGTTAAATAATTTAGTGTATTTACCCCGACGGAGTAGTTGCCCGCCCAGACCACTGGAATTTTACCTTCAACAGTCTTGAGAATAACTACTTTTTCTTCAGGGGTATGGCCAGTTGTACCTATTACAAGAGGGATGTTATTTGCGACCGCAAGCTGTGCGATTCCAGGGGTGATTTCATGAAAGCTGAAATCAATGATTGCATCACAGTTTGCGACACAGGCACTAGGGTCGTCACCTTGATCACATGCAGACGCGATCACTGCGTTGTTTGCTTCTGCGATCGCTGAAATGGCGATGCCCATGCGGCCGCTAGAGCCATTGAGTAGGATATTTAGTGCCATAGTAGTTGTGTGGAGCTTAATGGGGTTAGATGAGTCCTAGTTCGGCGAAAAGCGCATCAAGCACTTGGCGTGTGCCATCTGTCAGACCACTGAGAGGAAGGCGAATTTCCTCGGATTGGATGATTCCAGCTTGTTTAAGAGCATATTTAATAGGCACTGGATTGGGTTCCAGAAAGATCGCTTTAAAGAATGGGTAATACTTGAGGTAAGTTTCGCGGGCGGTGGCGTAGTCATTATTTTTAGCCGATTGTACCATTTGTACCAGTGGGTCGACCAAGAGATTCGAGGCAACACTAATTACACCAGTGGCTCCTGCAGACATGAAGGGTAGAATCAGGCCATCATCTCCGCTCATTACGGCATAGTCTGGACCTAGCGCGCGCACATATTCTGTGACCTTCTCGCAGGAGCCTTCGGCCGCCTTCATGCAACAGACATGTGGATATTTTTCGTAAAGGCGCGCGGTGACGTCGACTGATATTTCAATTCCACAACGAGAAGGGATCGAGTACAGCACGATTGGCTTTTCGGTCGACTCTGCGATCTGACTAAAATGTTGAAATAAACCTTCCTGGCTGGGTTTGTTGTAATAGGGCGCGACAACTAAAAATCCATCCGCACCCGCGGCTTCTGCGTTTTTAGTCAAATCGACAGCTTCATCAGTCGAGTTTGAACCCGTGCCAGCGATAACGGGGACCTTGCCGCCAGCTGCGGCGACAGTGGCACGGATGACTTCGACGTGCTCTTTATGGCTCAATGTAGGCGACTCCCCAGTGGTGCCGACCGACACCAACCCGTTGATATTACCCTTAAGCTGATGCGCGACCAGCGCCTCGAGATCGTCGTAGGCGACGGCTCCTTGGTTCATTGGAGTAGCCAATGCTGTAAAAACGCCTGAGAATTGATTTGAGTTCATGTTCTATTCGGAAACAATTGTATTTGGTGGCATGACCGCAGTTTGAATCTAGCACGGCGATTTCGCGCAGCTTGTTCAATAGAAAATTTCGTATTCCTGATAAACTTTTTAAGTCTTTTATGTCGGTTCTTGATACAGTCCATGCTCTTCTTTCCCTCGCTGTCGAAAATGGGGCTAGTGATGTACATATTAATTCAAACAAACCAGCCTTTCTTCGCCTGAATGGTCGCTTGGAGTCAGTTGAGATGAATCCCCTGACACCTGAAGAGGTGCGCGAATTTATTGAGTATTCCTTGCCTGCTCAATTTCTAAAGGTGTGGGAGCAGAGTTACCAAGTCGATTTCTCTTACAATGCGCCTGACCTAGGGCGTTTTCGTGTCAATGCATTCTTACAGCGAGGCATACCCAGTCTGGTAATGCGTCTCGTGAGTGAAAATCCGCCGACGTTTGCGGATTTGAATATCGATTCGGGTACACTTGCAAATCTTTGTAAGCACAAGAATGGCATTGTGCTAGTCTGTGGTGCGACTGGATCGGGCAAGAGCTCCACTTTGGCAGCAATGATCAATCATATTAATGATAATTTTGATCGCCACATTGTGACCTTAGAGGATCCCATCGAATATAGATACCGCGATGTGAAATCGATTATCAATCAGCGCGAAATTGGTATTGATTGCCACAGCTTTGCCGATGGGATGCGTTCCGTCTTACGTCAGGATCCAGATGTAATTCTTGTTGGTGAGATGCGTGATAGAGAGACTATCAAAACGGCGCTGCAGGCTTCCGAAACTGGGCACTTGGTGTTTGGTACCTTGCATGCTGCAAATGCTCAGCAGGCGGTACAGCGCTTATTCGAGTTCTTTCCTACAGAACGTAAGCACTCCCTACAACGTCAACTTTCAGGGGCACTCCGTGCGACCATTACCCAAAAGCTTTTGCCTGCGTTGGAAGGTGGAGGACGGATGCCAGCATCTGAAGTATTTGTGCTTGATGCTCTGGGCCGAAAGACGATTCAGAATGGAACCTTTGAGAAAATTGAGGCTATAATAGAAGCCACCGTGGAGAATGGTTCAAAAACGTTTAATCAGGATTTGTTTCAGTTGGTGAAGAAAGGTCTGATTGCAAAAGCAGATGCGCTGAACCATTCACCGAATCCGCGCCAATTGGAGATGAACCTGAAGGGAATCTTCTTAAGTGGCGGTGCAATCGTGAACTAATTTTCGAGCATTGTGCATTGTCTTATTCTTGGTAAAGTCTGGCCAGAGCCGACTTCGACTGCTGCAGGTCGCCGCACCACAGATATTATTCACTCGCTGCAAGCGACTGGCTGGCGGGTTAGCTTTGCCTGTGCCGCGCAGCGATCCGAGTTTAGTGTCGATCTAGATAGCCTCGGAGTTGCGATATACGAGAGGCAACCAAATGATTCAGTATTTGATACATGGATTGCTGAGCTGGCCCCAGATGTGGTCATTTTTGACCGTTTCATGATCGAGGAACAGTTCGGCTGGCGGGTTGAAAAGGCCTGTCCGCAGGCCTTGCGAGTCTTGGATACTAGTGATTTACATTGTTTGCGCGAAGCACGCCATTCGCAGCTCAAGCACGGTGGCACTGTTGATTTGTATAATGAGATCGCCTTGCGCGAAATCGCTGCCATTCATCGCTCGGATTTGACGCTGATGATTTCGGAATATGAGATCGAGCTCCTGCGCGAGCAGTTCGCGATACCTGAAACGCAGATTGTGTATTGGCCCTTCGGAGTTGCGCGGTGTGATCGATCATTCGCCGACTATGAAACACGCCAACATTTTATAATGATTGGTAGTTTTATGCATGCGCCCAATGTCGATGCAGCGCGGTGGTGTAAACAGGCCATTTGGCCCCTGATTCATCAGGCATTACCTGCAGCCGAGCTACATTGCTACGGCTCTTACGGTGAGAAATATCAAAGCGAGTTACATGCGCCGAAAGAGGGCTTTGTATACAAAGGGCGGGCAGAGGATGCTCTCGAGACAATGGCGCACTATCGGGTCAATTTGGCGCCGTTACGGTTTGGTGCAGGCCTTAAAGGTAAGCTCTTTGACGGCTTTGCAACTGGCACGCCGAGCGTTGGAACTACCATCGCTGTGGAGGGAGTCGCTGGAGAAATTGATTGGGGGTGTGCGGTGACCGATGATCCCCGGCGATTTGCGGATGCAGCGATTGAGGTGTATACCAATAGTGTTACATGGTCCAAGGTGCAAAGCCAAGGCCAGTACATTGTGGCTAGCCGATTTGATGCGGCCTATTGGCAGCCGGAATTGCCTAAGATTTTGGAGGCAGCTGTGGCACAGCTGACTACCGGCCGGCACACGCAGTTTGTTGGGCGTATGTTGCGCCACCACCAGCACCGAAGCACTGAGTTTATGAGCCGCTGGATTGAAGCGAAGAATCGATCGCTTTAGACGCATCGTAATGAGCTACGGGTGCGGGTAGCGGTTTCAGCACGTTTTCTAGTGTGGCGATTAAGCGAGCCCTTAGTGGCTGGCTGGCCTGCGTGAGGTTTCGTTGCTCATGCTCGTATTCAGTGCGGCCCGCTGCGGTCTCGATCGGTATGGCCTTATAGCCAAGCGAGCTGCAGTCGTAGGGGCTGGCGCGCATGTCGATTATGCGGCAGCGGATCGCGAATTCGAAGCAGTCCCATAATAGATCAGAGCCGATCCAAGGCATGCATTTGGCCGCCCATTTGTACAGGTCCATATTGGTATGAATACAACCAGGTTGCTCGTTATCTAGGCGGGCCTCTTGGGAGGGCTGTATCTTATTGAGTGGCTTGGCCGAATCGGTGAAGAAACGAAAGGCATCAAAGTGACTGCAGCATGTTGGGCGACGCTCGACGACGCTGTCGATCTCTGCTTGAGAGAGGCGCAGGGGTAACTTGCCCTCATGGCGTGGGCGCCCTCCAGGGCCACCTTGATAAACCATCGCCCATTCGTGCATCCCGAAGCAGCTAAATTGAGGTGGGCGTTGTTGGATGTTATTACAGAGTTGCAGGCTCCATCGCAAGCGCTTGCGTGTTTTGTCATCGAGCTTGCTAGGGTCGAGGGCGAGGACATTTCCTTCACGGGTGTAGTGCTTTTCGCTAAATCCCTGTGGGACTTCCAGTGCTTCGATGCCTACGCCGAGACCCGGATGCCAATTTTCTAAAATAGAAGGCGCGAAGCGGAAGTAGATAAACAGAAAATCATGGCTGGGGTGCATGTCTCCAGCAGCTCTGCGGGCGCGATAGGGCTGTGTCCATGCGGCCGCTTTAATACGATGGGCATGAGCGATAGCCTGCCAAGTGGCGGCTGAAAGTGGAGCGAGATGAGGCATACGTATCGGTTTACTCGATGTGCTCATCAGACTCGATATTTGCGGGAAGTTCGTTTGGAAATAAAGTGTAGTAAGTCATGATCACCCAACTGAGCAAGAGGGGATACAGAAGCGTGGTTAGCAGTACTGAACCGGCAATGCCAATAATGACTCCAGTCCACATGCCAACGATTTCTTTGACTACCAAGACACAGATCGGGATGATGACTACGACGATGGCCAGCACATAGCCGATCGAGGTGGTCCCGAAGTAGAAGCCTGAGTCTTCTTTCTCGAGTGCCATTGCGCAACCCGAGCAGTGTTTGTTGAGCCGAAACCAATGCTTAAACATGCCGAAAGCACCACAATTGGGGCAGCGTCCAATCAGGCTCCGTGTGATGATTTCTCTTCGTTCGACATGCATAGATGTAGGTAGCACAACCACGAAGTGCTGGCCTGACAAGGCTTACTCGTTTTCATCTTTGACCTTACTGCGCAGCCTCGACTAGCTTAAATTTATTGGACTGGTGCACTGGTATGGGATTCGCGCTTAGATAGTTGGCGACAATGGCCTGAGGCTCATTTAATAAATTGGCTTGGCGAAAGCCGCACCGCTGTGTTGGGGTAGGTGCTTTGTGGTGGCTTTTACATCGGTTGCGTAGATGAGCTCTAACCCTTTCAAGTAATCGACGTTTAAGTAGGCATCCCCATTGCCTCGATTAAAAACGATGACCACTCGTTCATCCCTATGTGTGCGCTCAAAAGCAAAGATTTGTGAGTCGTCTCGTGTCTCCAATACTCTGTATGCGCCGCGACGAAGTGAGACGAACCGGTGACGTAGTGCGAGTGCTTGTTGATACGATTGGTGGATTTCGGTGTCAATCTGGTTCCAATTTGTGGGCTTGCGATCTTCTGGATCATCAGCTCCCCACATGCCGTTTTCTGTTCCGTAGTAGATCATTGGCGAGCCTACATAGGTCGCTTGGAAGAGGGCCACCATTTTCCAGATACGCCGTCCAGTTTCGTCGGGTGAGGCGTTGTTGTAGCCGCGTGTGCGAGTATTGACACGTTCGCCATCGTCATAATCAAACCAATCAGCATTTTTGTATTCAGTAAAGCTATGACGATTGGCGATTGCGGAGGCCACACGCTGTGTGTCGTGAGAATCGATTAGGTTTTGCAGTGTGAATTTCGTATCGGGTGTATGAGAGTTGCGCTCTGTATCGAGTCGCCTACTGAACTCGCTGACAGATATTTTGCCATCAATGAGCCATCCTTTGATCGGGATCGCGAAGCCACGATAGTTCATGGCAGAACTGAAGTGAGTCTGCTTTAGGAAATCAGCAGAACTACCCCAGATCTCGGCACTTGTGAACACTTCTGGGTTGATCGAACGAATGTATGCATGCCACTCCTCCCAAAAACCGTTCGGCACCTCTTCAGCGACATCCAACCGCCAACCGTCAATCCCGTCAGAGGGGTCCCCATCGCCATTAGGGTCCATCCATCGCTTGCTGGCGTGGAAAATATAGTGTTTAGGGCCTGGGGCTAATGTTTGACCGGAAGGATCATTAGCGAATTCAGGTAAACTTTTGAAGCCAGACCAGCCGTGATAATTGAATTCATTGTGTGCGGTTCGTGGATCATCAAAATGAGTGACGTCATACCACCGAGCGTAGCGTGATTTTTGGTGCTTACTACGTATGTCTGAAAATGCAAAGAAGTCGCGTCCGGTATGGTTCCATACTCCATCGATGATGATTCGCATGCCACGGCGCTTTGCCTCTTGTAGCAGATGGAGAAAGAGCTTGTCAGCTGCGGTCCATTGCCAGGATCTTGGACTACTGCTCTCTGTTAGGATTAGAGCTAAATCGCCCTCTGGGTCGGGCCCAAAGTGTGGATCAATATGGTGAAAGCTGTTACCATCGTATTTATGTAACGAGTCAGCATAAAAGACTGGGTTAAAATAGATCCCATTCACGCCGAGTGCTTTCAGGGTGTCTAGTTTGTCGATGACACCTTGTAAGTCACCTCCATAGCGCCGGTGCTGTAGGGTATCATGGAAATAAGGGCTCAAACGTTCTTCCCATATGGCTCGTTGTTGCCAGTCGGCATCCCAATTCATGACTGACCAAGAGTACGGGACTTTTTGTGGGTCACTCAGCGACTCGCGAGTCGGGTCGTTACTCGAATCGCCGTTGGCGAATCGTTCGGGAAAAACCTGATACCATACAATGTCTTTCGCCCAATCGGGGACGTGGTTTGCGTAAGTGATGCTAACCAGTAGAAGTGTGCAGGCTGCGATGCAAAGATGTTTTTTAGTCACGGATGGAGGTCGGTGGTCGCGGGTCATTGATCGAAGTGAGATAGACATTTTTGTCTGCTTTTGTATTACTCAACAATAACCCGATAGAATTTTTTTAGTAAAACTTCCGAGTTAATCGCATCCGGATCGTTCCAAGTAATGATGCTCCCCGTTCCCGGGATTCCTGTTCCCGTGGGTTCCAGGGTCCAAGAGAGTACAGTAAGCGCTTCTTTGGATTGCACGCCGTAGGTTATACCCAGCAGGCTGGCCCACGAAATCGTAAATTGGTCGCTGGCGTTTACTTCGCTCTCTACGACTTCAAGTTTGGAACTAGAATTGTTGAAGTCGGTGCCAGCGGTTGCTTCGTCGGCGTTATTCATACCGTCGCCGTCAAGGTCGCCGGCGGGGTCGATTAGTTCGACGGATGGGCTTGAGTTGCTAGCTACACCTTCGATACTAGCGACGCTGATCGGTATTACAAAGGCATAGAGGTTGTCGCCATACGCACCAGTATAAGTATAACTGGTAACGTTGCCGACGTTTTGGTCGAACTGAGTCTCGTCGGTGCCATTACGTTTGATTACCAGTTTGTAGGAAATGATGTTATCGTCTAGGGTATTGGCAGGGGAGGCTGCCCAAGTGAAGGTTACTGCATTGCCTATTACGTAGCTCTTGCCGGTGCTATTGGTTGGCTGTGTTGGAGCAGGTGGTGGGGTGACGTCGTAGACTTTGAGGTATTGAGCTTCGTAGGGTGCACTTGCCCATGCGTCTAGCGCCTCATTGAAGCTCGGAGTCCCGAGATTGTCAGCTACAGATGGTACCTTTTTGAGTCCAACAAAGAAACCGTTCGATTCAATCTGCGTTTTTGTGTAGTTGCTCGGCCATAGCCAGACGTCGCGGCGGCTTGAATCTTGGGTAATGTAGGCTGCGATATTTTTGACGTTATAGCTGCGTCCGTCTTCGAGACCTAAAAGTGGAGTGAGGCCTGTGGGCAACTTAAAGTTGTCACTTTGATCGTTATTACGATCTAGATTTGAAAATGCTAAGACGACGTCTGAAGTTGCAGGGGAGGCATTTGCTGTTTCGTATTTGGCTGCGGCAAAGATTTGATTGTTAAATCCATCGCCGTCAAGGAACCAGCGATTCGAACTGCGTAGAGCTAGACTGTTACGGCGAGCGGTTTGGATGCCGGAATAGACTGGGTAGAGCTGATCGTTGCCTACGTCGGAGTCATTCCAAATCGGCATCATTGAATTCCATCGTTTAAAGTGAGGAATAGTTTTTCCAAAGTTAGTTTCATAATGCTCATAGCCATTGTTGAAATTGTCGTTGGCGTCATCATTTCCTTTGTTGTCGGTCACGATGCCGAGTTCTTGGCCCGGGAAAATGAGTGATGCGGAGTCCATCATGCCGACAGCAGCGTTACGCACGACTGCTTGCCACGGGTCGCTATAGTTTTCTTCGTCGTGTGAGGTGGTGTTTGCCAACACAAGTGCTTGCCCGTAAGCACTGCGCCGGCCTTCGAAGATGTTTTTGTAATCACTATTTGTGGTGGCCGATTTCAATGGGAATACAATATTCTCATTGAGGATTTCGAAGTGACGGCTAGAGCGATAGGTGACTGCCCCGCCATCAAGAGATTCGCTCATCATCACGAAATTCCACTTATGGCTGCGCGCGACGTTGATGATATATTCCCAAGCTTGGGGGGGCAGGCCTTGGCCGAAGTCGCATCGTAGGCCATCGATGCCTTTCGCATCCCAAGCGTAGCGTGTGGCGGCATCGCCGTCTGATGAGGTTGAGTTGCGGTTCTGGCCAGCGGGGCGTGTCTGCTGTAACCAGAATACGGCGTATTCGGCGAAGTAATCCCAGACGCGGCGGGTGACGTTCCATTGTTGTCCGCCTTGTGTGAAATCGAGTGTCGTCCAGTCGGTATCTGATGTGTCAAACCAGTCACCTTCACTGGTGTAGCTAGAGCGTTCTGGTTCGACATCTTCTTCGACCAACGCGTCATAGCGACCGAAGAATACATCTTTCACGTCACGCCATTTCCCAAAGTCGTAGCGGTCTGGGCCGGCTGCGATATCGGCGCTGGACGATGCGCGATTTCCGTAGTTTTCATCATCAGAAAAGAAGCGTGCATCGCGATCACGAATTTCGTCTAAAGGCGACCAAGCGGCCTCGCCATCACGTTGGAACAGGTCGACGCCGATTTGAGCGAACTCTACATCGAATGCGGTATGATTAAAGGGTGCATCGAGCATGATGCCGACACCTTTAGTATCCGCTGCGGCTACAAAGTTTTGGAAGGCTGTCATCGCCGTTGCACGATTTGCTGCGAGCGATGCCTCCCCATCGTAGTCGACACTCATCAGTTCGTTGACGGCGAAAAAATTCTTTACGGAGTAGGGGCTGCCTGGGTCGTAGGGAGCAGTGGCGGTGTCATAGCCTCCGCTTGGTTCACGGCCATCAATGCCGACAGGGTGAATGGGCTGGAACCAGAGCCAGTTCATACCTAGCCCTGTCAGGTAGTCGAGATTCCACCGACTTCCGGTATAATTGCCGCTGCCATCGGTATAGTTATGCGGAGCGTTCGAAGCGTCATGAAGGTCTTCCAGTGTGGAGCGTGTTTCGAATGTGTCGCCGTCGGCTTCGACGTTGAACACGTTCATCACATAGAGTTGCACGTTACGTGAATCAACTGGAGCCACAACGAGCGCGTGATCGCGCAGGCCATACCAGATCCAGTTGTTTGGATCCCAGCCGTTTGCTTCGATTGAATCAGATGTTTTGAAGCGGGCGCTGAGACGGTAGGCTCCGGTCTTCGACGCGGGGATGGTGAGTTCCCATATTTGGTTCGCATCTGCATCCGTCATGTTGATCGGTGCATAATAGTGACCGGTCGTGGTGTCGGTGTCCGCGGCGGAGTCGGTAATCGTGGTGCCATTAATTCCGACAATACCATCCGGATAGCCGTCGCTATTTTTGTCGTTTCGAGCAAGATCGCGTCGGTTCAAATTCGTGTAAACTTCAACGTCTGTGATGTTACTAAAGTCGGAGAGGTTCCAAAGCACTTCGATGTCTGCCGTGGTGCCGGCGATTTCATCGATGAAAACATGCGAGGTCGAATACTCGGCGCTACGGAAGTTGTATCCTGGGGCGCGGACTTCGAGATAGCCAACTGCCAGCGCCAAGCTGGCTGTGGCCAGTAGGAGTGCGGTGATTGATAGGGGCGTTTTCATTATTGGAAACTAAGGGCGTGTGATTTCGATCTTGTAGAAGCGGTTATCGACTGTGCTTGGAATTGGAGTGGTGTCGGTGCCGTCGTCGGTGAAGACGTGGGCGGGGTTGTCCTCGCTGATGCTGAAGCTACTGCCTGCGGGTAGCCAAGTTCCTGTGAGATCATCGACATACCAGACGCGGTAGCTGCGGCCCGCGAGGACGGGGAAGCTCACAGTGAACCCGTTGCTACCGGCGCTTTCAATTAGACCTTGTGGTAAATCGTTGAACTCGGGAGAGTCGGGGTCGAGCCCGAGGACGTATTCTTCGAAGTTGTTGTAAGGGTCGCCATCGGAGTTGCCCTCGCTGCCGTCGTCACCGACGTCGCTTTCGGGGTCGAGTCCGTTCTCGATTTCCCACCAGTTGGGCAGGTTGTCGGTGTCATTGTCCGTGCTGCCGCTTTCGAGTGTTAGCGCGATAGTGAAGTTGTTCTGTCCATCAACATTGGTGAGCTCGACTTGCTGCGTGAGCGCCTGGTTGCGCATATTGAGGGCATCCCACTCGGTGACGCCGACTTCGTCGTCGACTGCGTTGCCGACGTGTTCGGTATTTGCGTCGAAGCTGAGTTGCGCGACCACGGGCTCACTGCCGCCGCGATTGGCGAGGCGTATCCGGCCGGCGGATACGCTGAGCGGATCGAGGTCGTATTGGCCGCGACTGATTAAATTCCAGAGATTGGGCGATAGGCCATTGCGCACGTAGAGTTTGCTGACATCGCCGCTGAGTACATAGGCTGCCTGTAGCTCGGGGATGCTGTCGTCGAGTGTAATGGTCTTAACGATGTGGCCGCCGGGGGCTGTGAAGGTCCAACCGGTGCCGCTACCACTAGCGGTGACGCTGTAGAGACTATTGACATACTGTGTGGTGCCTCCGCCGGTGCCGTTGGCAAACCAGTCTTTAAAGGCTGAGGTGCGGCGTGCGCCGATGGCATCCCCATTGACATTGGCAGTGCCTTCATCTTCGGTTTCACCACCAGCGTAGGTGGGTTGTGTGCCGATGACTTGATAGACAGCCCCGCTTTGCGTGTTACGGGCAAAGGCGGCGACGCAGCGTCCTCCGATGGCTTCGAACATGGCGAAGGAGGATGAGTTATAGAGCAGGTATTCGTCTTCACCATCGAGGTCGATATCTTCGGTGCTGACGGTGGCCACTGCCGGAGGCGTTGCAGCCCAGGTGTCGACTCGCTTGTAGAGCGCGGCAAAGCGCATTTGTGACTGAGCGCGTTTGGAGAAGTCGGCGAGATTGTTGAAGTCGGTGTCGGGGTAAATATAGGCACCGGTGCTGAATTTGCTCAGGTCATTGTTTTGTTGATCGTGGAACGCGGTAACAAACATGGCGGCGTGCGCGGCGCTGCGGCCGAGTTGTGCGGTGTCGGTGCTGCTGATGGTGTCGACTTCAGTCCATGTGTCGTCGGCAATGCCGCTGACGCCGACTTCGCCAAATGTATCTGGTAAATTGATACCAGAGCGCACCTCAAAAGTTTTGCCTGCGATGCCTTCTTCGCTTCCGCTTTGGCCGTCATACCAGTTTGCGTAATCTTCCTGCGTGGCGTGGTCGATTAAGTCCTTGGCGGTGGTTACGAGGCTCTGTCCGACTCCACGGTCAATAGTGCCCCAAGTGTCACCTGAGCCGTCGGCGGGTTGTGAGAGATCCACTTGGCCGGTGGCGACCTCTTCGAGTGTGACGAGCTCGATCCACGGGCGGTTGGCGAGCCAGCGTAAGTTGAGGTCGTAGGCATCGGCGTTGGTGCTGATGCGGAAGTCTTCCCAATCGTTTAGCAGGCAAAGCACTTGGTCTTGTGTGTCACTGCGTGCGCGGCGACTGAGCAACTCGCGAAGTGAGAGATTGAGCCCGTTGTCTTCGTTGAGAAAGCGGAAGGTACTGGCAAAGTCGTGAATCGGGAACAGCTCGATGCCATTGACTTCGTTAATCTGGTAGCCGGCTTCGCCGAGTGCATTGGTGCGACCGAACCATTTGAAATAGTGGCGCATTTGGTCGACCACCGTGTGGCTGAAGTCCATCGAATTAATGGTAGCGAGGACGTCATCGTCGACGACGCGTTCCGCTGGCCAGAAGATGTTATAAGATGGTGCGGCGCTGTAGATTTCGGTGAGCACCGTGTCTGCCAGATCAACACTGTCTTGTGTGAAATCAGTGGTGGCAAACGGCACGACTTGGTCGGCAAAGGTGGTGCCGAAGAGCATGGCATCGCCCGAGACGAGAAGGTTGCTGATGCGGGAGTTGAGGGTCGGCCCATCACGGTAGGCTTTGCCTAAGGATGGATCGACGACTGCCCATTGCAGTGCAGAGGCGAGGGTCGGTGTAATGTGCAGATTAACTGCTGCATCGAAGGCATCGTGCGCATCGATTAGGCGGAAGTAGCCAGCGCCAGAATCGTCGTTGATGCGGTCGTGCATTTCGTTGGCCGAGCGGATGGGCTGGTTCCCGTGAGTGATGAGTGCGACCTTTGCACGTTTGCCGCGATCATTGTCGCCACTGCGGCCGAACCAACTGTAGAGGATGCTCTTATCACCGCTGAGGTTGCTTTGATCTTTGTAGTAAGAAGAGGCGATGAAGTCGTTACGGATAGAATCACGCACGTCACTGCGGCCACCAATATCACCAGCGCCCGGGCTGGAGTTGTCGATACCGTCGCGTGTGGTGTAGACTTGAAAGTTAAGGTTATCTGGGTTGCCGTTCCAGCCCGCGTCGAGCAAGGCTTGGCGGCTGATAGATACTTCCAGTGCATCGAGTTCTGAATTGAAGTAGGCCTGGCCGAAACCGTTTTCGCTGGTCTGCGTACGACGTACGACGCCTTTGGCAAAGAGATCTTCACCGATGGCGGTGGTGTTATCGCCGGAGTCGGTGTCAATATACACTGCACCATTGTCTGCTTGATAAATCGCGATGACTGTCTCCCAAAGCATGTTGGTGCGTGTGTCGACGTCTTCGGGTAGGGCTGACTCGCCGACTGCGGGATTGCCCGTATCGATGACGATATAGGCGTCGAGATTGCCTTCCTCGGCAAATGCTTGGAGGTCTTGGAAGTCGAAACGGAAGTAGAGCTTCCCATCGCCGCCGCCGTCGCGGAAGTAGAAGGCTACGATATCGCGCGAGCTATCGAATCCATCGTAGGCTTTGTAAATGTCAGTGCCTTGATTGTTGGTGCCGTTGCCGTCGTATTCGTCGAGTGCCAGTAAGTCGTCGATCGTCCAATCGGTGAATTCGTTAAGATTTAGCACGTTGCCTACAGAGTCATCGTCACCGAGGCCGATGACGATCGAGTTGGCGGGAGGTGGTGGCACGTTGTCGTCTTCGAGTGGACGGGTTCCGTTGGCGAGTTCGGTGGCATTGTCAAAGCCGTCGCCGTCGGGATCACCGCTGCCGCCTTGATTAATGTCGCCATCTGCGGCGGTTGCGGTGCGTAGGCTATCAACGCCGTCGTCGAGTGGGTCGAGGCCATTATTTTTTTCCCAGCCGTCGGGCAGGCCGTCGCCGTCGGTATCGCGATTAAGCGGGTCGGTTTCGGACCATGCTTCAGTCGCGTCGTAGCTCCGGTCGTCATTGCTATCACCTTCGATCAGTCCGTCGAAATTGGTATCTTCGCCATAACCATCACTGGCAGCATCGCTGTCTGTATCGGGATTATTTGGATCGGTTTCGAGCCATGTATCTGCCGAGTCTAAGATGCCGTCTGGCCAACTGCGCGCGAGCCAAGGATCAAAGGTCGGGTCAATGATGGCACCGTCGCCGTCGACCCAACCATTGCGATTAGCGTCTTCAATGCCGTCCAATATGCCGTCGTTATCGCTATCCGGATCGCTGGGGTCGGTGACTGTGCCGCCGACTTGCTTGGCGCGGTCGCCGCCGAGGCTCTGACTATCAACGTCGGGGACTTTGCCATAATTATCGAGCGTGTTGTAAAAGGGTGGATCTAGGTCACCGATGAAATTCGGATAAGCATCACCATCTGTGTTAGTGGTAATATCTGTCGGCGGGTCGCCAGAGATGGTGCGCCAGCCGACTTCGAGCCCATCGGGCAGACCGTCGCCATCGCTGTCCGGAGAGAACGGGCTGGATTTGCCGTAAGCGAAGTAAGCATGCACCTCGCCGTTGGTCCATTGCTCAGGGTTCGGCTTAGGAGCCGGGGTGATGCCGCCGTCTGGGCTTTGGTTGGGCAAAAATTGAGCGGTGTTTTCGTCGTTGTCGAGGAGGCCGTCGTCATCGTCGTCAGTATCTGTGTGGTCTTCGTCGACGAGCTCTCGGAATAGGACCGTGGTGTTGCGGTCCGCGGTGGCACTGCCTCCTGGAGCAGTCACAGTGGCGGTGAAGCGATACGTACCTTGGTCGATGTCAGACCAAAGGAAATCCCAAAACTGACTGTTACCTTCTTCGCTCGCAGTGGGCGTGCCAATGCTGGATCCTTTGAGATCGATAAAGTTAAGGGAGACATTGGTCGCATCGAGATTGGTGGCGACTTGGATGGTGAATTGACGGTCTTCTGGAGCAGGAGTCGGAATGTCGGGTAAGACGATTTCAAAAGTGCGTCCATCGGAATCGAGTTCTGGTGGATTGACGATTAGCACACGTGGTGTCGTGACCGGGAGGGCGCGTACGATTCGAGTGGACTCGAAGTCCGTGGCTGGAGAGGGACGATCGTGGGTGACGGCGATCTTGTGGTCGTAGCTCGGTAAATCGTTGTAGAGGTTCGGCAGCGTGAAGGCTAGCGCGTGATACTCCGGGGTTTCATTGTAAACGATGGAGTAATTTTCGCGGCTTTGTGGTTCGCCAGCGTTGCCTTCTTGAGTCGAGCCAATGCTGATGAGAAAACGATCGATGAGCTGTTGCTCTGAGAGTCCATCTGCGAGCAATTTACTGAAGTAGACTTTCATCACGTAAGTCTGATCGACGATCTGCCCATCTTGTGATGGGAACGCAATAAATATGCGCTCGTTTGGTCCTGCAGTGTTTACGGTGCGTGTTAGAGTGGTGTAGTGCCCCGTCGTGTCATTTAGATTGAAATCTTCAAACCCCGCAGATGAGACCTCACGCAAGCGCACTTTTATGTCGGCTGTTCCAGAGGCTGGGACATTGATATAATCGAAGCGCCACTCTTTGGCGTAGGAAGGATCGCTAGGAGTGATGTTGAGGCTCGGGGTGAGCTCAGATGCGCGTACCCACATATTGCTATCATTGGTATCCCAAGCTTCATTACCGTTGAGGTCTTCGTAGGTTTCGCCAATGTCGCGAGTGCCATTTTGATTCGTGTCGGTGAAGGGTTCGAAGCCGATGCCGTTGCCATAACTGCCGCCAGTATTAATGTCGTCATTGCTCGTATCCGAATCTTCGATACGATACCATACTTCCTTAACGGTGTTGTCGGTGCGCACGACCACGCAGTAGTTGGAGCCGCCGATGGTATCACCATTGTTTTCGGGATAGCGGATTTCACCCTGAGCGCGTTCAGTATCGTAGTAGAAGGTTTGTATGAAAGTGTTGTAGATAGACGCTTGGCCCGAGCGGTTCAGGAAAGCACGAGCGCGAAGCACGTGCATGCCTTCTTCGAGGCCTGTGGACGTGAGCGCAGTGCCTTGTGGGTCTTTGGCATAGTCGAAGTGTGGGTAGAAAGTGGCGGTGGTCGCATCAAAGTTGTTGATTGCGTGTTGGGTCAGCATCTTGGTTTTACGATCAACTGAGTCGGCGTTGCCGGGGAACCAGCTGGAGGCAAGTTCTTTAAATATAGAGATTTTATAGCGTAGTGTGGTGCTGCTGGGTGGAGTTGGTATCGTGGCCGACATCCACCAATTAGTGGTGTCAGTGTCGTTGCTGTGCTGATAGCTTAGCTCGACGGCCTGAGTCGTGCCGTTTCCACTGCCAGCCGCGCCTTCGGGGAAGCTTCCGTCGCTGGTGTAGTAGACGTACATCTTATAACCTGCACCGACGGAGTTGGTTTTCGCCCAAAGCGTGATTGCGCTACCATCGTCATCAAACATGTTGCTGGAAACTCCTGCATCGTCAGCGACGGCACCTACAGGATCGTGATAAAGAAAGTCGGCCGTGTCGCCGTCAGTGAAGCGAGAGCCACTTCCTTCGATGATAGTGAATCCGGCTTGGCCAATTGTTGTGGAAAAGGTCTCTGCGCCGGCGGAACCGGTGATGTCGCGGGATCCGGTGACTTGTGCCGCAAACAGTTCCGGGTGGATACGCTTGATGAAAGTCGGCTGCTCGAAACCAAGGAACATATCCCAAGAAAGTGCTGGTGGATGATCGCGGTTGACGGGGTCGTTATTGGCGACCCCCACATTGGTCGATGCCGGTCGTGTGCCATTGAGGTCAATGCCGCCATCGAGTTTGAACAGTACATTCTCTGCTGATCCATCGACGCGGGCAATAATGTCGAGGTCGCTGCCATCGGTGATGCGTGGAATGGTAGCGGTATAAGTGTAGTCACCGCTGTCAGGATTGCTAATGATTGGCTGGCTTTCAAGGGGGAGTGTGTCGCCGTGGAAGTCAGCATCACCGTTAGGGCCATCGCGACGGAGGATATCGACCGTGCCGACTTCGACGCCGCTTTGGTAAAAGGTGATGGGGCGTCCACCGGAAGCGGACCAGAGGGTGGAAGGATCGGGGTTTTTCCAGCCGAATACAAAGTAGCCGCCAGCAGGGATGGCGGTGGTGCCGTTTGTGAGATCGGAAGCGTATTTGTAAAACCCGCCGCCATAGTCGGAATAGTTATATAAGTAGGCATCACTGCCGCCAGCAGTTGCTGGATAGCTGGTGTCGAAGCTGCGTCCGTGCCCTGTCGAGTAATCGTCATTGAGCATGAACAGCATGGTGACGCCGTCGCTATCAGGCATGCCGCCGTTTTCGCGTTTATCCATACGCTCATAGATAATGACATCGCCGTCGGCGTATTTGCCGACTTGGTAACCGCGAGCGAATTGTTCGTGGATGTAAAGGATGTTGGGGACGCGGCGGTCATCCCATTGGCCGAGGAAGGAGGTGTTGGCATGCCGCGGAAAGGCGCCACCCGATTCACCGAGCGTTTCGGCTTGATAGTTGCCGTCAGTGTAGAGGAGCCCGAGACCGGCGCGGGTGAAATACATGGCGTGCTGAAGCTCGCGGCGAGAGGCGTAGTCGTTGTCGTGGCTCTGCGCGTGCATCACTGTAAGCGAGGGGTCGAAGCCACCAGCTCCAGCACTATCAAAGCCATTGAGACCATTCCAAGGACTGCCGAGGCGATCGTTGAACTGTTGGCGTAGTGGGTTGTCCACCAAGCGCATGCCCGAATCGAAATAGGGGACATAGCCTGGAGGCTCGCCGAGGTGTTCGCCGAAGAGCATGGCATCATCGCGCGGGGCTTCGGTGTCGAAGACCGTGTCGCGGTGGTTGGCATCGCTGAAACCGCGTGTCAGGTTGAACTGCCGCTGCACTTGGCCAGAATATCCGTAATCGTCGAAGTCTTTGCCCTCGCCAAAAGTGGCACCGAAAAAATCGGCTCGGATGTGTTTCACTGCATCGAGGCGTAGGCCATCGGCCTTGGTTCGATCCATCAACCAGCGCGCGGCGCGATTGAGGTAGGCTTCGACATATTCTTCGTATACGCCAGAGTTGTCGGTGAGGTATTGCTGAGCACGGGCTTTGATTTGTGCATCTTCCGGTGTCGGATTACCTTCGGAAATGAGGAGTGCTTCAGCAAGTGGGAGCAGGCCGCCGAAGCCGATGTAGCTGCCGTCTTTGTCGTACGCGTATTGCTCAGGACGTTCGAGATCGCGGATCAGCTTGATCTTAGGGAAGGTATCACCTTCGTTTGGGCCAAAGTTGTAGTTAGTAGTGCCGGGCTCCTGTGCGATATCGATCAGGTCGGCGAGACCGAGGTGTTGCACCTGCCAAGCGCTGTTCCAGTCGCGGGTGTTATCCCACTTGCGGTAAAAGCCTTCCTGCGTGGTTTGCAGGTGGAAGTCCTCCGGCACGAGACCTGGGTAAATATCGATCGGAGTGTTTTCATTGAACCCAGGGATATCAAAGGCACGGTGGTTCATGATATTGTCAAAATAGATGCGGATGCCGAAGCGGTGAGCCACTCGAACGAGCTCGATCAGTTCGGCTTCGGTGCCGTAGCGAGTGCGGACCGTGTTGCGCTGGTCTTTGCCGCCCAGATCAAACGGGTCCCACAGATCGTAGCCGACCGAGAGGCCGCCGCTGCCCTTGGTTGGGGGAGGGAGCCAGAGGGACGAATAACCCGCCTCAGCGAGCTCCGGCATCTTACGGGTGATCTCAGCCCAATCCGTATTGAAATACTGGAGCATCGCTTCGCCATGACTGATTCGGCCAATTAAGCAGAGTAGCCCGAAAAGGACCACTTTGGCGTAGCAGGTGTGTCTATGATTAAAGAGAGGCATCAGAATAAGTGGCCTAATTTAAATATTGGCCGAATATGGATTTTCTAAACCAGACTAGCTATGTTTCGCTGCGAGGGTAATAGGTTCCATAGTTCAACAGTTTAACCGCGTGGAGGGCTGACTGTCGAGTGAGTCCGTACATTGGAGTGATGATATCTTACAATTGGAGTGATTAGAGCATAAAATAGTCCCATTTGTTTCTTTATAACGGCATTCAACTGTCGACTAGTCCGGGTCGTTACACTCTAATGTAAGTCGGTTCAACTGTCTAATTATGCCTAAGTCTCCTGAACGACGCCCCAATATGCAGCAGATCGCGGATACTGCGGGTGTGAGTAAATCGGCGGTTTCCTTAGCTCTGCGCAACGATCCTCGGATTCCGGAGGCAACTCGTTTGCGGATTCAACGGTTCGCCGATGAGATGGGCTACCGTCGCAATCCGGTGGTGGATTCGCTGATGACGCAATTACGCGCCGGACGCCAACCGACTTTTCAGGCCAATCTTGCGTTGATCAATTGTTCGCCGCTCAAGGATCTCAGCCAGAACCACACGTTTAAACGCCTTCGTGAGGGCATCCTGCAGCGTGGTGAACAACTCGGCTACGGCATCGAGGAGTTTTGGCTGCAGCAACCTGACATGCGGCCAGAGCGGTTAAAGCAGATCGTCGAAACGCGCGGCATTCGTGGGCTTATTTTAATCGCAGCGCTGGATATGGATACGATCCATGGCGGCTATTCTAAGTTTTGGTATGACTTTGCCTGTTCAGTCATCGGCGTGACGCATTTGAATAACCAACTGAATTGTTCGTCGAATGATCAATATTTGACCGCTCGCAGAGCGACTCAGAAAGTGCTGGAGATGGGTTATAAACGTCCACTGTTGGTTTTGCCTGCAAAGGATGATGCGCTGTTGGATGAAAAGTTCAGTGCTGGCTTTTTCAGTGTATCCCGGCATCTGCCACAGATGGACAAACTGGATATGCTCGCTTTGGACACTGAGGATTTTGTTTCCGCGGTGGCAGCGATTCGTAAGCAAACGCCTGATGTGGTGCTGACCAATAAGCTGGAACTCTACGACGCGCTTATTGAAGATGGTCTGAAGATCCCGAAAGAACTAGGGCTGGTGCACTTAGATTGGCACGTCGGCATCCCGCACTTAGCCGGCATGCGTCAGAATAATCGCGAAGTCGGCAGCGCCGGCGTCGATTTGGTGGTCGGCCAATTGCAGAAGAATGAATTCGGCGCACAAGAGCACCCTATGGTGGTGCAGATCGAAAGCATCTGGGTCGATGGGCCGAGTTTAAAGTAGTAGGGCTTTGCCCCATGTTTGCTACCTATGGTTGAATCGACTTCGGTAACTTAAAAATGAAGTCGGGAATACCAGAGTTGTAGGAAACCTCATTGATAATGATTTCACCGCTGGATGTGTTTGTATGATCAGTGAATTTGATTTTCTTGGGCTGGTAATAAGGCGAATCCCTTTTTTTAAAAAATTCTACATATTTAATCGTTCGTAATAGTTTTAGTTGGGAGTCGGTTTTTATATACAGATTGGCAACCGAGGGCTGTTGTTCATTGCCCGTAGGCGTTGCTATTTCGTCTCTAAGTAGTTCAACCTTATATTGGTCTAAGATTGATGTTTGATAGCCGAGTTCCTCTGAATTGAAGTGGAATTCTGGGGTGATCATGAGCATTTCAAATAGATTTACGGCGGCGTCATTCCCGTTAAGTTCCTGGATACTGCCTTCTTCTGTAAGCTCTTGTATTAGGTGGATTTTATCGCCATCAAATAATACGACTGCGCGAGTCAGCTTACCTGGGATATGGACAGTCGCTCGTATGCCTGCGTCTCGCTTGGTTACCAGAGTGAGTGGGAGTTTTGAGTTCTCTGTAATGGTTGTGGCATGAATGCGTATTGAATCGATACTGCGCGGCCGTGTCGCAGTTCCATGTGAAATTGAGCTGGCTAGTATTAGTAGCAGGATCGTTCTTTGGGTCATAAAATAGATAGTTTCTGGACATAAAAAGGGCCGTTGGTCAGAAGATCAACGGCCCTTTTGAAAAGTGCTGAACTGAATCACGAACGTCGACGCATAGCTACGTAGCTAAGGCCGAGGAGACCCGCGAGCAGCGCATAAGTGCCAGGCTCTGGAACAACGCTGAAACTAGCATTGTAATTGCTGCCGCTGTTACTGTCGTACACAGAAGCGGAGGAGTTGGGTTTACCTTCTACCCAGACAGCGAGGTTGTAATCACCTGGAGCAAGGCTATGTACATTGATGAGATCAAGAGATGCATCGGAAGCATTGTCCCCATTTATATCAGTGCCCCATTGATCATTGGGGGATGAGAAACTTTGAAAGGCGTAGCTGATTGAGCCAGATGCAGTTGCATCTCCAGTGATACTGTAATTCATGGTGATGTAGCTGACGCCTTCGTTGTTAGACCAGAAGCCGGTTTGACCACCAAGCCATAGATTTGTGGTGAAATCACCGAGATCCGCACCTTGGAAATCATCAGGTTGAGCATTGCCATTTAGATCATACCAAGATGGATCAACACCTGCGGACGTATCAGAAACATAGGCATAACCACTAAAAATGGATTGTGCGTTGAGTGAGGCAGACGCTACAAGTGCAACAACTAATACGGATATGTTTTTCATAAGTATAATATAAATAATCTACTCGGGGTTTTAAATTGATAAATTGTAGATTTACAAATTCTTCACTTTTTTAAAAGCTTTTTGCATTCAACAGTTTAACGGCATCAAGATGCCAGAAGTTTATCTACATAAAAAGCTCATGGTTTCGTGTCTATTTATTGTTTTTATGAGTGTTGGTGAGCAGTGCGGAGTGCTTTATTTTCGGGTTAAATATAAGATGCTATTTTTGTGGTTTTAAACTGTCGCTCTATTCGACAGTTTAGTTGCGAGACGGTCGGAGCCTACAAAACGTAGTATCGCGATAGTTACAGCGGGTCGCATCGTTCGTCCCGAGTAATGTGCATCAGTCGTTCAGGCTCTGGGACCGATTTTTTAAGGGCGTGTGGTGTGAAGCACCTCGTTCCAGAGTGAGGGGACTGATTGCACTTTATGTGAACTGAAGCATCAGGTTGCCGCGTTATTCATTGTTACAGGTCGACGTGGGTCACAGGAGTCAACCGTTGAATCGTCTTGCGATTTTCTCGAGGCAGCAACAGGTTTTTATTTGTTGGTAAATAAATGTTCTCAGTTAGTCGCCATGAAAAAAATACTCCTGATTGTCTCAATTCCCGTGCTGGTGAGCAGTGCGTTTGCTTTTTCTGCGTCTGATGATGCTTCCAATTATGGCGGCGGCTGGACCGCTAGTTCTAATGGTGGCTCCGGATTTGGGTCTTGGTCATTAAGTAACAACGATGTGGGTGTTCCAAGCGGCCCTTATGCTGGAAATTTTATCGGAAATTCAACCGATGGAACGGGCAATATTAATACAGGCACAAATCAGTCATTTGGTATGTATGCAAATCCAGCGACTGCATTTTCTTCAGCGACACGTTCCTTTTCCACAGTACTTACGACTAATGACCAATTTACAGTCAATCTAGGTGTAAATTTTGATAACGGATTCAAGGGCTTCAATTTACTTAGCGGTGGTTCTACCGTAGTTGGCTTTCAAGTCGGCGGCGGTGCTCGAATTCTCACTGACAATACGGATAATGCGACAACCGCAGTTTATAACTATGGCGGTGGCGATGCATTGCTGCAGGCTGTCATTCAGGTAATCAACCTTGGTCGCGTAGATTACGAAATTAGTCGTATCTCTTCATCTGGGTCGCAGGGTGTGCTATTTGCAGGATCGATTACAGGTATTACTGGCTCAATTGATAGTTTTGAATTCTACGTGAACAATACTGAGGATGGTGCAGCAGCAAATAACCTCTACTTCAACAGTTTGTCAGTCTCTGAAGTCCCTGAACCTAGCACATATTCGTGGATCGCCGGTGCGCTGTCTCTGTCCTATGTGCTGCGTCGTCGCCGCAGTTAACACTGATTCAGTTTGATTCGATAAGGCCTCGGCTTCGACTGCAGTACTTTATTTTGCGAGTATAGTCCGTTGAGTCATGCATTAGTTGTGGAGCATGACTCTGCCATTGTCCCATTTCTATGGCAAATGTATGACGGTGCATCATTTGCATGAAACGTGCTCTATGGTTGCCGCCTAAGCTTTAGAAGTACTGCAATCTAGCGCGGGAGTTATACCACTCAATAAAACCCGAATACCGAGCCGTCCATGCGCTTTGGGTAACCATCTTGCGAGATCGTCTGGCGCTCGGCTTGTGAGAAGTCCTTGAGCTTAAACACGGGGAGGATGGGGCGGCCGTCGCCGGCTGTTTCATAGTCCTCGCCTTTTTCCTCAATGAACAGGTAGCAGCCGAATTCGCCGCCTGGGAGCTCGCCGATCACGACGCTCAGATCCGTGGCTTCGCCGGGAGCGAGTTTAAACCAGTCGCCCTCAGTGAGCTTGGGTAAATACTCCGACACAGGCGGCGCATTGTAGGTCGGCTCATCGTCAGGTGTCCATTTGCTAGGATTCGATTCGGTGAAGCCGGCAGAAAGTACGGTGCGGCCTTTGACCCCAACGATCAAAATGTCGTCGGCGGTGCCCACAAATCGAAAAGTGCCGCCTTTGGTAGAGCGGAATTTCCCCTGATAGACCGCGATCCATTGACTCGGCTGCACCAGATTTTCCACGCCATAGGCGCGCGGCGCTTCGTCCGCGCTCATCAGTGGTATATAAAAGTGTGTGGCGTAGAGCTTCTGCGGGGCGCTGAAGAATTTTCGAAATTCAGTGAGCCGATAGTTGCGCATGAAATCTTTACCCGTATCCATCCAGCCTTGTTTGGGTGGGTTTTCGCGGTAGCGGTCTTGTTTGAAGTCAATGAAGGTGCCTTCGAGTGCGCCGGCGAGTGGCGAGGTATTACCAAACAATGTGGCGAAGCCAGATTCACCTGTGCCGCCACCCAGTCCGCCGCCGAGGTCGCCGGCACTGCCGCGTGCTTTGATCGCGCTCTTGTTGGTGCTGGGCTTGGGCACGTCAACTTTAGGTAGGTTAATTTCGGAGGGGAGATCGACCGCGATTGGTATTTGAGTAGAGATTGCAGTGCTGCGCTGTGAGCGCATCGTCTTTAATTTATACTCACGCTGCTTGGGTTGGATTGCTTCTGGCGGAATTACGACTTCGATTTCTGCTTCGTCCTCTGTGAGGATAATAAACATTTTCCAGCCACCGATCCCCAAGCCCACCAGTAAGTGTAGTGCTAAGCTCGCAACTAGGATCAGTAATAGAGGGCGCTTGAGTAAGCGTTGTATGACGGTAGGTGAGGTTTGTGGGGATTCGATCATTCGGTATTTAAACAAGCTAGTGCGTTGTGTCTTACGCGGGAACCATGAATTCGTTCAACTGTCAAATGGAGCGAGTTGTGCGCTTCGCTTCAGAATCGTTGTCTTGGAATTAACAAAGTTAAGTGTTCATGTCTCCCCACACAATGTTACTCCGTCTTACTTCACTTTTTTGCGCTTGCTCAGTGGCAGGTTGTCTCGATGCCAGCGATCTTTCGCTCAAAATTCCCGTGCAGTCAGATATTGCGGAGTCGTCACTATGGGTGGCTTTTGATGCAGGGCCAGGCTTCGGTTCGACCGTGGTTGAAGTTGCTGTCGAGCAGCGTGTATTTCTGGCATTTCAAGCCGATGTCATTCTAAAGATCGAAGGCAATGCGGTGCTCGAGGCGCGTCACTATCAAAACTATAAATGGCAAGCCGCTCCGGTCGATGCGTTCAAGGTGACGGCACTGGGCGATGCAATACAGCTGCAATTGAAAGCCCCGGGGCGCGAGTTTGACCGTGTGCGTGCGGTGCAGTGGTTTACGCTGAACGAGCATGTCATCGTGACTTCGGAGCAGGCGCGGATTGCGCGTTCGGCAGAGGATCTTTATTTGCCAGAATATTATGCGGTGAGTCCGGTAGGCGCGTTGGAATTGAAGGGGCGCTTTGGTGCCATCGATGCCAAACCACGAATCTACCAAATGCTGCCACGGTTGTTTGGTAATGCCAACGAGACGCGCCAGGTGAATGGCACTCTGGCTGAAAATGGTGCAGGCAAGTTCAGCGCGTTGAATGAGCGTGTGCTCGCGGGATTCCGTGAGGACGGCTTTACGCACATCTGGCTGACCGGCGTGTTGCAACAAGCGACGTCGACTGATTATAGTGCCGTCGGGCAAGCGCCAGACGATCCAGATCTGTTAAAAGGGATCGCAGGTAGCCCTTATGCGATTCGAGACTATTTTGATGTATCGCCAGACTTTGCGGACGAACCGGCCAAGCGCCTTGAAGAGTTTCAAGCGCTGACTCAGCGGATGCAGGCTAATGGCTTGTCGGTGGTGATCGACTTTGTGCCAAATCACGTAGCGCGCAGCTACGAGTCGGATATTCGCCCCGATCTGGTGTTTGGTAACAAGGATCGCACCGGAGTATATTTTGATCCGGACAACAACTTTTTCTATCTTACGTCTGAAGTCGCCGAGGGCAGTGGGCCGTTGCGTTTACCGACGGTGGATCGAAATACGGGTAAGATCATTAATGAGACCGCTCGCTTGGTAGACAATGCTGACGGCTATTTCGCTCCAGAGCGTGTGCATGGTCGCGTGACAGGTAACAATGTGGCGAGCTGGCAGCCGTCGAGTGGCGACTGGTATGAGACCGTGAAGCTCAATTATGGCTTCGATTTTATTAATCGTGATCGTGCGCCTGAATATCCGAGTGCCATCAGTCCACGTAAGCGGATTCCGGATACTTGGAAGAAGATGGACGCTATCATCGCATATTGGCAGGAGATGGGCGTGGATGGTTTCCGCGTCGATATGGCGCATATGGTGCCACCTGAATTTTGGAAGTGGATGATTCACCGTGCGCAAAGCCGTGCACCCGATGTCTTCTTTTATGCGGAGGCCTATAATGATGACCCCGCCAAAGTGCCGAGCCATGATCCTGTGATTCGTGAAGATGATAGCGTGATGCTCGCTTTACTTGATGCCGGATTCCACGCAGTGTATGATGATCCTGGATACGATTGTTTGGAGCATTTATCTGATGGTAAGCGTTGGGCGAATGATTTAGATGTTGTCGAGTCGGACCTAGGAGCATTCTTATTTGATTGCGCTGTGCGGTATGCTGAAAATCATGACGAGATTCGTTTAGCGCATCCCGAAACATGGGGCGCGCAAGGCATGGAAGTTGGCCGTCCTGTATCGGCGACATTGTTTGGTCTCTCGCGTGGGCCTGTAATGGTCTATCATGGCCAGGAAGTCGGCGAACCAGGCCTGGGCCGCGAAGGCTTTGGTGGTGACGATCAACGCACGAGTATTTTCGATTACTGGTCGCTGGTTGAATTGAACAAATGGTGGAACGACGGCGCGGCAGACGGTGCGGGGCTTTCGGACGCTCAACGTGCGTTGCGCGCATGGTACGTGCGCTTGATGCATTTGCTCGGTGAACCTGCTTTTGCATCGGGTGTGTCGATTCCGCTCAATGCGGCAAATCAGGCGAATCCATATTTCGGCAAAGTGGCCGACGTGGGACCTTCAGGGCATTGGCTGCATGCCTATGTGCGCAGTGATCGACGTCAGGATTCGAGCTATTTGGTGACGAGTAACTTTCACCCCAGCGCCACACTGCGGCATGTACGTGTTCGGTTGCCAGAAGCGGCTGTTGCAGCGCTCGGCCTAGCTGAGACGACGGACGAGTGGTTGGTGTTGAAAGATCAACTGGCACTCGACGGTCAACCCGTACGAGCGATTCGGGTGTCGGAGGCGCTGCGCGAAGGGATTTATTTGGATCAACTCGCACCACTCGCGTCCTATTACTGGGAGATTCAGACTGCAGATTCGCTGAGTGAGGGCACACAAGAGAGCCCCAGAGTGGATGCAGGGCAGGTATTTCTAGGTGCGCCGCCAGTCACTCGCCTGCGTGCGGGTGAGTCTGTATCGCTCGATCTGCGTCGTTTTGGAAATCCCGGTGCGACGCATCGCTTTGCGGCGACTGGCGGTGATGGAATCAGTGTGTCGATTGATCGACTTAATCATCGCTTGATTGTGTCGACAGATGTTGCCGCCTCGGGCTTGCATGCTGTGCGGCTGGGCCTAGAACCTTTGAGCGGTCAAGGCCGCACGCTCGAAAGCAGCCTGCCGCTGGTAATCGATTCAGTGCCGATGCATACGTTTCGTTTGCAAGGCTATGAAGATGCTGCGTCGGTCGCGATGGTCGGCGAGTTGAATCAATGGAATGCATCCGCTGATCCGCTGCAACGTATCGAGGGTGGCTGGGCGCGCTCGGGTGCGTATCCAGCAGGTCGTGTGTTGTATAAATATGTGATCGATGGCCGCTGGGAGACTGATCCTGCTAACTCTGATCGTGAAGCAGACGGTCATGGCGGTTTTAATAGTGTGGTGACGATCGGTGGCGGCTCGGCCACGTCCGCTGCGCCCACGCTGTTTGTCAGTTCGATCGATGCCGCGACGCTGACCTTACAGTCGGACAAAGCACTGCGCACGGTGATTGCCGAGGCACTACCGAAGTCCGGTGGAGTTGTGCGCCTGCCCGCGACAATCGACGGTGCGATGGTGCGCGTCGAGTTACCTGCGGCGATTTCAGGTGAGATGCTTCGAGTGTTGGTCGAGGATGTCGATGGCAAGGTCGGGTTGCCTGCGATCACCTATGCCGGTGAACCGAGTGAAGATATTTGGCAGGATGATATTATCTACTACGCATTTACAGATCGTTTTAATGATGGCAATCCAGTGAACAACCTGTCCGTCGATGATCCTAAAGTATTGCCAGCTGCGAACTACCACGGCGGCGACTTTGAGGGCATTACTCAAAAAATGGAATCGGGCTATTTTGAAGACCTCGGTGTAAATGTGATTTGGCTCGCGCCTTTGAATCAAAATCCCTCAGACGCGTGGGTTGAGTATCTGGAGCCGTTCCGCTCTTACACTGGCTATCACGGTTATTGGCCAATTGAGCGTTATGGCGTGGAGACACGTTTCGGTGGTGAATCTGCGCTTAAAGAACTCGTGAGTGAGGTGCACGGTCAAGACATGAAGGTATTGGCTGATTTCGTGTTGAAGCATGTGCACCAAGACAGCGAGATCCGTGCCGAGCACCCAGAACTGTTTGGGCAATTAAAGTTAAGCGATGGTTCACGTAATTTACGCCGCTGGAATGATAACCCATACACTACATGGTTTGAGCCGTTTTTGCCTGCGTTCGATTTTCGAAATCCTGAGACGGTTGAGTTCCTGTTAGAAGATGCGGTGCATTGGATGGGGGCGTATAATTTGGATGGCTACCGTCTCGATGCGGTGAAACATATCCGACCTGATTTCTGGTGGCGCTTTCGCACACGCATGCGCGATCAATTTCCTAAGGCGAATCATTATTTCGTCGGTGAGACGTTTCAAAACCGTCATGTGATCTCTGATTTTGTTGGTGGTAATATGCTCGATGGTCAGTTCGACTTTCCGCTCTACGATGTGCTGGTGCCGTGCTTTGCACAGGGGCAGGGCGACTTTGCTCAACTAGAAGCGGCGCTGCGTCAGTCCGAGGAAGTGTATGGTCGCAGTGTCCGTATGTCGGCTCTGCTTGGTAATCATGATAAGCCGCGCTTCATGGCGTATGCCGATGGTGACTTGCCTGACCCGGACGAGGCTGATGAAGAAGAAGTCGGCTGGAGTCGCCAGTTAAAAGTCGATGATGTGGCGGCCTATGAGAAATTAAAGCAGGCGATGACGTTTTTACTGACGATCGATGGTGTGCCGATGATTTATTATGGCGATGAAATAGGCATGACTGGAGCGGGTGATCCAGATAACCGGCGTATGATGCGTTTTGGTGATGATGTCTCGTCGGCCGAAGCAAAGGTGCGAGAGCATTTCTCAAAGTTGGCGCATGCGCGCCGCACGCATCCGTCGCTGTATCTGGGCAGTCGTCGTGTCTTGGTCGCCGATGCGAATCGCTATGGGTATGTGCGAGCCTATGCAGATGATCGTGCCTTGGTGCTGTTTAACCGTTCGGACGAGTGGGTCACTTTTGAGCTCGAGTTGAATCCAGAAATTACGAACGGCGAGTTGCTGGATGTGTTGAGTCACACTCGAATTTCCGTGCGAGATGGCAGCGCCACGGTGTCTGTGAGCCCAATGTCTTCTGCAGTTTATACGAATAGTCAGGAGTCGCATGCGAACTAGTGGTGCATCCATTGGCGATGAGGCTGATTCCCCGAAGCTTGCTTCACTTTTTGTGGAGGGCAACGCCCCGTCGTTGCCATTGTGCAGAATAGGCGTGTGGAAACGACAGAGCGTTGTTTTCTTGTGGTCATGTCGCCTGCGGCTCGGAACCCTCCAGGAATATGTCTCGGGGCTGGTCTCTAGGGGCATTGCTGGCTGTGTTGTTTGGCTGACCCTTTGTCTGGCCTGGTTGCCCTCGTCAATGCTCCGCGCAGAGGCACAGGTGCAGGCGTTTCCGGATTTGGATTTACCGACACTGGGGCAACGGGCGCAGGCATCGTTGCAAGCACACCCAGATCAAGCGATTCCGTATATGATCGAGATTCGTGGGCGCCTGGCGGGCGCTGCGAGCGCTGAGTATTTAGCCATCTATCGTGAGAATATATTTATGTTGGGCCTCGCTCACATGAAGTGGTTTCAAGCGTCTGGAGATGCGGCGCATTTAAGCGAAGCGATCCCGTATTGGGATGAGTTTGTGAAAAACTTTTTGTCGGATGAGCGGCATCTGCTGGCGATGTTCAATTGGGCGGATTGCCTCTATGGTATCGAGCAGTGGGACGGTGCGGTCAGTCGCTATAAGGATGTGTTTGGTATTTATAATCAGCAAATCGCTGCAGATGATTTACTTGGTTTGCTCAATCGCTTGGTCGTTGCCGCTGTGGCTGCCGAGCGTGATGCGGACATTCAAGCGATCTTGCGGCAGTGCCTTGAGCCGACGTATAGTTCGGAGATTCGATTGTTCTGTTTGAATGCATTGTTTGACCGTGCACTCGTGACCAGTGATTTGAATGATCTCATGGCGCTCGTGGCCGAGATCAACGCAGACCGCAGTTTTCGTTACGATCTTGGGATTAACCTCAGACTACTCAGTGTCGGCGATCGCTTTGAAGAGGAGGAGCAATATTTAGAGGCCGGGCTGTTATTCTCGATGGTGCTGCCAGTGGAGCAGTTGTTGTTCGTGGTCGAAGATCGATTGATCGAGCTAGAAGAGCGACTGTTCAAACGACAGTATATCGTATCCAAGAAATCAGCGTTGGTCGTCGAGCGCGATCAGCTGCGGGAGCAACGTGCCTTGCTGGCAGGGGCTCCGAAATACACTGCTAATTTACGCTGGCGACAGGCGCGTGTGCTACGCCTGATGGGGCGCACCTATGAGGCATATTTTGGGTTTCGCCGTTTGATTGAGGATTAT
Source organism: Puniceicoccaceae bacterium (assembly GCA_017857255.1). Taxonomy (GTDB): domain Bacteria; phylum Verrucomicrobiota; class Verrucomicrobiia; order Opitutales; family Coraliomargaritaceae; genus Lentimonas. The sequence continues at coordinate 14,328 of JAFMDL010000012.1, read as the reverse complement.
CCGCAACATGCACAGGTGGAGCAGTTTCGCTATGCGGCTATCATGCAAGGCTTGGAGTGTGGTTACAAGGCGGAGGCGGTTGAGATGGCTGAAGCGTATTTGGACGAACCTGCTTTTGTCCTGTTTGAAAAACCGATCGCGGTACAGCTAGCACGATTATATAAGCAGGGTGGTGAGGTCGATAAGCTATATGTCTTAGCCGATGAGTTCTTACACCGTTTTCCATTTGATCCTGTGTCGGCGCAGATGACGCATTCGCTCGGGCATGCTTGGTTTGTTAAAGGCGATACCGAGGCGATTTTAGAGGACTTCCCGATTTGGAGTGAAGAGTTTCCTGACGGAGCGTTTATCGACAGTGTGAAGTATTGGTCCGGCATGGCTTATTTGTTTGTGGGCGATTTTGAGCAGGCGCTACGTGCGTTTGAGGCGTTGATTGAAGCGCATGCCGGTAGTGTGTATTTTCAAGAGGCACGATTTCGTTGTGGCGTCGCTTATTTCGGCAAAGGAGATTACGCGCAGGCACGAGCCATTTTCGAGGAATGGGTGGCAGTCGCTGGGAATCATCCGTTACAAGCCGAAGCGCATGTCTTCTTGGGCGATCTGGATGCCATGGAGGCGGCGGTGGAGGCTGCGCTGCAGAACTACGAGTTGGTCGAGACATATCAAGGAGCGCAGTCATTAATTGATCATGCGTATTTTGAGTCTGCAGCACTGCTGCTAGCGAATCGACGCTTTGCGGATCATGATCTGTGCCTGCAGCGCTACTTAGATCGTTTTCCCGATTCACCTGCGGGTGCAGAAGCTGTGATGCGCATGGCGGATGCTAATTTAGAGCAGGGCGAAGTCGCTGCGGCGTTTGAGTTCTATCGTGATGGAATCAGTCGTTTTGGAAACAAGATCGAGTCGGATCATGTGGATTTATTGATTGATGCGTGGTGGCGATCCGATGCAGCCATTCGCGAAGGTTTTGAAGCAACGAATCAGTTTATCAGACAGTTGCTCGCAGATGAAGATTTCCGTAGTGAGATGCTCAATAACCGCGTGGCACAGATCGGTTATTTCCAAGAGAATTCATCTATACCAGTGCCGCTGCAGGAGTCGTTGACGATTCGTCAGCCGCTATACGATGCATTGAAAGATGTTACACATGCCTCGGTCGAAGGCAGTGGTCGCTCACTGGAGATCAACGATTATCCTGAGCTTGCTGATTGGATGCGTCAGTCGCGCAATCAACTGGATCAATTGCCTGACGAGTTGCCCGCAGCAGTCTTTAAAGAGATGCGCAAACAAGCGGTGGCTGATGGTGCGTGGGCTTTGGCGCTACGTTTACTTCGAGTATTGAACCAGCGTGCAGATGTGGAAGTGAGTCCTGTTGAACTGGGCTTCGACGAGGTTGAGTTGGCGAGTCCGGCGACGTTGGTCTGGATCGCAGGCATCGAAGCGCAAAAAGACCCAATCGAAGCACGTGGTTTGCTGTTGCAGGCGATTGAGCGTGCACCAACCGGACCCGCCGTGGTGGATGCATTGTTTATGCTTGCTGAATTAGAGGCAGAGGACGGCTTTTTCGATTCAGCAGCGGATTACTATGAGCGTATTTTGAATGATCACTTCGATAGTGAGCGTGCCCAGCAGTCTGCTCGAGGACGGGGTGATGCGCTGCGTCTTGCGCGTCGTTATGATGATGCGATTAAAGCGTATAGTTTGATCTTGAATCAACGCGATTGGCGCGGGGAAATCTGGGCGGAAGCGACTTTTAATATTGGTCGATGCTTCCTGGATCAGGAGCAACTTGGCAAGGCGCAAGGATTCTTCGAACGCACTTATTTGGCTTATAGTGGTTATCCGATGTGGGCAGGTAAGGCTGCGATGGAGAGTGCTGCGTTGCTGGAAGCCAGCGGCGATGTCGAGTCTGCCCGTCGCACTTATAAGTTTTTTGTGGATTCACCCCGAGGCTCAGAGTCGCCATTGTATGAGGTCGCCCGTCAACGTATGAAAACGCTATAAATATCGTGAATACTCTTATTAACAGATTCTATTGCGCACTCGCTTCGATGCTATTAATCAGCGGCTACCACGGGGCGCTTCACGCTGCCGAGCTTCCTGTTCGTATTCAATATCCATCTCAAGTGAACGATGTGATTTTGACTGGAATCGACGGGGATAGTGTAGTCTTTCGCCCGAAAGGTCGTGATCGAGGTGGGCGCGCTTACCTTAAACTAGATGATCTACTGCAGCAGGGAGTCGTGCTGAATTTTCTCTTTCAGCAATCCTATTACGATGCGGTTGCCGCCTTGGATGCAGGGCAGACACGCGAGGCCTTGCCCGTTCTGAAACGTGAAGTTGCACCTTTCCTTGATTACATGTCGCTTAGTGAAATTCCGGGTAACATGCTGCCCACTGTGCTCTCGTATTTAGAGGTCTTACGTGCAGCGAAGCAGTGGACTGCGGCGACGGATGTGGCGACGCGGATACCTGTGGCAATTGCACCGGCGCTCACGCTCGATCAGCTGCGTTTACTGAGTCTCGAATTGCTTGCCGCTGGCGAAATCACCGCTTTGTCGCGATTGCAGCGGCATTTGTTAAGTGCAAGGCATCTGTCGCAGGATCATCTTGAGGTGTATCTACGATTGGCTAATGATTGGCGCGAGGCAGGCGAGTATGTCAGAGCCTATGAGCTTTACCGCAAGGTGCAGATACACGAAGGGCCGAATCAAATCCAAGCGCGTTTGTGGGTAGCGTATTGTAGTTTCTATCTAGGCCACGATCTGGTGCCGCAAGTATTTTTGGATGAATTGCCGGAGATGGATGTTAACACGGCAGGATATTCTTTGCGCGAATTGATTAAAGCGCGGCTGGCTATTCGCAAAGGAGCGTTCGCTGCTGCGATGCGTTCGGCCGCAGAGGGCAAAACCTATGCTGTGACGACCGATCCGTGGTATCCAGAATTACTCTACACGGTTGCAGTTCTTTATGGTGAGATGGCCCTGCACGAAGCTTCCATTGCCGCGCACCGCGAAGTCTCTATTCTTTTTTCAGAAACAGCGTGGGCGATTCAAAGTTTAAAAGCTCTCGAAATCACAACCCCTGAAGTATCCACCTTATGAAACTATTAATGAATCAACTCACGAAGAATTTACGCACGCGTTCGCTTGCGAGTATTGCGTTTCTCGCCCTGGCTTCATGCCTGAGCGCGCAAACCGAAATCGTAGTCGAGGCCGCGTCTGCCGAGGAAGCGATTACAGTTTGGACGATGTTCCAGCAAGGCGGCTGGGCGATGTATCCATTGCTGATGTTCTCGGTCGCACTGGTCGGGCTCGCTGGGTATTGTGGCTTACTAATTCGGGAGTCGCGTTTCACGCAACCAGAAGCTCGTGACGACCTGCGCGCAGCCATCAGTAATCGAGATGCCGACGCTGGGCTTGCGGCTTGCGCTGCGCACGAAGGCTATATGACAAGCATCTTGGAGCTAGGTTTTCAAACCGTGCAAGAGGGGCATGTCACTTCATCGGCGGTTAACGAAGCATTAGAGGAGCGCGCCAGTAAGGTGCTAGCGAAGCCGCTCGTGTTTGTGCAATACTTGCAGGTGATCGCCTCGGTCTCGCCAATGATGGGGCTGCTCGGCACAGTCAGTGGTATGGTAAAAGCCTTCCGTAACATCGCCTCGCAAGGACTCGGCAAGCCTGAGTTGTTGGCCAATAATATTTCGGAAGCCCTAGTTACCACCGCGTCGGGCCTACTGATTGCGATTCCCGCATTGATGGCTTATTTTTATTTTAAAAACAAATACATGGCTGCGTCGTCTGGGATTTATGAACAGATCGGTTCGATGACCCGACTGATGGCCAAGCACGGCATGGTCGATGAGTCGAACAAATCTGCTTAATTGATAGCGTTATACCGCAATACAAATTTATGAAACCTCGCGCTATAGAAGACACCATCGACCTTCCGGATCTGACTCCGATGATCGATATCGTCTTTCTGCTCATCGTCTTCTTTATGACGGTGGCCAAAATGCAGGTTCAGCAAATGGTGCCGATCTCGGTACCGATTGCCGAAGCCGCGACGATTCCCGAAGATCGTGGCGCACGAATGACTGTGACCTTGAAAAACGATGGCTCGATTTTTTTTGGGCCACAGGCAGTCATACTCGAAGATATTGCTCCTTTGATCGCTCAAGGCAACGCCACTCAATCCGGTCTCAAAGTGTATATTCGCGCCGATGCCATGGTGCCGTTTAAAGAAGTGCGTAAAGTCTTCGCGGCGGCGGCGGAGGGTGGGGTACCCAATGTCGTATTCGCCACTTTCCAAAGCGACAAATAACACTCTCCATGAAAGCACGCAGGCTACAGATTCCAGAAGACAATGTCGATCTGACTCCGATGATCGATATCGTTTTCTTGCTGCTGATTTACTTCATGGTCACCACATCGATCATCAAAGAAGAGGCCGATCTGGGTGTGAAACTCCCATCCAGTATGGCCGCGACTCCAGGCACGCCGTTGCCGGAGCAACACTATATCGATATCCTGTTGGATGGCACCATCTTGCTAAATGGTATGCCGACCGATAATCCAGGGAACCGCGCCTTGCCAAATCTGACGCGTACCTTAATGCAGCTCAAGCTGTCCTCCGATCGCGCTGGCCTTAAGACGCTGGTGATCCTGCAACCCGATCCAGAGACTTACCAGCAAAGTGTAGTCAACGTGCTCAACGCACTGAAGGCCGTCGGGATCAGCTCGATTTCATTTGGCGAAGGGTAGTAGGCTAGTCAGTAGAGCCAGAGATCCCGACTGCCATGCGTTGAAAGGTTGACTGCGTTCAGCCCAGACGATCAAACTGAAACGGCGTTTGTGACGAACACCGCCATCTTGATATTAATTTCGTATGCCTACATTATCCGCTGATCAATTTTGTCTTTTTGGATTTGGGCCAGTTCAACTGTCAAGTAGAGAGCAAGTTTTCAGTCTGCGAAGCGGCCTTCTAAGATATGTTTAACTTAATGTTGATGGCGACTTATACCCCTAGAACTCTGACATTTGTCTGTGTACTCGCATATGCGTTCGCTTTGAGTGTGAGCTCGGTGGCTGCGCAGAGTTTTATCGCTGGTGAAGATGAGGCGTTTTATGAGGCCTATAACGATGGATGGCGTACGGGGGATTGGAGCGGTCGTGGATTTGGTCAGTGGTGTTTGTTTGCGCCTGAGTATGCGGCAGCTGAGGAAGAGCAGTATGTCGGCTTTTTTATCGCAGAGGCAGGCAAGGAGGCGGACTTAGCGCAGACGGCGCGTGAGGATAAGGCGTTCGGAATCTTTGCGAATGGCACGAGCTTTGAAGAGACGGTCGCGTTTCGTTCGTTTGAGCAGCCTTTAAATGTAGGTGATGTGTTTTCGCTGCGATTTGAATTTGATGGATTTAACAGCAAGTTTGAGCGTGATTCGGAGAAAACCTCCAGTGTCGGCATCGCGTTGCATCTGCAGACGGCGATCAATGACTTGAGTGAATTGAGAGAGGGTCGCGCCGTGGTGCTCGCGCTGATCGAAGGCCTGAGCACATACCAAATTCTGGATGCGGATGCGCGCTTCAATACACGAGTGTTTCTCGACCCAGAGGGGGTTGAGGTCGGTGTAACGATCGGTGCTGCGGGGCGCTATGATTTGCAGCTGACGACTTTGAGCGATAATGTGGTGCATCACTTCATTGGACGAACGCTGAAGCAAGCTGAGCCTAAAGGGGGGGAGACTGTGACATTGGATCCGCAGCTCAACGGCTTTGCCTTGTTTAATCTGAACGGCGGTAAAAGTAATGCCTATTTTGGGGCCTTGCAAATTTCACGGCAGGAGAGGCAGTTATAATGACATCATTTTCAGCAAAACCACTTTTTAATAAAGATTGCGGCTTGTTGGTGCACCCGACCTCTCTGCCGAACAAGTATGGTGTAGGTGATTTCGGTCCCTCTGCAATTGCCTGGTTGGAACTGTTGGCGCAACACGGTCAGACTATTTGGCAAATTTTACCACTGAATCCTGCGGGCTATGGCGATTCGCCATATCAAGGGTTGTCGGCGTTCGCTACGAATCCTGTTTTTTTGAGCCCCGAAGATTTGCATGTGCGTGGCCTGATTGATGATAACGAGTTACGTTTTTTTGAGTTAGAGAATGGCTCAGCGATTGATTTCCCTGTGGTGTATAGCAATAAAGCAGAGCTGTCGGCCCGGGCCTCGCTTCGGTTCTTTGCTTTGGATGCTGCTGATTCCTTGCGCCTGAAGTATGCCGATTTTATTGAGTCGGAGGCAGATTGGCTGGAAAGTTTTGCTTTGTATAGTGCGCTCAAAGAGAGCTTTGGTGCTGTGGCATGGACAGATTGGGCAGAGCCTTTTCGTCAACGCGAGCCAGAAGCATTGGCACGAGCTGCCAACGAACTGGATGTGGAAATTAACCGTGTGCGCTTTGAGCAGTTTTTACTGCGCGAACAGTGGAACGAAATCCGTGCAACTGCGCATCGTTTAAATATTCGAATAGTCGGTGATCTGCCCATATTTGTGGCCCACGATAGTGCCGATGTGTGGTGTGAGCGTGAATTGTTTCACTTAAATGCAGATGGCAGTCCTTCGGTTGTGGCCGGTGTGCCACCAGACTATTTTTCTGAGACGGGTCAACTGTGGGGTAATCCACTGTATGCATGGGAGATGCATCGGGCGGATGATTTTGCATGGTGGCGCAAGCGCTTGCGGAAGATCTTAAATTGGGTGGATGTGGTGCGAGTGGATCATTTTCGAGGCTTTGAATCGTGCTGGGAAATTCCTGGCGACGCGGAGACTGCGGCGATTGGGCGCTGGGTAGATGCGCCCGGGCGCGAGGTCTTCAATGCATTTTTGGAGGACTGGGGCTTTCCGTTGCCAGTGATTGCGGAGGATTTGGGTGTCATAACGGATAGGGTGATCGCATTGCGCGATGACTTTCAACTGCCTGGCATTCGGATTGAGCAATTTGCATTTGGCTCGGATGAGATGAAGGCTACATTTTTGCCCGAGGTGTATGACGAGCACTGTGTCGCATATACTGGTACGCATGATAACGATACGGTAGTGGGCTGGTTTACCAGCAGAGCGGGTGAGAATAGCACACGCACGCAGCGAGATATCGATACGGAGCGTACCGAGACGCTGAATTATTTCGGTACGGATGGCTCGGAGATTCATAAAGATTTTATCCGCAGCTTATATCGCTCCAATGCGGCGGCGACGATTATTCCGGTGCAGGATTTACTCGGACTGGGATCGGAGGGGCGTATGAATACTCCAGGGCAATCTTCGGGGTGTTGGAGCTGGCGCATGATGAGTTACATTGATGTGCTCGAACCGCTTGCTGAGTTGTCTGCTTTAAGCAAAATATGTAGCCGAGGGCAAGTGATGCTGTCCTCATCTGTTGCCCGTTAATATTTTTATACCTCAAGTGACTTAATTATTATGAATAAACCCCGTCTCTCTTTTTGGCAAATATGGAATATGAGTTTTGGCTTCTTCGGCATCCAGTTCGGCTGGGGGTTGCAGATGGCCAACATGAGTGCGATTTATCAATACCTCGGCGCGGATGAGAGCACGATCCCGCTTCTCTGGCTGGCTGCGCCGCTGACTGGATTGATCGTGCAGCCCTTGGTTGGTTATTACAGTGATCGCACCTGGTGTCGGCTCGGGCGTCGGCGTCCGTATTTTCTCGTCGGTGCATTGCTGGCGAGCCTGTCGTTGATTGCGATGCCTAACTCTAGTTCATTATGGATGGCTGCAGGATTACTCTGGATACTGGATGCTTCGGTCAATATCAGTATGGAGCCGTTTCGGGCATATGTGGGAGATAAGTTAAACAAGAAGCAGCGTAAGGTTGGGTTTGCGATGCAGAGTTTGTTGATTGGCTTAGGGGCGGTGCTTTCGTCATCGTTACCGTGGATATTGTCCAACTGGTTTGGTGTGACTGGCGAATCCGCTTCAGGAAATGCTATACCACACTCTGTGCACGTTGCCTTTTATGTTGGATCAGTAGTATTTTTCTGTGCGGTGCTCTACACCGTACTCAGTACTAAAGAGTATCCACCAGAAGATTTGGAGGCCTTCGAGGCGAACAAGAAAGAGACCGCTGGAGTCGGCAACGCGTTTAAGGAAATTTTTCAAGGGATTGGTTCGATGCCGCGTGCAATGAAACAGTTGGCGTTGGTGCAGTTTTTCACTTGGTTCGGATTGTTCTGTATGTGGATCTATTTCATCCCAGCAGTGGCGACGTATATTTTTGAAGGTGAGCAGGGGAGCCCTGAATATCAGAGTGGAGCCGAGTGGGGCGGGGTCTGCTTCTCCGTTTATAATGGTGTGGCCTTTCTCTTTTCATTCCTGCTTCTCTTCTTAGTGCGCAAGTTCAGTGCCAAGGGGATTCATACTGTATGTTTGGTGATAGGTGGTTGTGGCTTGGTCTCAGTGATGATGGTCAATAGCCCGAATGCACTGCTCCTCTCGATGCTCGCTGTTGGCGTAGCTTGGGCGAGTATTCTATCGATGCCGTATGCGATCCTTGCGAATGTTATTCCCAGCGAAAAGATGGGTTTCTACATGGGCGTGTTTAACTTCTTCATTGTATTACCTCAGATCGCAGCTTCGTTAGGATTGGGTAAGATGATGTCTAGCTTGCTCGGTGGCAACACTATGAATGCAGTGTTACTGGGGGGGGCTTCGATGTTACTCGCTGCAATCTGTGTGCGCTTTGTTGATGACGATGAGATGGCCGAGGCCTAATGCCTTAGCAATCTATATGCACCGCAGGGTCTATCGATTTTCGCATAAGGCATGAAGCAAAATGAAGTTTAGTCTAAGCTGGGCATAACTACAATTGTGTGCAAACGACCTGATTAGAACGTAAATTAAGTAGTGTTAAGCCTGCCACGTGGGGTAAAAATCCTTTACTCTGTCGATTCATTTTCCGCCTACATTTTATTATGCCGTGACAAGTTGCTGGCCTGAGGGGAAAGAAGATTGAAGGGCTCCAATTTTGAGCTGATACGAGAGCTGGTCATGACGGCGCAGTCACTTTGCTACCTAAAAGGTGCTTTATCTTTTTCTATATTCATTGCTGGTCATTTGTCTTAGAGTCGGCAGTGTCCTTGCATTCAATGGTTCCATAGAGATGATTTCGTGGGACAACTGCAGATATTACGATGACAGCTACTTTTAAACAACTCGGCATTCCAGATGACTTGAGACAAGGGATCGAAGCCCTAGGCATCCATGAGCCGACGCCGGTGCAGGCACAGGCAATCCCTTTTTTAATGGAGGACGGCGGTGATCTGATTGCTCAAGCGCAGACTGGTACTGGCAAGACCGCCGCCTTTGGTCTTCCGCTTTTAACTAAAGTGGATCCGACGTTTAAGGAAATTCAGGGACTAATCATTGCGCCGACTCGTGAACTAGCGCAGCAGATTGGCAAGCAACTCTTTCGCTATACTAAATTCTCGGCGAAGATCTTTGTCGAAGTGGTCGCCGGTGGAGACAAAGTTGATATTCAGGTAAAGCGCTTGCAACGACCAACACACATCGTGGTGGCTACGCCGGGGCGACTCATGGATTTACTTAAGCTTAAAGCGATTCGCTTGCAATCGATCCGTCACCTGGTGTTGGACGAGGCGGATGAGATGTTGAGCATGGGCTTTCAGTCGGAACTGGATACTATTTTTAAGCAGACCAAGGATCGCAAAAGCACTTGGTTGTTTTCCGCGACATATCAGCAGCGTATTAAAAGTATGGTGGCTGAACACATGTCAGCGGATGCTCATCTATTGAAAATCGATAAGAAGCATGTGGTGAATCAGAATATTGATCATCAATACGCGATTTGTTCACGTGAAGATAAGGTGGAATTTATTTTCCGCTATCTGGATGCTCGTAGGCAGGAGCGTGGATTGATTTTTAGCCGTACACGTGCAGGTGCAGTGTCGCTTGGGCAGGAATTGACGAAGCGCGGCTTAGCGGTCGGCGTGTTGCAGGGAGACCTAAGTCAAAAGGATCGTGATAAAGTGATGCGTGCATTTAAAAAAGAGCGCACACAGTACCTCATAGCAACCGATGTGGCTGCGCGTGGGATTGACGTGGAAGGCTTGTCGTTTGTCATCCAGCAACAGTTACCAGATGCGATGCAATACTACACACATCGTAGCGGACGCACTGCACGTGCGGGTAAAAAAGGCGTGTCGATTACACTGATCGAACCTAAGGAGCGCCGTAAAATCACACAGCTAGAAAAGGAACTAGGGTTGAACTTCACCTTGGTAGGCTAAGTTGTTTTTACTGCGAGGGATGAGTTGAGGTAGTCAGACTCATTGCGCCAAATTGTTTAGCAGATCGAGGTATCCACCGTAGACTTGAAAGACGGCGGTGGCGATAAAGACAGCGACGCAAAGGAAAAAGATTGAAGGGTAGACGACCGACGCGGTAGTCATCGCATTATTAGCCTGTGCCTGATATTGTTTGCCAGTTTTGAGCATCATTGCGTCGAGTTTACCACTTTCGGACCCAGTCGCGTAGAATGCGATGAAGTCAGCTGGGAAGACTTTGAAACGATGCAGCTGCGTGGTAGGGTCTTCGCCTGCATCGAATGTCGAGCGCATCGCTTTATACGCTTGGTTAAGGCCAGGGTCGTGAGCGATATTTGCGGAGCCCGCCCATGCCTGCTGTATAGGTACACCGGCGTCAATAAAAGTGCCGAGCGCATAGGCGAAATCTGCGAGCGCTTGCGATTGACTGTAACGCCTCAGCAGTGGGACGCAGCGTAAGATGCGGGGCAACAGAGGGTGGTGCGTTTTGACAAGGAAAAGAATTAGGGCAATCAGTGCCCAGAGTGGCCCGATCAGCAGCGAACTTTTAAGAAGGTACTCTTGAGGCTGCCAGTTGAAGCCATTTTCAAAATCGATCATTTGTACGAGCGGTAAAAGTAGAGCCGCAAAGTGATAGACTCCCATGGGGTAGAGTAGGCCAAGGATGACTTTATGCTTAGTCTTGCCAATACGTTGGTGGCGCTCGGACAAGTTATGCAGAGTTTGCGGTAGCCGCCCAGTTTCCATTGCGGTGCAAATAAAAGTGCGGTCGGATGTGGGCAACCACGCAGGCGCGCGCTGCATGACTTCAGTTATATTAAGACCGTCTTCGATTAAAGCTGCCATGCGCAACCGATCTTTTTGCGAAGGACCCGAGCAAACACTGAGCGCCTGTGCCAATCGTGTGCCTGCCTCGAGGTGTTCGGCCAGCTGCAGGTACCAATTAGACAGAGTTTTATGTGAGGCCATTTGAGGGGTAAAAGTCGAAGGATTTGAGAGTAAGAAAAGTTTAATGGCTGCCGTTAGTGACGAATTTTAGCCAAATTAACCTGCTAGATACACCAGAAACGAGTCGCCGCATCATTTGCCGAGTTCGTCCTCAAGTTGTTTCAAGCGAGTGAGTTTTTCTTTAACACGTTGGCGGTAGCGCCGTTGCCGGTCTGCGTTGTTTTTCAGTTTATGGGCATCGCTTTTGGCCGGTCGACCTCGGCGTAGTTGAACAACGTTGACAGGTAGAGTGAAGAGATTGCGTTTGCGAAACGACTCAGGGGTTTCGCTTAGATCGATCGATTCGTCAATCAGTGGGGAATCGGCGACGCGATGTGGTTGTTTGACCCACTCTGGTGCTTTAGTGCCAGCTAGTTGACAGACCCATTCCACATATGCCGCTAGATAAGCATCGCAGTAACCTAGGTCTTTGAGTCGAGAGCGTAGCAGAGGCGGCGAGTCCTGAAAGCGTGTGAGTAGCTCTTTTCGTGAGGTAATTGTTTTGAGTTCTGCTTGCCAGGTTTGTAAGCAGGGCAAGAAATCAGAGGCTTGATGAATATTGAAGGTGACTTCCGTAGCGGTTTTTGGAGCAAGATTTTGCATGGTCAGTATAAGTTACGCGAGTTAACGCTTACTTTATAATATAACGTAACGGAATAATAAAGAATAAAATAGCAAGACACCGTCTAACGCGCGCTCAGAAGCATATAATGTTAACGCTTCTTTTTCATCCAGCCGGTTGCGATCGGCTTTTGGTTCTTAACTTTCTTTTTCTTGGGTAGCATGGTGTCGATAAATTGTAGGATCTCGTTGCGACCTGTGCGTGTTTTGGCGGAACAGCTAAATGCCTTCACTGCTTGTATACCCCATTCGTCGAGCTTGAGTAGGAATTGTTGGGCGTGGTTTTCGACGGTACTTTCGGAGCTTTTGTCGGCTTTGGTAAAGACAATCGATACGGGCAGATCACAGGCTTGCAACCATTGGATGAAAGCTAAGTCACCTTCGAGTGGTTCGAGGCGAGAGTCGACCAGCGCAAACACATGCTTCAGATTTTCACGGCCGGTTAAGTAGCCACTGACGTTTATATTAAAGTCACCCTGTTTGGCTTTCGATAGTCGCGCATAGCCGTAACCGGGGAGGTCGACGAGGCTCCAGGTACGGTTGATGTCGAAAAAATTGATGAGCTGTGTTTTACCGGGGACACTGGATGTTTTGGCCAGCTCTTTCTTGCCAGTCAGCATGTTAATCAGTGAGGATTTGCCAACATTCGAGCGGCCAACAAAAGCGAATTCTGGTTGCCAGGATGGCGGGCAGGCTTCGAGGTCAAGGGCGCTAGTACGAAAGGTGGCGGTGTCAATTTTCATGATGAATGAATGGCTTAGACGGAAATATGTGTGAACGCAAAATATAAAGAGGTTCTACTTTATTTCTGCTTCGTGCATGCTAACTTGATTTGTAATATGTTGGTTTTACTCAGAAAGCATGCGTTCACGCTGTGGCTCTTCACAGCTGTGGGGATGGCGGTGATTTTCCCTGAGCCTGCATCTGCTGGCGGTATTTTACGACCTGAGTGGACGACACATTTAGGCGTCGCTATAATTTTCTTCCTTCAAGGTTTGTCGCTTCCAACGCGTTCCTTGGCTGCAGGATATAAACCGAAGCGAGTGCATGTGTTCGTGTTAACGTGGAATTACTTATGGTTCCCGGTGGTGACGGGGCTAGTGCTCGTGCCACTGTCATGGCTGTTGACGCCCGAGCTGTGTGTCGGGTTTTGGTTATTAGCGATTTTGCCGACGACGGTCGCTTCAGCTATTGCATTTACCTCGATATCAGGGGGCAATACCGCCAATGCGATTTTCTCTACCATCTTTTCAAATCTGCTGGCGGTGTTGGTCGTACCAACGATCGCAGTGGCTTATCTAGCTGGGGAGGGTGTGGTTGAGGTGTCATTAGGGGCAATCTTTGTGAGTCTGACGAAACTCTTGGTATTGCCCTTATTATTGGGTCAAGTCGTGCGTCAGTTAATTCGGGCGTTGGCAGAACGTTTGGCTGGAGTCAGCAAAGTGTTAAGTAGCGGTATTATTGTATTCATTGTTCATGCCGCGTTTGCGCAGGGCATTACTTCGGGGTTTCTGGATGGGTTATCGCTTACCGCGTTGAGCGCGGTGTTGTTAGGCGTAGTTGTCCTACTATTGGTTACCAGTATATTGATATGGTTAAGCGCAGAGTGGTTACGAGTTGAGCAGCCACAGCGAATCGCAGCGTTCTTTTGTGCGAGTCAGAAGTCCTTGGCGTCGGGATTGCCACTTGCTTCGTCGATTCTACTCGCCGTTCCGGGAATTTTTGATTCTGCAGCGATATTTATACCGCTGATTTGTTTTCATCCGATACAGCTGTTGCTTGCCGGTTTGATCGCTGGACGTTTAGTGAAGAAGTAGTAGTGGAGTAGAAGTCTCGTTTGCTGTTGTGGATGATTAAACTCTCAAAAGCGAAGGTCGCCGTATCGTCCGTGGAGGCTTAGAAGGGAACCCCAACACTCAATCAAGGCAGCATGCCGCAGGAAGAGGGGGAGCTCGTCCCTCCCTTTATGGGCGCACACAAAAAAAGGCCGCTCAATAAGAGCGGCCTTTTTGGTAAATATGATTGGTGTTTAAAACGGCGGCTCTTCGTCGAGCACTTCGTCAGCAGGATCAAGGGCAGGTGGTGTATCACTGTTGCTTGCGCCCCCACCTAGATTTTCGATCTTCCATGCGGCTAGATTAACGTAATACTTACCGTTATATTCATTCCCTCGCAGATCGAAAGTGACCTTTACTTTATCGCCTTCGTTGAGTTGGTTGACTAGTTCAACCTTCTCTTTAACACATTCGAATTTGATATCCTGCGGGTATTTATCAGCTTCGTCTGTGACGACGAATTCGCGCTTATTAAAGCCGCTGGCAAAGGTTTGTTCGTCAAAGATTACTTTTACTGTTCCAGATAATTCATGCAT
>JAFMDL010000053.1:7500-13202 GCA_017857255.1 Puniceicoccaceae bacterium | reverse complement strand
TTTGGTAGCTCAGGGTTAACCCTGATTTTACCTGCACAAACTAGCGCTATTCGGAAAAAAAGCCTTTCCTATTGAATTTTAGCGATTTTTTTACATATATAATCGTTGTTATGAAAATCTATACCCCACTGTTTCCTCTGCTTTCATTGTTTTTTTTAGTTGGTTGCGCGTCCTATACCGCAGACCAATCATTTACAGACTCCCATACGGGGGCTGTAAATTCTGAGGAGTTTATTCAAGACGAAGAGATCGATGTCATGATTTGTGCTGCAGTACACTTTGCGATATTGGCACTGCATGAAGAGGATACGGAGTCGGCAACTGAATTGATGAACTACTTGGATGGTATATTATTGGAGTTCTCCGTAGGGGCCAAGGTGGAGCCGACTGTATTGTTTGCACAGTTAAAGCAGGATTTGAATGCACAACAAAGGGAGCGCCTTGATGCTGAACTGGTGGCAATCGAGCGTCATATTGTCGGCAAGTTAGCCAATAATTCGATCATCGACTTGCATTATTCGTATACCACTCAGGAATTCCTGACTTGGATGCGAGATGCAGCGAAGTGGTCATCAAATGGATATACTCACGAGATCGTTTGTGTTGCTGGTATCGCGAAGGACAACCATCTTCACAGTTGGCCAAATGCCATCACTATAGATTTATTTTCGAGGCTTTAATCCTCAAGTGCTCGTACTCTGTGTTTCAAGTAGGATCAAGACCGCTTATAACTTAATTCTGATCAGCCTAGGATCAGGGGGCATTTGTTTCCCCATCTTCGTTTCGCTCGGTCGTAAATGTAAGAACCTTTTTTTATCAATGCGAGGGTGCGACATCGATTAAATAGGCGGTGAACCCTAAAGAATCGAGCGATTTTGGTTTTAGTATGTCTCGTCGTCGAGTTTACGGTAGAGGCAGAGGTCGCGGTCACCGTAGTAGGCAACTAGAATCGCACCTTCGCCTGCGACGGCGTCGAAGAGTTTGAGCATCATTTCTTGCTCGCCAGGCCAAGGGTAGACGAAGAACAGATCGACTTCTTCAATGTCAATGTCCATACCATCGTAGCGTGGCATACCGGTGCGGTGTCCGAAGCTTTCGTCGCGGACGATGTCGTGTCCGCTGAGGGCGTCGTAACTGATGAATCCGTCAGGAATGTAACTGATCGGCAGAAACTCAGCCTTTAAACCATGATCGGTGATCAATGCGTCGGCTTTTTCAACCAGCGTTTCTTCGATTTCGATGCCGTGCGCATCGTAGCCGAGCAGTGCGGCAAAGCCGGAGGCGACGCCAAAGCCGCTGCCCCACTCGATAAAGGTTTCGCCCAGTGGTAGACCTTGCTCGGTTACGTGGCGCAGTGTGGCATACACTTGTGCCGGTTCACTAGGAACGTAACGGGGGAAGCGTTTATTAAGCTGCTGGTCATAGAACAGATCGCAGCGCCGGTCAGCGTCGGCGATAAAGGCTGCAACCTCAGGGGGGAGGTCACATCCTTCGACTGTATAAGGGATTTGTTTGTATGCCATTTATTATGTGCTTCGGCAGATGCTAGTCGCCCAACAACTGCTCAATGTCGCGGCGGTCTTTTTTGGTGGGCCGCCCTACGCCCCGATGGCTGAAGACTTTGGCATTTTCGCGTTTCTCGCGGGCGGCTTCGTATTCGGACTCGGGAGTGTGATCTTCGAAGTAGTTAGGCAGTAGCGCCGCGCCAACGCGATTCTCGGTGAGTCCGATAACATGCAGCGTGCGGGTGAGCGCTTTAGTGCGCGCGATGATGATATCGCCAATACGAATTTTGGCCGAGGCTTTCGCAATCTTGCCGTTATGGCGAATCGCTGAACCGCGGCAGGCTTCGGCGGCATCGCTGCGTGTTTTATAGACGCGCGTGCCCCAGAGCCATTTGTCGATGCGGACGGATTCCATGTGGGGAAGGAGAGCTGAGGGTTGAGAGCTGGAACTTGCTAGCGGGTTTTGAGCGCGGCGGCCATTTTTTCGAGACCTTCTTGGAGTCGGCTGCGTGGGCAACCAAAGTTGAGGCGCACGTGTTGAATGCCGTCAAATGGAACACCGTCGGAAAGTCCAACGCCGTGGTCTTCGAAGAATTTTACGGGGTGGTCGAGCTCGAGATTGGTGACGTCGAACCAGGCGAGATAAGTCGATTGCATCGGCCGGAAGGTGATCTCCGGCAGCTCTTGTTGAATAAACGTCGAGATGATTTTGTAGTTATCTCGCAAATACGTGAGCAGTGCTTGTCGCCATGGTTCACCGTGATTATAGGCAGCAGCGCAGCCGGCGTAGCCAAAACAGTTCACTTCGGTGATGATGCCGCGGATGGTTGTTTGAAATTGCTGGCGCAGTTTGGAATCTTCGATGATTGAGTAGGCGCAGGCGAGGCCCGGTAGGTTGTAGGTCTTGCTCGGTGCCATGAGTGTGACTGTGCGCGCGGCTAGGCATTCATTGAGTGTGGCAGTGAGGGTGTGGCGCGCATTTTGGTCAAATACGAGGTCGCAGTGGATCTCGTCGGAGATCAGTATGAGGTCGTGTTTTTCGCAGAATTCACTGAGGCGGCTTAGCTCGTCTCTACTGTAGACACGGCCGACTGGGTTGTGTGGACTGCAAAGAATAAACAACCGAGTGTTGGGTTGTACGGCGGCTTCCATTGCGTCGAAGTCGAGTGTCCAAGTGTCGCCCTTGGTGAGGCATAGTGGGACTTTAATCAGCTCGCGGTTGGCGTAGTCGGGCGCGCCAAGGAAGGGAGGATAGACGGGCGTCGCTGTCATTACAGATTCATCGCTGGCGACGAAGGCATGGCAGCAGAGATTGATCGCCGGGACGAGACCTGGAAGGAAGTTGAGCCAGTGTGCTTTGGCGCTGTAGCCGTGTTGGCGGTCGAGGTAATCGAGTACGGCTTTGACGGGTGCTTCGTACGGAATTGTATAACCGTAGATGCCATGGTCGAGGCGATCTTGCAGCGCGGCGATAATTTCGGGCGCGGTAGTGAAATCCATGTCCGCCACCCATAAGGGTACAATGTCACGACCTTTATATTTGTCCCATTTCAGGGAGCCATAGCCGTTGCGATCGGGGCAGGTATCGAAATGATAGAGTGAGTCGGTCATATGATAGATACGATCAACTGCGACTCGTCATCCTGCAAACTCTATTCGCTAAAAACTAATGAGATAGATTGAACCTTGGGAGACTTGCTGAGCTTGTTCGGCAGCGATCCAGCGTTCGTTATAAGAGGGCCCCCATGAGTCACTCACCGCAATTTCGCCTGTTGTCTTGTTGTAACCGATGATCAGGCAGGCGTGTGCGGACAAGATATCTTGCCTTAATTCGGTGCTGCGCGCGATGGATTTTGTGGATTTCCTCCATGCTTCCCAATCGGTGACGGATTGCCGCTCCACAGTGCGCTGATTCGCGTGTTGGTTGTATTCTTTAGAAGAGAACATGGTCCAAATAATTGGGAGGCCTTTATCGATGAACTTTTGAACGGTGCGCACTTTGATCGGTTCATTGAGCTCTTTCATTGTGCGGCTTTGGGATGAAATGTACCCATCGACTGCATCGATAATGCCGCTGAGGGTGGTGCCGCCGCCGATTTGGGTCTGGCCTGCCATAGCCAGTAAATACATGTCGGCGGGGATTTGCATGTAGCGAAGGTAGCGCTCAAAAGTTGCGGGAACACAATAGCCTTTGGGCCCTTGATTGACCATCGGGATATTGCTGATCAGCACATCGCCGTTGGGCCGAGTGGTAATATTTTCGGTGGTGAGCTTTCGCAGCTTTGCATCGGAGAGTTTTTTGTTGCGGCCCTGGTTATCCGCCGCTGCGGTATTCATTATTCGTAGACTAACGTATTCACCCTGCTGTGAG
The DNA here is from genome assembly GCA_017857255.1 of Puniceicoccaceae bacterium. Classification (GTDB taxonomy): domain Bacteria; phylum Verrucomicrobiota; class Verrucomicrobiia; order Opitutales; family Coraliomargaritaceae; genus Lentimonas. The sequence goes on along the minus strand of JAFMDL010000053.1, from coordinate 9,326 downwards.
GCGAGTAGCACGGCATGGCCGTTCCAGTTCCAGCGCTGGATGCGTTCCTTAATGCCACGGCCCGTGCCAAATGATTGTTTCTCCGGTGAGCCTAATACGTCGCTGAGGTGCTCGATGAGTGTATCTTCATCGCGCTGAATCGCGGCTTGCATGGCCTCTATCTCATCTTCGGTCGGAATGTTGCTAAATGGGAAGTCTCCCTTGTTGGCGAACACAATACTGATTAGGTTGGCTTGGTTATTCGCGCCGTAGAGGGTGCTGGCATAAGGGCGTGTGTTAAGAATGCGAAAATCGTTGGGAGGATAGTAGCGATAGCTGGACTGCGTTGCAGTTTGTGATTCCAGTGGCCAGTTTAAGCGTTGTGCCACTGTTTTTGCAGTGTCGTCCCAAAGGTTATTGTCTACCAATAATGGAATGCCGAGGAGGTGATTGATTACTGCAAATTTAGACTGTTCCTCTGTCTCGATTTGCGAGATCGCCTGTTGGCTTTGCGCGGAAAGCTGGTCGCGGTCGAACCAAGTTTCGTCGCCGTTGATAAGGCGTATTTGGATGTGGGCATTCTCAATCTTGAGGATCTCAACTTCGATGGTGATACCTGCTTTATTTGAAATCGAAATACCATACGAGGATTGCAGGGCGGTGATCAGGGCGAGGATAAAGAGCACAAACACGATGTGTGGTTTCATGAGCGGGATCTGCATGCATTTAGATTTAATGCGTGTGCCTATGATTTGACAAGCAGTATGCGAATGGGGTGTCGCTGTTGGGCTAGGCTGCGTCGAACAAGTGTAGTTGGGCGAGCAGCAGAGTGAGTGTTTCTCCTGTGGCAGGTATGTTGCCGACCAGGCTGTCACGATGCTTGAGGATCCAGTCTGCTGTTTGATCGGCTGCACTGATGTGATGATCCATATCGAGCAGGTGTTGCCACTCGGCGATTCGATGCCGATTGTACTGTTCAAGCCTATTTGTGCGTTCGTCCTCGGAGGCGTCAGCACTTATAATCTCGACTAGGTCGCAGGCCTCACGCATCCCGACGTTCATACTGAGGGTGCCCGCCCGTGGGATTAAATGGGCGGAATCACCAGCGAGCCAAATGCGACCTTTGCCGAAATGATGCGCCAAGCGGTGCTCGCAATTTAGCAGAATACTCCAAGTAAGGTTTTCGACTGAGCCGTTGAACCATGGGGCATGCTTAGAGAGATAATGATCGAGATTTTTTCTATCTAGAATAGGAGTATGTTGGCTGCCGAATTGCATAAAACTTCGATCTTTATGCATCGAATTCACCTTAGTAGAACTGGAATCGACCTGAAAGCTCCAGCGGCAGTGGCCACCCGGCAGTGGCCAGAATAGATGTGTTTTGTCTCCGTCTATCAGTATGCGCATTTCGTTGGGCAGGTCTGCGTCAGTTTTGAATTCGAAGATAGCATATTCGATATGGGGGCTTATTTCGGGGAAATCAATGCCTGCGCTCTGGCGCGCGGTAGAATGATAACCATCGGCGCCAATGAGGTAGTTTGCTTTGTAGTTCAGGATTTTATCAATCTGCATTTCGATGTGAGCGACCGCATAACCTGTCATGCCTTGGATTAGGCGGTCGACCGATACATTCAGTGAATCGCCTTTGTCTTCGATCAAGCGTACGCGATGCGTCCACATCGGTTTCTTTGATTTTATAGAAAGATTATCAATGAGGATATGTTCTAATTCACTTTGTCTGATCACGGCAAGAAAGGGGTATTGCAGTGGTAACATACTGTAGTCGAGCGAGGCTTTTTCACGTCCGTCTTTGTAGATGGCGACTTTGCTGAGTTGTAGTGAGCTTT
>JAFMDL010000011.1 GCA_017857255.1 Puniceicoccaceae bacterium | reverse complement strand
TACCTATGTCCAAGATTCGTCAGATTGATTATTCTACGCCTCGCACTTTGCATGCATACAGCGGCAGGCGTGTCGTGCGAATCACCGGAGAGGAGACTCGATACCAGTTTTCGGGAAAAATGATCGCTGGGGAAGAGGACGGATTCGCAAAAATAGGGGTTGTCCGCAAAGATTGGCAAAAGAGCGCTTTCCCGTTGCCATGGACGGATTCGCCGGATGTCGTGCGGCCAGATTAGCTCGACTTCTGTAGTTTCCTGTAGATTCTACACTCTCCGCGCTTGACAGTGTGCGAAGGAACTCCTTTTTTCTTCGCTTTTCACAATTTCGAGCAGCACGCTCCATACTATTTACTTTTTCTAATTATGGCACTTAAAATCCGTCTCCAACGTCACGGCGCAAGCCACCGTCCTTTTTACCGTCTGGTTGTCACTGAAGCTACTGCGCGACGTGATGGTCGTTTCGTCGAAGTGCTAGGCACTTACGAGCCACAGGCAAAACGTGCCACTGACGAGCTCAAGCTCAAGGTTGACCGTATCGATTATTGGAAGTCCGTTGGTGCGAAGCCTACTGACACAGCGGCCAGCTTGATTCGCAAAGCTCGTCGTGAGGCTCCAGCTGAAGAAGCTAAAGCTGAAGCATAAGCTCGCCTAACCCTGACCATCAGGGCCATCGGCCGATTGCACCATGCACATCGAGTTTGATATTTTAACCCTCTTCCCAGAAATGGTGGAGGGTTTTTTAACGTCCAGCATGCTGGGGCGAGGACAGCGTCATGACTTGATTCGCGCACAAGCCCATCAGCTTCGCGATTGGGCGACGGATAAGCATCACAAGACCGATGAGATGCCATTTGGCGGAGGAGCAGGTATGTTGATGAAGCCTGAGCCGATTTATGCTGCGGTAGAGTCCATGCAGCGCCCAGAGAGTAAAGTGATTTACATGGCTCCCGATGGGGAGCCACTTACCAGCCAGTTGGCTCGCGAATTGGTCGAGGAAAAGCACTTAATTATATTGAGTGGCCACTATGAGGGAGTGGATCAGCGAGTGCGCGACGATTTGGTAGATCGAGAAGTTAGTATCGGTGATTATGTGCTGACTAATGGCACGCTTGGAGCCGCAGTGTTGATCGACTGCATCAGTCGTTTTGTGCCAGGATTTTTAGGTGACGAAAAATCCTTGACGGAAGAATCCTTTATGACCAACTTGCTCGGCTTTCCTCAATACACGCGTCCTGCGGAATTCCGCGGTATGTGTGTGCCAGACGTCTTATTGTCTGGGGATCATGCAGCGATTGCGAAATGGCGGCGTGAGCAACAGATTGAAAAGACCCAGCAACTAAGACCAGATATTTTAAAAAACGGAGAATTCCAGTAATGAGCCAAGCAATCCTAGAAGACATCACAAAAGATCAACTCACGAGCGACCGCGCAGACTTTAAAGTCGGCGATGGTGTTCGCGTTCACCTAAAGGTTAAAGAAGGTGATAAAACACGTATCCAGATCTTTGCTGGTATCGTTATCGCTTTAAAGGGAGGTGGTCTACAAGAGACTTTCACCGTGCGTCGTATCGCATCGGGTGTTGGTGTTGAGAAGGTATTCCCAGTACATAGCCCATCCATCGAGAAGGTTGAAATTGATCGCGAATCGATCACCATGCGTGCTCGTATGTACTACATGCGTGACCGTATCGGTAAGGCTGCCAACCAAGTGAAGGAAAAGCGCCTCATCGAAGCGAGACGCAAAGGCTAAGCCTGATCCACAGATAGTTTTAATAAAATAAAGGCCGTTCCGAGTGGGACGGCCTTTTTTTGTGCAAGGAGGAACCTTGCTAGTAAGCGCTATACTGATAGTTTGTAATGTTTTTCAATGATACTCGTATGAAAACTTTTTTTCGCATCGCTGTTATTCTCTTTCTGCTAGTGCTAGTGGTTCTAGTGGGTACTTATTTGACGCTCACAAATGCGGGCTTTCAGAAGGGTCTAGTGGAAAGGCAATTGCCGGCAGGGAGCTCAATAGAGTCGATTCATGTGACTACCAGCAAAGTGACGCTTAAAGGGTTGGTATGGATTCTAGAGAATGGAACACGGGTGCAGATCGAGTCGCTGAATACCCCTTTTAAGCCCTTGGCGGCAGTATTTGATCAGACTATTAAGGCCGGTTTGGTGCAGGTGGAGGGCCTTCGCGTTGATTTGCCGGCGGTAGTTGAGCCCAATGCATCGAGTCTTGCTTCCACTGACTCTGATGACGATCCGCCTCCTACCGACCTGCCGGATACTCTATCTTTAGAAGAGTCGCATACCGCGAACCCGATCGAGAGGCTAATCGCTATGGGTGATTTTGAGTGGCTGTTTGACATCGATGGGATTGATATCGAAGGCGTTATTTATGATGGCAGAGCTGCACAGTATACCTTGCGGGTAGACTCAGCGGCGATTCGTCCAAGGCAGGCGTCTCAAATCGAGGTATCCTTGCAATTGTTGGCAGATGCCCCGTTGCCGTCTGGCCTAAAGGCGATTGATGCTTCTGTAGCTCTCAGCTTTAAACAGCAAGCGAATGGAGGTTTTGAGTCACTGCAATTAGAGACCAATCTGGTTGGTGACGATGTGCTCGGGCGCCGTGCGGTGTTTGTTCGGCAGGCGTTGGATATGGTGGTCCATGATACGCAAGGAGACGCGACAGTCTCGTTACGTTTTGATGCTGATTTAACTAAGCCGCAGGTATTTGTGCCCAATTTGGCGCCATTGGGAGCCTTGGCAGTGTCTGGCAATGCAGTGGCATCGATTGATGGTGAGAGGGTCACGCTCAGTGTCGGGGATTTGGTTGTGTCTGCCGCGGGGGCAGAGCTTGTGGCTATGAACTTAAAGCGGAGTATTGTGTTGAGTGGTCAGCAGGAGATGTCAGGCGAGTGGTTGGAGGCGTCGATCACTGCATTTCAGCTCGAATGGCTCAATCCATGGCTTTCGAATGGGCTGCAGATACATTCGCAGACACCTGTATCGCTGATGTTGTCTATTGCAGGTACAGAGAGTGGGGGGATCACGATCGCCGCAGTCGAGCCGCTACAGTTGGGGCCATTGGCCGTGTCAGAGTCAGGTGTTCCCTTGCTTGAGGAGATCACGGTGCAAGTGTTACCCGAATTTCAGCTTAACGCTGATCAATCTTTAGCGTATGCGCTCAACTCACTTAGCGTGGCAGATCAATACGGCGCTTTCATTCAAGGTAGCGCCAGTGGCTTGATTCAATTAGAGGCGCCCCGTGGGGCGGCGAACCCCTTTGCAGGTCTTCAGGCGCAGGCTAAATTACAAATCGGACTACAGGAACTGTCTCAACTACCAATGTTTGCAGGCAGCGCCTCGATCTTCAGTGGTCAGTTGGCGTTGGATTTGAATGTAGATGGATTTGCTGATGCGCCGCTAGAGCTACAAGCGAAGATTCAGGGGCTGCGCGCACGAAGTATGCCGAGTATATTTAAAGATTATAACGTTACGTTACATTTAAATAAAATTAAAAACACTAAAGAGTGGCGGATGGATGCGAATCTTCTAGCAGGGCCAGTGAGTCGACCATCAACAAGTCTTCAACTCGCAGCTACGCTGGATTCGGATTCGAAGCCATTGAGGTTTTCAGCGGATCTATCTGGCCCGCTGGTAAATCAGGAGGATATTACGGTTCTGGCTGCGGCCCTGTCGCCTCGAGAGGAGGCGACGCCTAAGCCGTCGCTATCGGGCGAAGCGCGTCGTGGTGCGCTTACGCTGCCTTCATCGCCTCGCAGTAAAGCGGTGGAGACTTCTGGCTCAGTGCCGCCTGCGTGGGCGATGCTGAACGGTGATGTCGTTGTGAAGATTGACGAATTTCGACTCGAAGCGGGACAAGTAATTAAGGCAATTACGCTCCAGGCCGACGTGTCGGAGCCAAGGTTGATCGTCGACCCGATCTCAGCGAAGATTGGTGGTGGTGAGATTAAGGGTAATGGTACGGTAGAGTATGCGTTTTCTGAATTAAAACCATATAGTCTGACTGCCGACTTTCACTGTACAGATGTCAATCCGGCCGTTTTTGTAAAAAGACATCAAACGCCTCCGGTGCAGGGACAGTTCGATGGTGCTTTTGAAATGATTGGCGTGGGCGCAGCATTAAAGGCTGCAATTGAAGACTCTACGGCAACGCTCAAAGTTACAAGCGAGCAGGGTGTATTGACAGCGTTTGAGCTGGATGAGCGACGGCAGCTTGGCCTCGGATTGGCCGGATTGCTTGGGCAGAGTCTGGATCGGCCAGGAATTGCTGCGCTGTCACAAACAATCCCATATTTTAAAGAGATTCGGTTTAACGATTTTGCCTTTGAACTCACACGTGGCGCGGATAAGCGGGTGTTGGTGCCGCAGCTGCGATTGGAGGGCGAGAGTATACTCATTGACGCTTCTGGTTCGGTGGGCGCGAGTCGCTTAGATGATGTGCTAGATCAACCGTTGGATTTAACGCTTTCACTGAGTGCGAAAGGGCGACTCACAGAATATTTGGACATTTTGGATCTGCTTCAACCTACCGTGGGAGAAGATGGATTTAGGCGTTGGAAGCAGGACATTGAAATTACCGGTACGTTAACTGACCCAGATTCGGGTGCCTTGATGGATATTCTCAATGATGCGGCGAAGGGTGCCTTCTCAAAGCCAAGCAAGCGTGAGCAGCGCACGCAGGAAACTGATCCGAGTCAGCAACTGTCGACTGAACTTGTGCCTCAGGCCGAGGGCACTGGCGGCACCGCAGCTGAATCAGAAGCGCCACAAAAAAAATCTAAGCAAGAGCGCCGCCGCGACGACATTGAGATGGGCTTGGACTTGTTAAATTCCTTCTTCGGGAATTAAGCAAGCGACCGATTCAGGCTGAGAGGTGGTAGTGTCGGCGGACTCGCCCACGTTGAGCCGATGTTGATGCCAATGAGGGCGTACCGTCGCTCCTTAGACCCAAAAAAAGACGCTCCGAATGGAGCGGCCTTTTGATTTAAGTGATTAGGTGTTCAAAGTTGAGCGTTTGATGTTGCTTCGCCATCTACGGCAGACCTCCGTCAACGTTAGCGCCAACAACGCTTTAACCTTGGATCTCTGCGAAGGCCCAATCCAGCCATGGCAGTAGTGCTTCGATATCTGCGGTGTCGACGGTTGCGCCACCCCAGATGCGGAGGCCGTCGGGAGCGTCGCGGTAGCTGCCGAAGTCGTAGCCCACCCCTTCATTGTCGAGTAGGCTAACAAGTTGCTTGGCCTTTGCAGTTTGCTCATCGGCTGGCAGCGCTTGATACCAATCTGCAGTGATTTTGAGGCAGATCGACGTATTTGAAATCGTGACAGGATCTGCGGCGAGAAATTCAATCCAATCGGTCTTCGCCACCCAGTCGGCAATGGCCTTGAGGTTGGCTTCAGAGCGTTCGATGAGCGTTGGAAGGCCGCCGATGCCTTCTGCCCAACGCAGGCCGTCGACTGCGTCTTCAATGGCGAGCATCGAGACGGTGTTGATTGTTGCACCGTTAAAGATCCCTTTGATCAGTTTGCCGCCCTTCGTGAGACGGAAGATCTTTGGTAAGGGCCAAGCAGGTGTGTAGCTCTCGAGGCGCTCAATTGCGCGTGGGCTGAGTACGATCATACCATGCGCTCCTTCACCCCCCATGACTTTTTGCCAGGACCATGTGACGACGTCGAGTTTGCTAAAGTCCATGTCCATTGCGAACACAGCGGAGGTCGCATCACAGATCGTGAGTCCTTCGCGGTCGGCCGGTATCCAGTCGGTGTTCGGCACTTTAACGCCGGAAGTGGTACCGTTATAGGTGAAGACGACGTCGTTGCTAAAGTTTATTTTGGAGAAGTCGGGGAGGAGGCCGTAGTCGGCTTCGTGTCGGGTTACATGGTCGAGCTTAAGTTGCTTGATCACATCCGTCACCCAATCGGAGCCGAACGACTCCCATGCGCACATTTCAACGCCACGTGCGCCGAGTAGGGACCAGAGCGCCATTTCAACGGCACCTGTGTCGGAGGCTGGTACAATGCCGCAGACATATCCATCAGGAAGACCGAGAATAGAGGTGGATTTTTCGATGACCTCTTCGATGCGCGCTTTTGCAGGCTTGGCACGGTGGGAGCGACCTAGGAGTGCTTCATTAAGCGCTTCGAGCGACCAACCTGGGCGCTTGGAGCAAGGGCCTGAGGAGAAGTAAGGACGTGATGGTTTGACTGTTGGTTTCATGGAAATGGTTGAACGTTATTGGTGGTTGTTGATTGTTGGTTGTTGGGTCGGCGACGCTGGGAGTGTCTTACTACTAGCAACGATCAGCGACAACGAACTAACCATTAACTTTTTGCTGCTTTCTTCGCTGGACGTGGAGCAAATTCGAAGCCAATTTTGCCTTTTTCAAAGTCGAGCGTGAGGTGGGCTTTGAACGGGCGCTTGGTACGCTTGGAGATAAAGCCATCCAGTAATGGTGTCTTGCCTTCAGTGAAGAGCTTTTCGACGGCGTCAGTTTCGAGTTCCTTTTGTAGGATGGTCTTGCCTAGGCGGAAGCCATCCGGTGAATCCTTAGGTTTGAAGTCTGGCACATGATAGGCCTTATCGGTGACATAGAATTTGGCATCGAGACCATTTTGCAAGGTAATGGATTTGAGCAATTGATCCTCGGTTAATTCTTCTGCTGAATCGAGGTCGTCTTCAAATACAAAGTTGGTCTTCCATTTGCCGATCTTGCCCGTCTTGGTGACGTTTTGCACAAGTTCTAGAGCGGCGCTGAAGGGTTTATTAAACCGCGAGAGGTAGCCGTCCATTTCGGGCAGCTTCTTGGTGCTGAAGAGTTCAACGGCTTCACTTTCGCTGAGTTTGCGACCAGCGATGTGCTTGGAGATACGAAAGTCGCATTCTTGCTCTCGGCACTCATAAGTTGCGTCGGTTTGTTTGAGGCGGGCAGCTCCACAAGCGGGGCAAGCACATTCCACATCGGGGAAGGTGCGGTTGACCAGTATCTCCATGTGAGTGCGGGCTTTGTTGACCACATCTTCGGTAAAGGTGGCAATTTCTTGCATGAAGGCATCACGCTGAATCTCACCCCGCTCCATTTTGTTTAGCTTTGCTTCCCAATCTCCTGTCATAGAGGGCGAGGTGAGTTGCTTGATCTGCATTTCTTCACAGAGTTCGATCAGGCGCAGGCCTTTGCCAGTAACGTTGAGGTCGCGGCCTTCGCGAGCAATGTATTTTTGGCGAAGTAGGCCTTCGATGGTCGCGGCACGCGTTGCTGGAGTACCTAGGCCGCGTTCGACCATCGCTTCCCGGAGTTCTTCATCTTCAATCAGTTTTCCAGCACCTTCCATGGCTGCGAGCAGCGTTGATTCTGTGTAGCGCGCAGGCGGCTTGGTCGCTTTGTCGAGCACGTCGATGGCTTCAGTTTTGGCATCCTCACCTTGATTCACGGCGACGAGTTCGTCTTTTTCTGCAGCCACGCCAGCCACGCGGCCATATACGCTGAGGTAGCCCGGCACCTTAAGCGTTTTACCGTTGGTCACGAAAACATCGGATTCGCTGCCATGGTTGATGGTCGTAAGACGTTTGGTGACTTCGAATTCGGCATGTGGGAAGAAGACTGCGACAAAGCGTTTGACCACCATGTCGTAGAGTTTCGATTCCTGTTCATTGAGCTTAACCACACGGCCAGTTGGAATGATTGCAAAGTGATCTGAGACTTTGGCGTTGTTAAAGACTCGCTTAGTAAATTGTACGCGGTCGTTTTCGATCGCATCGGTGGCCCATTTCGCAATGGCGTGGCCAGAGCTCGCAAGGTCGCGGAGAGTTTCATAGACCTTACCGACGTAATCTTCCGGCAAGTAGCGGGAGTCGGTTCGCGGATAGGTGAGCATTTTGTGACGCTCGTATAGTGCTTGGGCTAGGCCGAGTGTGTTTTTTGCAGTAAAAGGAGCTTCTCGCTGAAGCGTGGTGAGGTCATAGAGCTGTGGCGCGATTTGTTTGGTCGGCTTAGTCTCTTCCGTCACGGTGCCGGTCTTTCCAGCGCAACGTTCCCGAATGCGCTCGGCGCTAGCTTTGTCCCAAAGGCGCTCTGCGCGTCCATGTGGTTGCTCTTTGTTTTTCTTAAAGTTGGTGTCGATCCATTTGCCTGAGTAGTCGCCATTGGCGACAGCAAACTCGGCGTGTATTTCCCAGTAATCCTCGGGCTTGAACGCGGCGATCTCGCGTTCGCGCTTGGCCAGGATTGCGAGAGTAGGGGTCTGCACGCGGCCTGCAGCGGTAATGTTGAATCCGCCATGGCGGGAGCGGAAGCAGGTCAGGGCGCGGGTCGAATTCAGGCCGACGAGCCAGTCAGACTCGGAACGACACTTTGCAGCATCGGCAAGGTGTTCCATTTGCTCACCCTCGCGTAGGTTGTCCCATGCTTCGAGAATCGAGTTAGTGGTCATGGATTGCATCCAGAGGCGCTTGATGGGCTTCTCTATTTTGCCAATATCCATAATATATTGGAAAATCAACTCACCCTCACGGCCGGCGTCGCAGGCGTTGATGATAACGTCGAATTCTTTCTTCTTCGCAAGTCCGAGCACGTGCTTGAGGCGGTTGTGCGTTTGCTCGATTGGTTGTAGTTCAAATTTCTTCGGTATAGCAGGCAGTACTTTGAAGTTCCAAGGCAGATTTTTGCCATTGGGGCCCGTTGGCATCTTCAGCTCCACAAGGTGGCCAACTGCAGAGGTGATTGCCGCATTTCCATTGATGAAATATTGTGCATCACGGGTTTTCCCTTTCTTTTCAAATTTGCCCAAGTGCTTGGCAAGTGCCTTCGAAAGGTCAGTGGCGACGGAAGGTTTCTCGGCGATGATTAAATATTTCATATAATTTGTCTGTAAAGTGCTGAGCCTCCGGGATTAGCGGAGGCTCTTATAAAAGGGGATCAAAAAAATGTATTAGTCGCAGGGGCAGCGCAACACATGGTGGCCCTGTGCGGGACCATTCTGCCCTGCACCAGTCCGTATGCAGGGGAGTTGTGTTGTGAGTGTTCGGTGGCTCATATTAGTAGAAAAGGAAGTGGTCGAGACTGAGTTGTGTGGAGTGGTGCTGTTTTAGCGATCTCATTCTTGTTAGCGCATTGCTTTGACTTTCGTAAATGAGGACGGCTAGTTTTCGGTAAAACAGGCGATTAAAACTGGCGTCAACCCTGTTTCTGACTTTTGAGTTAGCTTTTGCCTCTTTAAACTCATTAATTATATTCTTTTTCATGCTCAAACAATTCCGTGAAGACTTAGCGTGCAAGGCCAATGATTTTGCGCAATTTACTGCGGATGTGATCTATGATCGGCAGCATGGCCGAGCCGCAGAGTTATTCGGTTCTGTATTATATGCGCTGTCTTTTTTGTTTAGTTTTCTAGTTCAGTTGCGTTGGTATCTGTATGAGCACCGTATTTTGCGTAATAAGCCATTGGGCTGCTTGGTCGTAGTTGTGGGTAATTTGACTGTTGGTGGCACAGGCAAGACTCCCGTTGTAGAGAAATTTGCTCGGACATTGACTGAGCGTGGGCGCAAAGTTGCGATTCTTAGTCGCGGTTATAAGAGTAAGAAAGAGCCTCTGCCGAAGAAATTATGGCGCAAGCTCACGCATGGAGAAGAAGCACCGCCAAAGATCGTTAGCGATGGTAAAACTGTGTTTCTTGACTCTGAGGTGGCAGGAGACGAGCCCTTCATGTTGGCGAACAATTTGCCTGGTGTCGTCGTGCTGTGTGATAAAAATCGTGTAAAGGCAGGCTCGTTTGCCATACGTCGCTTTGGTTGTGATACCCTGATTTTAGATGACGGGTTTCAGTATTTGCCACTCAAAGGGCGCCTGAACTTACTGTTGGTCGACAAGACTAATCCTTTCGGTAATCAGCACCTGCTGCCACGAGGAATCCTGCGTGAGCCCATTAAACATCTTTCTCGAGCCAGTTATATTTTTCTGACTAAATCGGATGGAATTCAAGACGAGGCCTTGATGGAGCTGATCCGAGAGCACAATCCTAAGGCGGAAATTATCGAATGTTCGCATCAGCCGCAGTATCTCCAAGCAATTGAAAGTGGAGTACGCCTGCCGCTGAGTCATCTAAAGGGGGCACATGTCGCCGCCTTTAGTGGAATTGCATCGCCAGAGAGTTTTGAGAATATGCTGCGTGGATATGGAGCTGAAATCCGTTACAATCATCGATTTCTGGATCATCACCGCTTCACACGAGCAGAGATCCAGCATGTCTATGATCAGGCTGCGGAGGGGAAGCTCGATATGATTGTGACCACCGAAAAAGACGCGGTTCGCCTGTTCGAAGACATTCAGCCCACGATTCCGATTTATTTCCTACGCTTAGAGATTGATATTTTATCAGGAGAAGAAGATTTCGAAAGTGCAGCAGCACGTATCTGCTTACCGCGCAATACTCGCGAGCAGATTTCACGGCCACTCTCTTCTAATAAATAATTGGTGAGTGGTTCGAATGAGGCTTGATGGCTGTCGCCCTTTTCGCCACTGATTATTGTTCATCTACCGACCAACTCTTATTGCACACATATAATGGCTTCAAAACCAACTGGTACCGCGACTTTAATAGACAGTAAAAAACTACATGACCTCGAGGTCAAAGACGCACAATTCATCTTTCAGTCGGTCTGGACTTTGCTAGAAGAAGAGCTTGGTGAGGAGAATCTTCGCTTTCCGAAAGAGATTTTCTGGCTGAATGGTGCGCCAGGCGCAGGTAAGGGTACGAATACGGATTTCATAATGCGCTATCGTGACCTAACAGCTCCTCCGGTGGTGGTCAGTGAATTGTTGAAAAGCCCCGAAGCGCGCAAGAAGATCGATGCCGGTATGTTAGTGGGCGATCGCGAGGTGATTGAGATCATCTTACGTAAACTCCTTGAGCCTGTATATCAAACAGGTGCTGTGGTAGACGGCTTTCCGCGTACCAAAGTACAGGTGGAGTGTGTTAAGTTGCTGTTTAATAAGCTCGTCTCATTGCGAAATAAATACGCAGATACGCTCTTTGCTCAATATTTTAAGAAGCCGCACTTCCATATTGTAGTATTGTTTGTCGATGAGAAGGAGAGTGTTCGGCGTCAGCTCTACCGTGGAGAGCAAGCGAAGCTGCACAATGATGAAGTCGGTGAGTCCGGCGTGGGTGAGCTGATGGAAGTCCGTGCGACCGACCTTGATTCCGCAGCTGCGCTCAATCGTTATCGTACTTTTAAGGAAAAAACGTACGGCGCGCTTAAGGATCTGCGCGAAATATTCTTCTATCATTTCATCAATGCGCATGGCACGATTGATGAAGTGCGTCGGCGTATCGATAAAGAGCTTCGTTACCAAGGCTCACTGGAGCTAGATGAGGCAACTTATGATCGTCTCTCTTCCATTCCAATTGCGAGCACGCTGTCAAAGCACGCGCGGCAGGATCTGGTGGATCGTCTTGATTCATATGAACAGTGTAATGCGGATCTGTTTGAGAAGGTGGTAAATACGATCAATCATGTTTTTATGCCGATTATTCAGCGTCATGCAATTTCAGGCATGGCAGTGGTAAATACCGAGGATCCGGTGTTTCATCATGAACAAGCACTCGCTATGTTAATCGATATTTTCTCAGAACGTGGATATCATGCCATTATTGATGTCCACCGTGAAGAAGTGCCGGATTCAATTGATCCGAAGACTTTCAAAATAAAGACCCGAATCAAGCCAGTCTATCGCGTGCGTGTGCAGTTTACTGGCTCTGAAATTCGCCGCGGGCGTTAAATAAATCGGTAGGGTTTACGGACGTCACGCCGTTAGGATTCAGATGACAGGCGTGCGGTTGTTACGCCTTAATGCGCATTGTTTGCCAATTTCATAGATCGGATAGGGGGTTGGTTGATCACAGGTATGAGATCTTAGCACAAGTATGATCAAGTCTGTTTAGTTTTAGTAAAATTAATAAATAACGTTTTATGTGACAGGAATAAGTTTGTTTATTATCTAGCGATTTATTGCATAGGTTTAATGGAAGCAAGATATCCTATTATATACGTCCGCGGATATGCTGGCACTCAAGGCGAAGTGGAAGATACGGTTGCGACTCCATACATGGGGTTTAATTTAGGTGCTACCAAACTGCGGCAGTCGTATACTGGTGAGGTACTGTCTAATGTCTTTGAGTCGCCACTTATTCGACTGATGAAAGACTATGGTTATGTGGATGCGTACCACGATGGACAAATTAAACCAGATGGCCCGATCCCGCAGGAGTCGGTTTGGATTTTTAGATATTACGACACCACGTCCGAAGATTTAGGGACTGGCGAGCGTAAGGAGATCGAGTTTCATGCCAACCGTTTGCGCGAGTTTATCCTTCATATCCGAGATGCTACGGCCGCATCTCGGGGAGATCATCCGTTTCGGGTGTATTTGGTAGCCCATTCGATGGGCGGCCTGGTCTGTCGCTCCTATCTCCAGAATTCGCAGATTACCGGCATAGATGGCGCTCCTGCTCAATCATGGGAGGATAAAGGTGTCGATAAGTTCTTCACATATGCCACGCCGCATGGTGGCATTGATTTACGCAAAGGTATGGGGTGGGCAGAGGGGTTAAGAGATTTTATTGATCCGAATAATGCGGCGAGTTTTGGTGCAAAGCGCATGCGTGAGTTTTTAGACTTAAGGTCAGATCAACCTTTAAACTCTATGGGCGGAAAGTTTCCTGCTGAGCGGGTAATGTGCATGGTGGGCACTGACTCAAAAGATTATACTGCCGCAGCGGGTATGGCTCGGCGGGTCGTAGGTCCTTTGAGCGACGGTTTAGTTGCGATCAAGAGTGCCTCCGTCTTAGGTGCAGCACGTGCTTTTTTACATCGTAGCCATTCGGGGCATTACGGAATTGTAAATTCAGAATCATGTTATCAGAATTTAACGCGATTCTTGTTTGGCAATATTAGGGTGGATGGCAGCCTCATTGTGGAGAGCTTGAGGTTACCTAAAAAAATACAGGAGCAGTATGTTGCAGGTAAGCAGGTGTGTGCCTCCTACAATTTTGATACAATTATAAGTGTCCGTGGGCAACGATGGGATCTACATCGCCGTCTTGTCAGTGAAGGATCTTCTATTTTTAGAACATTTGATGAGCTCTGTCGTCGAACCCCGCCGCGCCATCCACATCTATTTTCGACTTACTTATCACTTTCTCAACGGATGAATACACGTAGGAAGTCGCTGGGTTTTTCGATTGATTTATCAGTGCTCGTTCCTGAATACGAAGTCGATGGTAAGTGGTTTGCGGATAATCATTTCCAAGGAGGTTATATCTACCGAGATAAAATTAATCTGGAAGTGACGCCAGCATCGGATGGAGGATGGCTGCTTCGTTATGGTTTTGACAGTAAATCACCCAACCGGGCGATTCATCGAGTCGCTGGGATTCGCGACAGCGCGGCGGTCACATTTAATCTTCCAATCGAAACGCGTGCAGATCCCGGGATCAAGGCGTCTCTCCGGCTCGTTTGCATGCCTTGGAACTGAGCCAGAATTTTTGCTATAAGTAATATGGGTACGATCTCACAGTCTGAGAATTATAGTGAGGCTCGCCATGCGTTGCGGCAGGCGTACCAAGCATCTAATTTGACGCTGTACCTTGGGGCGGGTGTGTCTGTAGCAAGCAATTTACCAGCATGGGATCAGCTTGTTTACATGATGTATGCATTTGTGCTCAACAAGGAGGACAAGTGGTTGAAGTGGAACCCATTCATTAATTACCTTCAAGCGATTGCAGAGTATTTGAAAAAGCATGAATCCGAGCCTCTTGAAATTACAGCTAGAAAAATTCGAGACATCTATGTGCGCGAACTTGAAAAGCCAAATGATTTTACCAAGGACCTTCGGACCCTTTTGTATAACGGTTATATCAGTGAGTTAGATAGGGCTACGGTGCATGGCTATGATAGCTTTGATGCGGAGGGTCTTTATCTTACTAATCCAACACTGCGTGGAGTGTATGAGCTCTGTCGTGGTCAATCTTCGGGAGTCAAGTCCGTGGTCACCTATAATTATGATGCATTGCTTGAAATCTTACTGAATGACGTATCTCTCAATAGTCATGATCGCAGAGCATATCAAAGTGTTTTCAGTCAAGAGGAGTTGAACCCAAATGTATTACCTATTTTTCATCCACACGGATTTTTACCGCCTGATTTGGCAGTTGGTTCGAATGAAGACGAAGTGATTTTTACCGAAGAACAGTACCACCGCGTAAGTATGGACCCTTACCATTGGTCAAACTTGATTCAATTATCTTCGATGTCCGGTACGGTTGGTTTAATGGTTGGTTTGTCGTTGTCAGATCGAAACATCAGGCGATTACTCGATTCTTTAGCTAGCTCGCCATTGCCAGTCCGTATTTATGCTTTATTGCAGGCACCTGATGTTGAATTGCCGGACGACGAACAATCGAGATTGATTCATGAACGCGCTTTAGAGATCGATGAGCGTAAGCGTAAAAGCAGCAAGACCGTTCAAGGTATACATGGAGTCAAAGGAACGAGTTATGCGACACAGATACGCGGCATTGTTGAAGAATTATCAAATCGAACCAAAGCGCAGCAAGAGGGTGTCTTAAAGAATATGGGAATCATACCTATCTGGTATGAAAGTCATGATGAGATTGAACCGTTCTGCAGAGCGATCAAATCGCCGTGAAAACTCTTATTTTAAACTAAAACTAAACTAAAAAACGAAAAATACAGATGTCTAACTTATCTATTAGTGATGCCTATTCCAACTTGTTTACCGCCCCGCTCAAAGCAGTGATTGATGCCGAGCGTGATTATTTAGAGCTCTGGATTCAGCGGCTTAAAATGATTAAAGAGATTCACACCGATGGTGCATCGGCTTTTATGAATGATGCTAATTTGAGTGATTTAATCGATTTGTATGTGCCCACCGTGCGACTGGAAGGTAATATAAGTACTTCACTAACGATGCGGATAGCAGGCGTCAAAGAATCGAGCGGAGGCTTATCTGCGGGCTTAACATTAGGTCCGATACATGCGTCCGGGGCGTTTGGTTTTACCTCACGCAAGTCCGAAGAGAGCGTCTTTCAGGCGTCGACGGAATTCGTATTGTCGAATAAAGCATTCAGCCTAACAGACTATTTAAAAGCATCAAAGCAGAGCGCGGTTTCGGTTGCCGATCTAGACGCGGCAGTGACGCTGTTGGGTAAAGATTTGGCCACGCGTCCGAGCTTACCTGCTGCATAATTAGAGGAGGTTGATATGGCTGAAGCAGATTTTGACCAACCTATTCCGTTGAGTGACATGTTAAGTACTCTACAGCGTGAAATCAGTCGAGTACAGGACGATTCACTACTGGTATTGCCGGGTAGTTCTCGTGCTCTGATTGCAGATGACCTCACATTTAGTGTGCAGTTTAATTTCACACCGGTTGCAGCGTTGACCGCCGCCGAAAATGATGGAGTGTCCACTTTTGATTCAATTTTGGTCGATGCTGCTGGCGCGCATCAAATGACACTCACTGGTAAGCTTTGTTTAAATGTATCACCCGAAGCGCAACCATTGGGGAGAGGCGTAACATGAGTCGTTACCGAAACAATCCTCGCTTGAGTAGGAGTCGACGCCGTGATGAGCAGCGTGTGCTTGCTGAGAAGTTGGGAGTGAATGTGGATGCAGATCAAGATCCTGTTGCCGCGATTTTGAAGGTTAGTGGCTTACCAGCCGATACCCTGATCGATGAGGAATCCGGAGTTGCAGAGCTGTTTGCTCGTACCGTCCAAAATGTCCGCGAGGGCTTAAAGCCAGTGATGGATGATTCGGGTAAGTTGATTCAGGCGGCACACAATGCAGCAGTGGATATTAAAGTGGAGTTCAAGTCGGTCGACATGAAACGCAAGGGGCTCATTTTCAAATCGAAACAAAAACAGAGCACCATTGCGGTTCACTTAGCGACACGGATTCTTCCTGAAGAGTAAGTCATCAATGACCGAATGAATCGGCAGCATATAACATTAATTTTTAATTAGAACAGGAAACAACAGATGGTTGCAGGATTATTAGTGGTTTATTTATATCTAGTCGGTTGCATGTCTGCGGGCTACTTGATTTGTTTTTTCCCTGATACTAGTGCCAGCCCGATCGTCTTTATTGGTGGGTTGAGTAATGATCAGGGCTTTATGTTAATCGCTCTGTTCTCAGGAATCTGTGGCAGTTTTTTACATGCGGCACAGTCACTAAGTTCCTATCTTGGTAATCAGAAATTTATCGCATCCTGGGCTGTGTGGTTTTTAGTGCGTCCAATCATCGGAGGCATTTTAGCGCTGGCTATTTTCCTAACGCTCAAGGCTGGTTTGCTAGGTACGATTGATGCAGTGAATCCGTATGGAGTGACTGCAATTAGTTTACTGGGAGGTTGGTTTTCTAAAACTACGACCGACAAGTTGCAGGAAGTCTTCGAGGTATTATTCAAGACAAATGCAGATTCTCAAAGAGTGAATAAGCTGAAGTGAAGGCCATAGGCATGATAAAAGATTTTTTTGGTACTAAAATGATCCTTACGTCGAGGATGACCACGCAGTGGAGCGCAACGACTCGGGGTTAATTACTCTGCTTTGATCTGCTCTCGCGTTTGATTAGGTCAATTCGTACCCGCATGCTTTAAGTTCCTTGTTAACTTCAATTTTCCAAGCTCCAGCCTCATCTAGTTTGGCGTAAACAACACCGCTGATATCATTCGGTGTCTCAATCTCATCTTTCACTAGTGCGCATACGTTCTTTCGTCCTAGTTTCGCCATGAGGTATCCATGCTCAAAGACTACATTCTGTCTTGCCCGATTCTTTGGGGGCACATGCTTCTCGTGAATGCCCCTCCCGAGATCACACGCCGTGTATAATACTAAGGCAAAGTCGGCTTCATCTGAATAGTGTTTAATCTTTTCTATTATGGTCATCCCACTACTTGCTTTTTCGTGTAGTATGAGCGCCTCTAGGCCAACACTTTCAACATGACGTGCGACCTCTTGTTTTGCATTGTTATCTCTCCCGTGAACGATGAATACTTTCTTTTTTTGAGTTTTGGTGGGTATCGATACGCTTGCTGAAGCCACTGTAGTTTTTTCATTCGCTGCTGCGCTTTCACCGAACTCAAGAAGGTTTAGTACCTCTTCAAACTCCTCATTGAGATATCGTCTCCGATCAGCATATGTTCCGAATTTCTCTTTTATGAAGCCCCAGAAAGAGTTTAGACTTCTGTGGGTTTTG
The DNA here is from genome assembly GCA_017857255.1 of Puniceicoccaceae bacterium. Lineage (GTDB taxonomy): Bacteria > Verrucomicrobiota > Verrucomicrobiia > Opitutales > Coraliomargaritaceae > Lentimonas. Next base: position 30,506 of record JAFMDL010000011.1, on the reverse strand, counting down.
ACCCAGTTTGGCAACAAGCCAGTAATATGTTCTTTCTGCAGTAGCTCATTTCTGAGATGCTGATATTCGCTGTCATCTGCATCCTTTCCCGTGGCATAAGCCATTAGGAGATTCATGAGATAACTCACCTTATCATAGTCTGTATTTAGGAATTCTATACTCATGGATTTCTGTTCTTTTGCAGATCAGTGTCTGGTGCGTTACCAATTACTCGGGATTGAGTTATTGTATTAGCTTTCGGTTTTCAGAGCATTGATTTAGTGAGTGTCTTATGATTCCTTGTTTACAGGAATCAGTAATAAATGACGTTTATTAGATGAGTCTAATAAGAAGTGGCAAGATTCGATTACCGTCTAATGGGTCACTCGTGGAGCATTATTGGCTGAGTTACACCATTGACAGAATCGGTACTGCATTGAATCGCTTATAAATAGTTGTAGGTGAGCTGTGGAGTGTGCGTGAGCTCCCAAAGAAAAAGGCCACCCCTTGTTGGGGCGGCCTTTTGTTTGGAATTGTTATTTTGCGCTTACGTCTTTGGTCGCAGACTTAGCTCTCAGCCTCAGCTGTGTCCGTGGCTGGAGAGTCAACATCAGCCACTTCGACATCTGCTTCACCCGCTTCTTCTTCGTCTGAAGCGACGACTTTGGAGATGCCAATTAAGGCATCTTTACCCGCGAGGTTGACCAGTTTTACACCGCTTGCTGCGCGACCTGTGATACGGACATCAGCGATCGGGCTACGAACGGCTTGGCCCTTCTTGGTAAACATCATGATCTCGTCCTGGTCTGTGACGCTGAGTGCGCCCGCGACCTTGTCAGATTTAATCGCGATGATACCCGAACCGCCACGTGATTGTGTCCGGTAGTCGGAGAAGTCTGTGCGTTTACCGAGGCCGTTGGCTCCTGCGATGAGGAGCTTGGCTTCGTCGTCGACGATCTCGATGGCAACGACTTTATCTTTTTCGCTCTTGAGTTTGATTCCGCGGACGCCGCGTGTCGCACGGCCTTGATCGCGTAGATCTTTCTCCGAGAAGCGGATTGATTGAGCGTTACTGGTGACGAGGACGATATCGTTGTCGCCATTGGTTAGGCGTGCGCCGATCAGGTTGTCACCTTCGTCGATGTTGATACCGATTAGGCCGCCTTTCCGGTGATTACGATAATTGGAGAGCATGGTCTTTTTGGTGACACCTTTCTCGGTGGCGAGGACAATGCGCTTTTCAGACTCTTCGAAACCATCGACACAAATCATCGCAGCAATCTTCTCGCCCTTTTGGAGCTCGAGGATGTTGGCGAGTGCGCGTCCCTTGGCGATGCGTGAACCTTCTGGTAGATTGTAGACTTTCTCGACATACACTCGGCCACTGTTCATGAAGAACATGATGTTATCGTGGGTGCTTGCAGTGAAGAGGTGTTCGACGAAGTCATCTTCGTACTGGCCAGAACCAATCACACCTTTGCCACCGCGTTTCTGAGAGCGATATTCATCCAGCGATGTGCGCTTCATGAAGCCCTTGTGGGTGACGGTGATCATGCAGCCTTCATTTGGAATGATATCTTCCATACTAAGGTCGCCATCGACTGCGAGGATTTCGGAGCGACGTGGGTTGCCGTATTTCTCCTTCATCTCAATCAGCTCTTCCTTGATCACTTCGAGCAAGCGATGCTCGTTTTCAAGAATGTCGCGAAGGTAAGTGATGATCTCCATGAGGCCAGCATATTCCTCTTCGATCTTATCACCTTCCAGTGCGGTGAGTTGATAGAGGCGTAGTTCGAGGATCGAGTTCGTCTGAATTTCAGAGAGCGGGTACTTGGACATCAAGTTACGCTTCGCTTCATCGCGACTGCTGGAAGCACGAATGATCTTCACAAAATCGTCGATATGTTCGAGTGCGATCTTAAAGCCTTCGAGGATGTGCGCACGTGCTTCTGCCTTGCGCAATTTAAACTGCGTACGGCGATAGATGACATTGCGACGATGGTCGATGTAGCAGCCGAGCATTTCCTTGATGTTCATCTGCTTCGGGCGACGGTTGTCGAGTGCGAGCAGGATCACGCCGAAGGAGCTCTCGAGGGCAGTGCTCTTGTAGAGCTGATTGATGATCACGCGAGGGATTGCACCACGCTTGAGCTCGATCACAATACGTGTGGTCTCGGTGGACTCATCACGCAGGTCAGCGATGCCATCAATTGCCTTTTCAGTAATCAACTCGGCGATACGCATCACCAGAGAGGCACGATTCACATTGTATGGAATCGCTGAGATGATGATCTCCTCCTTGCCCTTGGTCTCGACGATTTCGGCGATACCACGTGTGCGCACGATGCCGCGCCCAGTACGTAGGTAGCTTTGGATACCGGCAGTGCCGTGTACAAAGCCGCCGCCGGGAAAGTCTGGGCCGGGGATGATTTCAATGAGCTCATCGAGGCTGATATTTGGATTGTCAATGATCGCGCAGGACGCATCGATCACCTCAGCCAAATTGTGTGGCGGTATATTGGTGGTCATGCCGACCGCAATACCAGTGGAGCCATTCATCAACAAATTCGGCAATGCTGCTGGGAGGACGGATGGCTCAGTCGTGCTTTCCTTGTAGTTGGGCACGAAATCAACGGTATCTTCGTCGATATTTTTAAGCATCTCTTCAGCGATCGCTTCGAGTTTACACTCAGTATAACGATACGCAGCAGGGGGATCGCCGTCGATCGAACCGAAGTTACCTTGCGGTTTGATCAGCGGATAGCGCATGACCCAGCCTTGGGCGAGCCGTACCAATGTGTCGTATACTGAAGAATCGCCGTGCGGGTGGTAGTTTTTTAAGACTTCCCCGACCACACCTGCGCACTTATCGAAGTTGCGGTTATGTAGGAGGCCTTCACGCAGCATTGCGTAAAGGATACGGCGTTGTACGGGTTTAAAACCATCGCGAGCGTCGGGCAATGCACGACTGACGATGACGGACATCGAGTAGTCGATATATGCTGTCTGCATGATATCGATAATCGATGTGGCTTCCGCGCGATCTGCATCGCTTGGAATTTCTGGCGGTAATTCTGGTGGTAGTTCTTCGGACATGTTCTTTAAAAGGAGTTAGAAGCTGGCAGTTGGAAGCTAGGTAGCTTCGTTCCGTGGTTCATTTGGTTCTCTATAATTAGACGTCGAGGTAGGAAACATTCAGCGCGTTGTCTTCGATAAATGCGCGGCGGGAAGGGACATCTTCTCCCATCAGCATGGAGAAGATGCCATCGGCCACTGCGGCGTCTGCAATGTCGACTTTTAGCAGGTTGCGTGTCTTCGGATCCATGGTGGTTTCGAAGAGTTGTTTCGGATTCATTTCCCCAAGACCCTTGTAACGTTGAATACTTAGGCCGCGGCGACCAATCGCGCGGATGTTTTCGATCAGTTCGATGATAGAGTTCAACTCAATGATATTCTCCTTCTTCGCATCGCCTTTGTTTTCTATTAATTGGTAGCGTGCGTCGTCGGTTTTGCTGAATGTATTCACATCCATACCTGCATCGGCCAGTTCGCGCAGGAGCTTGGTCATCTCAGTGGATTCGTAGATTTCGTGGAGTGAAATACGCTGCTGTACCGTGACGCCTAACTCGTTTTGAACTTCGAGATTTAAGGTGTCGCTAGCATCGGCATCCGCGAGTCCGAATTCCTGATGGAAGGCGGCGCGCTCGTCGTCGTCCCTTATGTAGCGGAACTCTTCGTTATTACCGGTGCGGATACGAGCGATGTAGCGAGGCAGTTCGTGTGTCTCTTTTTTATGTTGGTCGAGGTACGTTGCGAAATCGCAACCGTAGCGTGTGACGCCGCGGCCGACCATCTCCATGCGCGATAAGATGTGAACGACCCGTTCGATCGTTTCGCTAGCAAGATCTTGATTATCACGCAGGCGTATGAAATTAACATCTTCGGTGCCGAGTTCGAGCAAGATACGATTAAGCTCGGCATCGTTATCGATGTATTGCTCGCGGCGCTTGCGCTTGATCTTATAGAGTGGCGGTTGCGCGATATAGACGTAGCCTGACTCGATCAAACCACGCATCTGGCGGAAGATAAAGGTAAGCAGGAGAGTGAGGATATGCGCGCCGTCGACGTCCGCATCCGTCATCAAGATGATCTTGTGGTAGCGCGCCTTGGATGCATCGAACGCGCCGTCACCCTCATGATCGCCGATGCCAGTGCCCAAAGCGGTGATCAAGCTGCGAATTTCATTATTGTTGAGCACTTTATCGAGGCGGGCTTTCTCAACGTTGAGCAATTTACCACGAATCGGCAGGATCGCCTGCGTCGCACGGTCGCGCCCTTGCTTAGCGGATCCACCTGCTGAGTCACCCTCCACAATATAGAGCTCGGAGACGGCTGGATCCTTCGAGGAGCAGTCGGCAAGTTTACCAGGCAGGCCGCCGGTGGAGAGTGCCCCTTTGCGAACGGTTTCGCGGGCCTTACGAGCCGCATCGCGAGCACGTGCAGCGTGTAGACACTTTTCGATGAGACGTTTCGCTGTTTGCGGGTTTGTCTCGAAGTAGTATTTGAGTTGCTCTCCAGTGATTTTTTGCACGATGCCATCGACCTCACCATTGGAAAGTTTGGTTTTGGTTTGGCCTTCGAAGCGCGGCTCAGGAACTTTGACTGAGATGACGGCCGTCAAGCCTTCGCGAGTATCATCGCCAGTGAGGCTTGGGTCCTTATCCTTGATCAGACTATTTTGCTTCGCATAGCCATTGATAACACGTGTCAGAGCGGTACGGAAGCCAGAAAGGTGAGTGCCACCTTCAACGTTATGAATTGAATTTGCGTAGGCGTAGATTTGATCGTTGTAGCTGTCGTTATACTGCAGCGCGATGTCGACGACTATGTTGGCATCAAGGTCCGGATTAGGCGTAGGTGCTTCGCCATGGAAGCTAATTGGCTCTTCATGGACGACATTTTTGTTCCCATTGAGGAACTTTACGTATTCGGAAATACCGTCCTTAAAGATGAAGGTGCTGGTCTTATTGACTCGCTCATCAACGAAGGCGATTTTGATCCCGGGATTGAGGAATGCGAGTTCGCGTAGACGTTTTGCCAGTAGTTCGAATTTAAAATCACGCGTGGTTTCGAAGATTTCAGGATCTGGGAAGAAGGCGATGCGGGTACCAGTGCGCTTGGTATCGCCAATGATTTTCATTTTCGACGTGGTGATACCGCGCGAGAATTCCATCTTGTGAACTTTGCCTTCGCGGCGCACTTCAACTTCAAACCATTCCGATACGGCATTCACGCACTTGGCGCCGACCCCGTGTAAACCACCAGAGACTTGGTAGGCACCTTTGCCAAACTTACCACCTGCGTGGAGGTTGGTCATCACAAGCTCGAGGGCAGGGATGTTATACTTGGGGTGAATGTCGACTGGGATGCCGCGGCCGTCGTCTTCGACCGAGCAAGAGCCGTCGTTGTGGATGCTTACAGTGATCTGCGAACAGTGACCAGCGAGAGCTTCATCGATCGAGTTATCGACAATTTCAAAAACGCAGTGGTGGAGACCACGTTCGTTGGTGTCGCCGATATACATATCGGGACGTTTACGGACACCTTCGAGACCTTCGAGCTTCTGAATTTTGGAAGAGTCATAGACGTCATTGACGACGTCTTTGGTCGCAGGATCTAGAGGTAATTCGGGGTTTGAATCTACAGGCTTATCTTGTTCTGACATAAGCGCCCATTTATGCCTGCCTGACGGCGGTCTGACCACTAAAAAGTGACATTTTTTTGGTTTTTTTTAATGTATCTTATCATGATGTCTGTCAGCAGGTTATGTGGCTTTTTCTGTGCGTAAAGAAAAGGGACTCAGATTCAAGTTTACTTCTTGAGTCAAGAGCCTAACTTAAGTGCTGTGAAACTCTCTCATAAACTAGAATATGCCTGCCGCGTGTTAGCGCAATTGGCGCGCACGCACGGACAAGATAAGTTGGCTCATATCGATGAGTTGGCGGAGGCTGAAAAGATCCCAGCAAACTACCTGGTGCAGATTTTAAATGAGTTGAGAAATGCCGGGCTCATCGTCAGTAAGCGCGGCAAGCAAGGTGGTTATGCTTTATCAAAAGGGCCCGAGCGTATTGGTTTGAACGAGATCGTCACGGCAGTTGATGGCGAGCTGTTGGAACGCAATTTTGAAGATACTGGGCATTCAGGTAAGCGCGTCGCGCACATCTGGTCTGAGATCGGCGTCGAATTTGAGAAGAAGATCAGCAGTTACACCTTAGAAGCCTTCGTAGTGGAGGATACCAACGACATGTATTACATCTGAACCAGTACGAAAGTAAACGCTGGGACTGAGTACGGCTGTGAGGTCATTCAGGGTTGTGATCGACAGTCAGGCAGATCAGCGCGAATCCAGCCTACATTCCGAGGCTAGGTTTTAAAAGCTCCAGAAGATCGGCACTACAGACACGGTCACGATGAAGCAGATAATGTTCAGCGGTAGGCCGACCTTGGTGAAGTCAAAAAAGCGGTAACCACCGACGCCATACACATAAGTGTTGGTCTGGTAGCCGATTGGAGTGGCGAAGCTCGCGGATGCGGCGATACATGCACCCACAACCAGCGGGCGTGGATCGATCCCGAGCGTCGTCGCAATGCCCAAGGCAATCGGCACCATGAGTGCAATCGCGGCATTGTTGGATAGGAATTCGGTAAAGGTTGATGTGATGATGTAGACAAATGCGAGTATGAGTACATTTTGCAGATGTTCAGGGGCAAAGTTCTGCACGAAGTGAATCATGCTTTCGGCGATCATGAGGCTCGCTCCGGTGGAGTCCATGGCTTGTCCGAGTGCAAGCATGCCAAAAATGATCATTAGGATGCTGAATTCGACAGATGCGTAGGCATCTTTGGGTTTCATGCAGCCGGTGAGCATTAGTAACGCGACACCCAGCGAAACCGCTGCAACAATTGGCACGAGATTGAGTGTTGCCATGGTGACGATGCCGATTGTCACAGCAATGGCGATGGGCATTTTTGCCCGAACGCTACGTGCTGGCAGGCGCGGACGGTCCAGTAGGATGATTTCTTCACTGCTGGAGAGCGAGTTGATCGCTTTTGTAGAACCCATCATCAGCAAGGTGTCACCCGGCTGCAGTCGCAGACTGTCGAGGCGGTCGCGCTGGTTATGCCCTTTGCGGTGTACTGCAACCACAACCATACGGAAACGTTGGCGGAAGTTGATTTCGCCAAGGGTTTTCCCCGCGATTGTGGCGTGAGGGCCGACGACACCTTCGACGAGGGCGCCTTCATCGGTAGCAATCGTTTCTAGGCCAGCAGAAATTTGACCATGTAGGCTGATGCCTTTAATTGAGTTGGCTTCAGCGACGCCAGACGGGCGACAAGCGAGCACGAGGCGATCCCCGACTTCCAGCTTAGTGCGTTTCGGGTCACCTTTAACGGCTACACCTTGCCGCACGATTTCAAGTAGTCGAATGCCGCGACCTTTGAGCATGCCGCTCTCTAGTGCGGTCTGTCCCTTTAGCTCTGAGCCGGCGCGTACGAATGCTTCCGTCATGAATTCTTTCCGCTCTTCATCACTGAGGATTGAAGTCAGTGTTTCGCGGTGCGGGAGCAATTTGTTACCGAAAAAGACGAGATAAAGGGAGCCGCAAGCAAGGATTGGTAGACCCACCGCAGCGAGTTCGAACATACCTATTGGAGCATGGCCAGAGTCGAGTAAGATGCCACTGGCGAGTAGGTTGGTACTGGTGCCGAGCAGTGTGCAGGTGCCACCGAATATAGATGCGTACGAGAGTGGGATCAGTAGCTTCGAAGAGGCGATACCCATTTCGCGCGAAAGTGTGAGTACTACAGGCATCAATACGATGACGACTGGTGTATTGTTGATAAAGGCCGAGACCGCAGCCACCCCGATTACCATAATGAACATGAAGAACCGGTAGGGCAGCTTGACCATGCGGCGCAAGTAGCTGGTGATCAGGTCAATTGCGCCGGTGCGTTCGAGCGCGCCACTGACGATAAACATTGCGGCGATGGTGAGTGGTGCGGAGTTGCTGAAGACATTCAACAGCGCTTCCAAGTCGGGAAGCTCGTCACTCTTGGTCAGCATGCTGACGAAAATCAGTACGCCAAAGACGGTCACAGCAGTGAGGTCTGCCGAGATACGTTCCCAGATAAAACTGACGATCGCAAAAGCTAGGAGTGCGAATACAAATATTATTTCCCAAGTCATTTTATATGGTGGTAGGCTATGGTTGGGTTAGCGGGTTTGGGCGGATTGGATCATCCTGTTCTTCACTGCGGGCCCAAAAGTAGAAGGATATTGCAAGAATTGTAAGGGAAAAACCCATATTTACTACTTTCATGATGATACCACCGAGAATTTGATCGTTCAGCGGGTCTAGGTCGATGATGCGCGGTGCCCATGCGTAGGTCGGGTAGATCGATTCGCCTGCGAAGGTGAGGAAGGCAAACACTGGAAGTTGACCAACCATCAGGAGGAAAATCGCGAGCATTCGTATGCCGTAGCTGCTGCGCGGTACGCGATTGGATAAAGTGAGGTAGGGCCAGAGCATCAGTAGACCGAGAGAAAACATGGTCCAATGCTCCAGCACGTGAATACGTTTATCATGCAGCGCCATTTCATACAGAGCAGGTACGTGCCAGACGGTGTAGACGAAGGTGAACAATAGGCCGCCACAGACGGGGTGTGTCAGCACACGCATGACTTTGCGCAGCCATTCCGGTTTGAGTAGCCAGTCAATCAGCCATGCAGGTGTGCCGAAGAGGAACAAGACCGGGCTTACGTAGATCAACAGCATGTGTTGGACCATGTGTGCGGAAAATAGAAACTGTTCACCAATTTGATCCAGCGGTGAGCCCACCGCAAGATAGACATTGATGAGCCCAAGATAGAAGAGAATCGCTTGGCCACGTGAAAACGCAGTGTTGGGCGCGATGCGCTCTCGCAAAGGACCTACTCCGAGTGCGTAGAGCCAACCAAACAGCAGGATGGTGATTAGTAGCAGAGGCTCAGTATGCCAGTGTAATTGCATGTTGGTTGATGTGCTGCAGAAGTCGTTATAAAAAAGAAAGGACGATAGTTGCCTATCGTCCTTGAAAATCTCAACTCTGATTTACATTAGAACGCTGTGATTGCTTCAAAATCGACGTAACTGCGGTCCAAAATAAACATCAGAGCGATTACAGTACCGGTGGCAATGACCAGCCCAGTGCCAAAGGCTAGGGTGAGTAGCAGGCGGTCGTAAATCAAGTGCATGAACCAAGCGATCACGCTGATAAATTTAAACAGCGAAAGCGCAATCAGAACCGTGAAGATCACGGCTTGGTTGATCGGTAGATAAACCAAGACTAGCTCAACGCCAGTAATCGCAGCCAATGCCAGCGCCAGGTTAATGAAAGCGTGATACTTTTGTGCTTCGCCGTTGTGGTCGGTTTCGGAAGGAGAGTGCGCGTCAGACATAATGCTTCTTAAATAAATTCGATCAGGTAGATCGCGGTGAAAATGATAATCCAAACAATATCAACAAAGTGCCAGTACAGACCAGCAATTTCAACATCTACGGCACTTTGATGGGCATCCATCTTGCCCGTAAATGAGTAAAAATACATGCAAATGAGCCAGAAGACACCAATTGCTACGTGCACGCCGTGCGTACCAGTTAGCATGTAGAAGGTCGATCCGAAGGTACCACTACTTAAGGTGAGACCAGCATGGACGAACTCGGTGAACTCATATACTTGGCAACCGAGGAAGATTAGGCCGAAGAAGATCACGCCGATGGTGTTGCGGCGGAAGCTCTTAATATCTCCTTTATGCATGGCAGATACTGCGAGTGCCATTAGGAACGAACTCATTAACAAAATGAACGTTGAGAATGAGGTAAGCTCTAGGCTGAAGAGCGACGTAGGGTCGTAGGACTCGGGATATAACTTACGGTATATCAGGTGAGTCGAAATCATGGTGCCGAAGAACATGCAGTCAGAACCAAGGAAGAGCCACATCAGTAGCTTCTTATTGTTGACCATCAAGCTGTGGTGGCCGTCGTCGTTGTTGTGGGCGTCGTCGCTCATTATTTTGAAATTCTAAAGTGCTAAATTACTAAAAGGTTCAAGCGTTAGCTCAGATTTTGTCTTCCTCAGGGTGGAGGTGATAGCCGCCAGGGCCTTCGACTGCCCAAAGAATGATGCCGAGGGCGATGGTAAATAGGCCTGCAATGGCCACATACCCCATATAGGGGATCCCTACTTGCATGAGGCAGAGCCCCAGGCCAAGCGGCGCAAAACCAAAGGATGCGAGTACTGGCATCCAGGATTGGCTCGGCATGTGTATCCCATGTCCGTCGTCCGCCTCAAAGGTAATATTGCGGTTTTCTGGGCCGTGTTTGTGCTCCCAGAGTGCATCGCGCGCAGGGATGATCGGAGTGCGGCCAAAGTTGTAGTGTTGCGGCGGCGACGTGGTCGCCCATTCGAGTGTGCGGGCATCCCATGGGTCATTGCCTGCTGGCTTGCCTTTGGTCATACAAAGAATGATATCAATCACAAATAGCAAGACGCCAAAAGCCAGGATGAAAGCCCCGATGGAGCAAACCATGTTATAGCCGTCCCAGCCAAATCCAGAAAGATAGGTGTGGGTGCGTCGCGGCATTCCGATCAAGCCCAGAAAGTGCATGGGGAAGAAGGTCACATTCAGACCAACTGTAGTGAAAATTGCGACCCAGGTGCTGAGGTTACCAGTCCACATCTTACCGACTATTTTGGGTAGCCAGAAGTAAATGCCGCTGATAGATGCGAGCAAGATACCACCAATTGCAACATAGTGGAAGTGCGCGATCACAAAGTAACTGTCCTGTTGCTGCGCATCGGCCGGAGCAGCGGAGTGCATAATACCGGAGAAGCCTCCCATCATGAACATCCAGATGAAACCAATACTGAAGATCATTGGCGCATCGAAACGTACGCGACCACCCCAGAGTGTGCCAATCCAGTTAAAGATCTTTACCCCGGTGGGTACCGCTATGGCCATCGTCAAGAGAGAGAAGGCGGCGGTTGCCACTTTACCCAAGCCAGTAGTGAACATGTGGTGCGACCACACTGCAAAGCCGAGGAAGCCAATCACCGCACCGGAGAACACCACGATCGGGTAGCCGAAGAGTGGCTTTTTGGAAAAGGTTGGAAGTACCTCGGAGACGATCCCCATCGCAGGTAGGACTAGAATGTAAACTTCTGGATGACCAAAGATCCAGAATAAGTGCTGCCACAAGATTGGTTGTCCACCTTCTGCGACCTGGAAGAAGTTGGTGTCAAACATGCGGTCGAACATTAGTTGCCCGAGTGCGATCGTAATCGCCGGGAATGCGAAGATGATCAGTAGTGAGACGACTAGCGTCATCCAAGTGAATACCGGCAAGCGCATCATCTTCATGCCTGGGGCGCGCATATTGAGAATTGTAGCCACGAAATTCATTGCTGCACCCAACGATGCGATACCAAGTATCTGCAAGCCAAGGATCCAGAAGTCAGTGCCCGCGCCAGTGAATTGTCGTTCTGTCAACGGAGCATAACCGAACCACCCCATGCCAGGGACAAAGTCATCCATTCCCGCAGTCGGACCCGATGCAGTAAACCAGCCGAGCTCGGAAAATGCCTGCATCAACCAGCTGAAGTTCAGCACCAACGCACCTGCAACAAAGGTCCACAGGCTAAAGCTATTGAGCCGCGGAAAGGCCACATCACGCGCACCGATTTGCAGTGGCACGAGGAAATTGAAGAACGCTGCATTCAACGGCATGATCGCTAAGAAAATCATGGTTGTGCCGTGCATCGTGAATAGCTGGTTGTAGCGCTGTGCAGAGACTAGGTCATTCTCGGGCACTGCTAATTGGGCGCGAATGATGAGTGCTTCGATGCCGCCAATAAGCAGGAAAAAGAGGGCAATCGCACCATACATGATGCCGATCTTTTTGTGGTCAACAGTCGTGAGCCAGTCAATCAGAACGCTCTTGCTATGATCCGGGCGCATGAAGCCGAGATTACTGGTCTCAGGTTTGAGCGCGTGATCGTGCGTGGTACTGGAGGTGGGTGTGTCAGTTAGCGTGCTGCTCATTGTAGTGATCTACTTGAGGGTTTGCAGGTAAAGAGAGATTTTACGGATTTCGTCATCAGTGAGTAGTTCGTCAAGTTCGCCGATGCCACCGCCATTCGCTTTCCACATGCGATTGCCAGGTTTGACGACGTCGGTTTCTTTGATCCATTTGAAGAAATTCTCATACTGTTGTGCTTCATCGACAGAGCCGTCTTCGGCGCGGTGATTTAGCCAGCCAGCTGCCATTGATAGACGGGAGGCGACCTTGGTGAGGTTTGGTCCAGCCACGCCGAGCGCGCGTGGGTTGCCATTCACGGCATGACAGGTGGCACATTTACCGCGAGTCATGAACAAGTTGAGGCCTTGGTTGATGTCGTCGCTAAGTGTTTCTGGAGAATCATTTAAAGTGCTGTACCAGTCATCCCAGCTCATGCCGTTTGGAGTGGTATGGCCTTGCTTGATGTCACTGACCCAATCAGCAAATTCGTCGTCACCGACAACGGTACTGCGAAATAACATGCGCGCATGCGAGTCGCCACAATACTCAGCACATTGGCCATAGTAATAATTGTGAATTTCATCTTGCAGGTACTGCGCATAGGCTGCGCGAAGTTCCTCGTCGGTGCCAGTAGCATTGTTTTTCTCCTGCCAAGCCTCGAAGGAATCTCCCGCTTGAATCCACATTTGGTTGGTACGCCCTGGTATCAAGTCCACCTTACCGGCGATTCTTGGCAGCCAAAAGGAGTGGATGACATCTTTCGAGCGCAGTTCGAGTCGTATCACTTTGCCTGCTGGGATGACCATTTCATTGGCAGTGGAGATGCCGAGTTGCGGGTAGTCAAATGCCCACCACCATTGGTAACCATTGACGCGGATTGTAAGCACGTTGTCTTCTTCCGCTGCAGCGAGGCCATCACCTTGATACCATTCGCCAAGTTGGCTTTCTTCTGAGAAGGGGATGTCATGCGTATACCAGATCGCACGCAAAGTTGGGACCGCAATAATAACAAGCAGCAGAATCGATGCACCAATGAGGCCAATTTCAACCAGTGGGTTCCCGTGTCCTTGTGTAGGGAGCGGACGTGTATCATTTTTCTTTTCGCGGAATTTGAACATCGCAACCAAGTAGAACGCACCCACTAAAACGAAGATAAACGTGGAGACCCAAACCGTTATCATGAAGAGCTCGTACTGAGTCTCAGCGACTGGACCCTTAGTGTCGAAAGTCGACATACGAGTATTGACGTCACAACCACCTAGTAAGGTGAGTGTAATTAGAGAAATTGCTAGCGCAATGAGTTTACGGAGTCCGCTGGATGCGTTCTTCACGAGCAGTTGATAGTGGTTGGTTGTAAAGAGAGTGAATTGATTCGAAAATCAAAGAAAGGATCTAAAGAGACTGGTAACACCTGACAAGATAATCTTCATGGATTGCAATCAATCAGCATGGCTTTTTCATCCTATAAGATGCAGTAATTAATTGAATGTGCTAAAACCATTGATAAAGGAAGCAATAGACAAGAACGCCTGTGACTGAGACGTAGTACCAAATGGGAAAAGTCCAGCGGGCCCAGGCACGATGTTTTTCACGCTTACCTTTGATTGCAAGTGTCAGTGTGGTGAGCACTAGTGGCACAATGGCGATGGCTAGTATAATATGCGATACCAGCATTACGTAATAGATCGTACGCCACGCACCATCACCGGCAAAGGGTGTGTGTACGCCTTGTACCAACCATTTGTGGAGTAAATAAAAGCACAGAAAAATGACTGATACGCCAAACGCGCTCATCATGCATCTGCGGTGTGCGCGCTCGCGGCCTGTTTTGATGCAAATGAAGCCGATAGTCAGCAGCACGGTTGCCGAGCCATTTAGCAGCGCGTTGACCGTGGGAAGTGCTTCAGTAAATGACATAAATCAAATGTTTGGCGTTAGTTAGAGTAGCCAGAGGTCCAATACCAATGGTAGTAGCAGAGCGGGTAAATAGATGATCGACGCAAAAAACAACTTACGAGCAGCAATGTCGCGCTCATCTGTTTTAAGAAATGCAATCGATGGGCGCAGCATGTAAATGCCAGCCGTAATAGCGATCACACCGTAAATCCAAGTGGCGTAGCCGAGGAGCACTGGCAGGAGGGTGCTAGCAATCAGGGCAAGGCAAAATACAAAGGATTGCACGGCTACCTTGCGGCCTGTGGTGTCGGCATTTGAGAGCATCACGAAGCCACCCTGAGCATAGTCCTTGCGGTGTGTCCACGCGATCGCGAAAAAGTGTGGCATCTGCCAGAGGAATAAGATCGCAAATAAAATCCAGCCCAGCGTGCTAATCCGTCCCTCTGCAGCAGCCCATCCGATCAACGGCGGAAGTGCCCCAGGGATAGCACCGATAAGTGTGTTCCACGTAGTGAAGCGTTTCAAGGGGGTGTAAAGTAGTACGTAGGAAGCAATGGTAGCCGCGGTCAATGTACCCGCTAGTAAATTGGCACCTTTATAGAGTAGAAAGCAACCTAGTACGCTAAGCCCTAGCCCGTAAATAAAGGCATGCAGTGGTGCAATGCGGCCTGCAGGTATTGCGCGATCTTTCGTCCGCACCATTTTGGCATCTGCTTCGCGTTCGAGCCACTGGTTTAGCACGGCTGCACCACCTGCGGCGAAAGAAGTGCCTACGAGCAGACTAAACAGTACGCTAAAATCACGTATGGGGTCCGCGGAGAGATAGCCGCAGACTGCGGTCACTACAGACAGAAAGCTCAAGCGCGGCTTGGTCAGCTCATAAAAATCCTCTATACGCCCGCGCAACGAAACATCCGGTTCGGACGAACCAGCGAGAGCAGAAGTTTCTGTAGTGTGATGACTCAATTGGTTAGCGAGCGCGTTTAGGTAGAATGGCCCTGCGCAGTATCTTAGGCAGTTGGCTTCTGGTTCACGCGACGATGAGCTAGAAAAGTTAAGCCCCACGTGCTGGCAAGTAGAAAAGCTCCGACCAAGTGGTGAATTGTTGCGACATAAGAATTCCTGACTGTCCAGATGGTTAATGCGCCGAGATAAATTTGCACGAAGAGCAGACCTAATATGGTTAAGATCCAAAACATGAAGGCTTTGCGAGTAATGGGATTGGCCCAGAGCTTGCTCAAATAAAGCAGTAGGATCACCGTAAGTATTAAGGCGCCAACCCGATGTGCAAAGTGAATGGCCACATCAAAATTCCAATAGGCAGGCAGTAAACTACCGGGTTGCGACATGGGGAATTGGGCGATTGCGAGACCTGCTTTTGCATGGCGCATAATTGCGCCAACGAGGATTTGTAGGAAAATAGCGGTGGTACATACAATGCCCCAGCGTTGCAGCGATACGGGAACGGCCTGGGTTAGGCCAGCTTGGCGCTGGATCCAGAGTTTTGAACTTCCCAGTGTTAGTGCCACTAGAATGCCTAGCACGATCATTGCGCCGCAGGCATGTATGACGGCAAAGCTCTGCGCCACTAGATTATGGTCTGCTTGAGTGTTGAGGGCATCGAAGCGTACACGCGCGCCACCGAGTACTCCTTGTAGAATGACTACTAGAACGAGTATGCGCGAACAGGTGCGCATCCAGCTTCGCTCTTCTCTAAGCCAAGTAAACAGCAGAAGGCCAAGTGAAAGGAAGCCGACAATCATGCCCAGTAGGCGGTGACTGTGTTCGGCAAGCATATCGGATTCTACGATCCAGTCATCCGGGTTGAGTGAGCCGTTTGAAAGAGGCCAATCGAGAAAGGCCATGCCTGCATCGATCGTGGTAGTGAATCCACCCGCAAAGAGCAGTGCAGTGATCCAGCAAAGAGCAAAGATACAGGAGGCATAGAGCCAAGGTTGATAATCGGCGGTGCGTTTTGGTGTGAAAGAATTCATGGCTGTTGATACGAGAAGGGAATGTGCGCACTTCGCTCTCAGTATCAAGCGGAAGATTCGATCTCTCGCATCTTCTTTTCTTTGCATTATTTAATTTGAATTTTTTCGGACGAACCCTGACACTCACAGCTTATTATAATGAACAAAGCTGCCTTTTTTAATACGCTAATTAATACGCTTCGAAAAGAAGCCTTGCACGCCGTTAAAGCGTCGCAAGATGCGGCAGACTATGCGACTAACGAGGAATCCCGTGCAGAATCGCAATGGGACACTCAAGGGCTCGAAGCCTCCTACCTAGCTGCAGGGCAAGCAGGACAGGCCAAGCAATGGGCTGACGCGGTTGAGGGATTGCAGTCGAAGCGTGACGATTTACTCAAGACCAACACCGACATTTCACTTGGCGCATTATTCAAAGTCGACTTGGGCGGTGTAGAGGAAGTGTTCTTTTTGGCTGGAGTTGCCGGGGGGCAGGTGATTCAGGTGGACGATATTGCAGTGACTGTGATTACAGCGCAGTCACCGTTGGCAGCCCGAGTACGGGGGCTAAAAATCGGCGAGACGTTTACTCTGCCCAACGGGAAGCTAGGCGAGATTCTAGCGATCGAGTAGCTAGCGTTCAAGCGTGCCTCGGGTGACACCGAGCTGATTAATCAGTTTGAGCTCTTGCCACAGTGTGTCAGCGCCAATCTCATTACGCAGCAGTGCCTCGTAGTGATTCATTGTGCGGCGCACTTCGTCGCCGCTTTCATTGAGGAATTCGATTCGAAAAGCGGCAGCGCCTTGTCGCGCCATATCGTGAGCAAATTCAGCTCCGGTTTGCGCTTTGGAATTAAACAAAGTATTTCGGCAACCGGCATCCGCTTTGAGAGGATGTAGCGCTCCGACGCGGTCTTTGAGCTGCACTTCGTGCGTATCGCAAGGGCGCCCACAGTCGCGAAAATCTTTGCCCTCGGAGAGGAAGGCGCAGAACACACAGTGCTCCATGTGAAACATTGGCATGTGCTGATGTAGTGTGATCTCAAACCAGCCGGGTTGTGAATGGTTGAGTAAGGCATCAAGCTGAGTCGTGTTGAGGTCGTACGAGGCAGTTAGGCGTTCGAGGTTCCAGCGATCGATGAAATAGGTCGCTGTTAGATGGTTGGCAACATTGAGCGAGAAGTCGCCGCGCAGGCGATAGTCCGACAGTGCGGTGAGGTGCTCGTGGTTGCGGGCGAGGAATCCATCGGCGCCGCAGTTCAGCAATTGCTTGGTAATAAAATCCTCGCCGGACTTGAACATGCGCGGCGGGGCGACCCAAATCTCTCGTGTACGCCCGTCAGCAGCACTGGCTGCGCGTGCCCGTGACACCGCTTCACTATATTTGCGGGGGTCTTCTAGCTCAATGTAGATTTCAGAATAGGGCAGCGTCAGTACGACATCGAACTGCTTCCAATTGCGCACGTAGGGGATTAGGTACGGTTGAGTGTTGTTGTTGGTTGCTAGTTGATTGCTAGTGGTGGCCTGTGGATGGTTGCTGAGTTTCCATCGCAGTGGTTGCACGCGTAGTGCCGTGAGTTGCTCGACTGCATCGCGGCGCAGTTGATTGAGCATCGAGGCTGGTACCATGCAGCCCGCCCCCAGCTGGTTGTTGAGTGATTGCAGATGAAACCCCGTACTGCCGAGTCTGCCAATTTGTTTGGTTAGCGTCTGGGTGTCCGCGGCTTTATTTTGGGCTGCTTCAAGGGGCCTTTCAGATTCAGTTTGAACTACGCGGCCCGCTTCATCTTGTAATGAGAGCACGAGCGGTGCGCCGACCGTGCCGCTGACTGTGGCAGTGATTGGGCGCTTGTAGTTGGGCTGCTCGACTTCGAAGCTTTGGCGCAGGGCTTTATCCAGTGCGGGGTCGGATGTCTTATATACAGTATCGCCAGCGCTGACGCGGTGCCAATTAATCGAGTCTCTAAGGAAACGTATAAAGCTACGGCCGTTCCCTGTATCCACTGAGGTGATACGCCCGCCTTCTTCGCGTTCGTCAGGGCGACCGCGATCCAGTACCACTCCGTCACCTGCTTTAACAGGGTGGTCGAGGGCAAGCCAGATGCCATCTCGCTCGATACGTTCAACCACGCCGAGGCGCAGGCCACGCTTTTTGCCAAAGCGTGCGTGGACGAGCTTTTGGTTGTCAATGCCGCCGAGCCATCCGGTTGACAGACCACGTGAGAAAGTCATCTCTAGCGCATAGCGGCCTTCGTCGGCATTAAACGGCGCGAGTGCAGTGGCGTTTTCAGGGTAGCGTTTATTCCATGCGGCATCGAGTGCCTTGCGGTAAACACTCGTCACGGCAGCGACATACTCGGGTGCTTTAAGGCGACCTTCGACTTTGAGACTAGCCACGCCGGCATCGATGATACTATCCATCGCGTCTAGCCCTGCTAGGTCTTGCGGGCTGAGTAGGTAGCGTTTGTTGCCTAGGTCGAGTTGTTCGCCATCGCTAAAGAGATCGTAGGGCAAGCGGCAGGCTTGAGCACATTCGCCACGATTCGCGGAGCGACCGCCGAGTGACTCACTAGTTAAACATTGGCCAGAGTAGGCGACACAGAGTGCCCCGTGGACAAAGATTTCCAGTGGCATATCAAGGCTTTTCTGGAGTGTCTTTTCTTTAATGGCATTGATTTCATTGAGCGAGCACTCACGTGCGAGTACCACGACGCTGGCACCAAGTTCTTCGGCGAAATGCACGCCGGCTTCACTGGTCACACTCATTTGAGTTGAGGCATGGATTGGGAAGTCAGGGGAGAGCTTGCGGATCAATTGGCAAATGCCGACATCTTGCACAATCGCAGCATCTACCCCTGAACTGATGATGGCGCGAAGGAAGCTTTCTGCATCTTCGAGTTCGTTGGAAAAGACTAACGTATTAAAGGTCACATAGCCGCGTACGCCGCGTTCATGTAAATAAGCCATGAGATCAGGCAGATCAGCTTCTGTGAAGTTTTTGCCACGCATACGCGCATTGAAACGATCCAACCCAAAGAAAATTGCGTCTGCACCATTTTCGACTGCGGCGCGAGCACATGCCCAGTCTCCTGCTGGCGCAAGCAGTTCGGGCTTTTTAATGGTGGCGTGGGAAAGGTCGTTGTCGACACCGAGACGCTTTGGTATGAGTTTTGGCACAGGTTATAAATAGAAGAATCGGGAAGGTAGTGTAGATAATTCATCGCCTTTGCGCTGCTTCGCGAGAAAAAATACTGCGGCTAGGGTTCTGTAATTTTCGCGCAGAGGCGCTGGGCAGGTAAGATGAAATTTAGGCGTCTTGCTTTAGTAGCTCTTTGACCCATCGGCGGTGGGGACCGGATAGGGTGACATATTCTAGTTCTTCGAGTGCGATCCAGTGTAAGTTCGATGGCTGTGAGGCCTGTGAGGGGACAGCGTAGGCCTGAGACTTGAGTCGATAGATGGTTTCTTTAATACGCTTGTTCGTGATGCCGCGGGTTTTAGTGATGAGGGCCTTATCAAGTTGAGGTTTGCCCTTGAAGTGTGTGATGGCTGGGAGCTCGTATTGGCCTGCGAGTTGTTTGGCGTCGTCTGGGATACGATGGAGCAACAGCTTGCCGTCATTCACGCTCCAAATGCGATCAATCTGCACTTGCTGAGTGGCTTTGCGCTGAATGTTTGGTATGTTTTCTTGTAAGCCGTTTGCTACTGCCGCGCAAAACTGTACTACGGGGCAGACCGTGCAGAGTGGATTGGCTTTTTGGCAGATGGTCGCGCCGAGCTCCATCATGGCCTGGTTGTGATCGCCTGGGGTGTTGTGATTGAGTACCGTATCGGCTATAGGAGTGAAGGCTTTGACCGCGTCGCCGTTATTTTTGAAGCAGCGTGTGTCGTTGGTGAGTCGGGCGAGGATGCGCACCACATTGCCATCCACTACCGCTGCGGGGTAGTTTTGTGCGATAGAGCTAATGGCAGCAGAGGTGTAGGGGCCGATGCCGGGTAGCGCTTGCCATTGTTTGGCAGTGGTTGGCTTGGTCTCGAGTGCCATATAGTCTTTGGCGAGTTTGTGTAAGTTGCGTGCGCGACTGTAATAGCCGAGTCCTTCCCAATGTTTGAGCACGTCTTCGCTCGGTGCTTCGGCGAGTGCTTCGAAGTCAGGGAAGCGTTTGAGCCAGCGATCAAAGTAGGGCAGCATTGTCTTAATCTGCGTCTGCTGCGCCATGAGTTCGGAGACGACGGTCTTGTAAAGCGAGGGTGCGGTACGCCAAGGCAGTGGTCGTTGCGCGGTGGAATACCAAGCGGCGAGTGCTTGTTGAAAGGGTTCAGTTTGTGAGAGCAGCTGCATTTTTTTAAGCAAGATCGAGCATGTATTAAAGTACATCGAACCTGAAAAGAGCGGATAACAAATTGAAACAGCTTGTGCCACTAAAATATGCCTCACCTATGCGAGGCATGCCTTCTCATTTGGATGCAATTACATCGATTTGATTGTGTCTTTAGGAAGTCGCTGCGAATCGCGCTTCAGCCTGCGTGCTCTCTCATCATTAAACGTACACCGTAAAACGCTGCACTGTGGAAATTCAAGACAACCCGGTGGGATTAGTGTCGAATTTCGATAGAGCTGCTGTCACTCAATGTGAAGCTGTTAAAGAATTTGATTTACACGTGTATAGCCTGTGCCATACATTGGTGTCTTTAAGATTTGCTATGATAAGATCAATTAAATCACTCCCCTATATCGCCCTCATACTGATTCACACCATTTATAGCTCGCTCAATGCGCAGTTGTTGAATGATGAATTTACTAGTGGCAGTGGGTTCTCGAATGGAGCGACAATAAATGGTGTTCGAAACTGGTCGGCGCAACCGGGCGGCTGGGTGGCTGCTGAAACTGGTAGTTTCGGCTATGCTAGTTGCGGTGCTAGCTGGTCACGTGCGCTCAATTTTACTGCCTTAGCGGCATCATTAGAGGTTGATGAGACTGTGGCAATTGAAGCAGTCTGGCGTGGTGAAGGTCTTGTCAATGGTTCCCGATCGGTGAGCGTCTTTGCTCTGGGGATTTCCGACAGCAGTCTAACCCCAGGAGGTGATATCCCCGCTCTTCGAGTGGACGTCAGTTTAGCTGGCATTGGTGAACTACGCTTTGGCACGAGTTCGGATTATGTCTCGGTTAATCTTGCCGATGCCTACACTGGTACAAATACGAATACCAATTGGTTTTCAATTCGTATGGCTATCACCCGTACATTAACTGCAAATGTTTTTCATATCTCGGTTGCAGTTGTTGATTTAGACAAAAGTGAAGCGATCGGCACCGTAGAATATCTAGTGGAGGATAGCAGCACTTATCAAGCTGTGGGCCTACTGCCAGCGATGAGGACGCTAGAGGTTTTAGGTTCGGATGGTCAGCCCGGTACATTATTTACTGCCAGTCATATCGATCGATTTACCGTGGAAGCAGTTAACCTAATGATACCAGATTTCGGTTTTGAAGCGGGTGCATCTTCCGCTTTATGGGGTGCTTCTTCAGTTGTGGAAAATAATGCGTACAGTGGTTCATTTGCAGCTAGACTAGACGAAGGGGATTCGGGCGCAGGCAGTGGCTATCGCAGAACGATTACAGGGCTTCGCCCAAACACCGCTTATACCTTCCGCGCATATGTTAAGACGGAGGGTGGCAGTGCAAGCATTGGCGTGAAGGACTATGGAAGCGCAGAGGTGACTCGATCTTTTGAGGCACCCACATATCAAGCGGTTGATATTCAGTTTGCTACGGGTGAGGGCATCACATCTGCCACCTGCTATATATATAATGGCCTCGGAGATGCGAATTCAGTCTTCATTGATGATCCCAGCTTTGTATCAAACGAAACGAAGTGGCCACTACTACCTGTAGCGACTGGAGATTACCAATTGATTTTTAGTGATGAGTTCAACAGCGAGGGCGGAATCGACACAACCAAGTGGCTACCTGAAGTGGGCTTTAAACGAAACAATGAAGCTCAGTATTATCGTGCAGAAAATCTTAGCCAGAGCGGAGGTCATCTGATCATTACTGCTAAGCGTGAACAGGTGCTTAATGCCAACTACGACCCGAGTGCAACAGATTGGCGGCAGAGTCGTCAGTACGCCTACTGGACGTCGGGTAGTATTAAGACCGAAGGCAAGTTCAATTTTCTCTACGGTAAAATTGTGTGTCGTGCCAAAGTGACGAATTTACCTGGAACATGGCCGGCCATTTGGACTGTGGGCGGGGGTGAGTGGCCGGCCACAGGAGAGATCGATATTATGGAAAACTTCGGCGGCAAGATATTGGCTAATTTTGCCACGGCAGACAGCGGCCGCTATAATGCTTTCTGGGACGGTACCTATCGCGATGTAAGCTCTTTGCCGATGATTGACGACAATCCTTGGGTGGACCGCTTCCATACTTGGGAGCTCGTCTGGGGCCCTGATTCTGCGACCATTTCGATGGATGGAGAGGTCTTGAATACCTTCAACCCAGCAATTACCAATTTGGCAGATTCACATGCTCATCCAGGTATCGCACCCTTTCGCACCTTTGGCCAATTGTTATGGCTCAATCTGGCAATTGGCGGAAATGGCGGAGGCGATCATTCAGGCCTGCCAGCTGAAACCGTATATAAAGTCGATTACATCCGTGTTTATCAAAAAGAGCATACTGATTACGAGGCAACCCTGGATCTTCTCAATGAAAACGATTTGGGTGTAGACTTTCAATCAGTTGAAGGTCGCCGCTATTCAGTTATGGAGAGCACAGATTTGACGAATTGGACTAAATCAACAAATCTACGTGGCACGGGACAGGCGATATACCACTTTGAAAAAAGTGGACAAAGTAGTGCCAAGAAATTTTTCCGAGTTGAAGTGGATAATTCACAGTGGGTTGATTCCGAGACTCCTTAAACTCATGGCATAAGGTAGTCAGTATAAGTTGCGTGTCCGCTATGGAACCTCTGTCCATATCCACGCGCGCACCAGAGCTTGCTAAGGTAAGGGCGAGTCATTTGAGATCCTCCCTGTCCATGGCTGGCGAGTATCACTGGAGTTGTTGGGGGATAAACCGGCAAATAAACTCTAATGGGAATGTCCATGGATCCAGCGTTGCATTAGGACTGGTTTTACTGTCTTTTCTCGCGTTGAAATCACCATGCCAAAGAAGAAAACACCCAAGCCGGAGGACACAGGTCCAAAAGTTAAAAAGATCTATACGATCAAGTTGACTGATGCGCAGTTGGAGCAACTGGGCGAACGATTAGATTCGGATCCCTCTTGTGCGTGGACGCATTATGATGTGGCTTATTCGCAGTTTGCGTTCAAGGGCGATGGAGTGAATGTGGTCGGTTACCAGAGCGGCAAGTTGGTGGTTCAAGGCAAGAAGACCGAGGATTTCGTGCGGGATATTTTGGAAGCGGAGATTACATGCGAGGCGCGCTTGGGCTATGATGAGGTACATAATCCCGAATGGTTTACGCTGCATGCTGGTTGCGACGAGAGTGGCAAGGGTGACTTGTTCGGCCCGCTGGTGACGGCCTGTGTGGTGGCGGATGAAAGCATGGTGCGCGACTGGATCGAGGCCGGTGTGTGTGATAGTAAAAAGATCACGGATAATACGATCCTGAAGTTAGATAAATTGATTCGCGGAACTAAGGGGGTTGTCATCGGAATTGCATTTGCGCGGATGACGAAATACAATCATTTGTACAAGAAGTTTGGTGATAATCTCAACAAGCTCCTTGCTTGGTACCATGGCCGTGGGCTCAACGAAGCGCTGGATCAACGTCCTGCCCCGTGGGGGTTACTTGACCAGTTTACCAAGCAACCGCTGGTGGATGCTTATGTGCAGGACCGTAAAGAGTTTAAATTGGTCAGTCGCACCAAGGCGGAGTCCGATCCTGTAGTTGCGGCTGCATCGATTGTGGCTCGTGCGATTTACGTACGTGAGATGAAGCGTCTTTCGGATGAATTGAAAGATGTATTGGGCGGTGAGGAGCTGATGAAAGGTGCGAGTGCCAAGGTGCTGGCGCAGGCAAAAAAAATCATCGCAGCAAAGGGACCCGGTGAGCTGGCGGGCTATGCGAAGATGCATTTCAAGACGGCTTACGAAGCACAGGGTCTGGAGCCGCCGAAGAAGCCAGCTTGGTCGAAATTTAAGTAGGGCTTAGATTGTTTGCGCAGAAGTCAGGTCGGCGCTAATCAAGTCTTGAGCCTCGCGCAGCAAAAAGCCCCGTCGATTGACGGGGCTTTGTTGTATTATTTAACAGTCATTAGGCGATTAGATCAAAGCGATCTAGATTCATTACTTTGACCCAAGCCGCGACGAAGTCATCAACGAAGGTTTGTTGGGCGTCGTCGGATGCATAGACTTCAGCGATGGCACGGAGCTCGGAGTTTGAGCCGAAGACCAGATCCACGGCGGAGGCCATCCATTTTAATTCGCCTGTACCGCGTGCTTTGCCTTCGTAGAAGTGCGCGCAGCGGGGCGATACTTTCCACTCGGTGTTCATGTCGAGTAGGTTCACAAAGAAATCATTGGTTAATGTCTCAGGACGTTGAGTGAACACTCCAAGCGACGACTGTGCTGTATTTGCATGAAGTACACGCAATCCACCTACCAGCACTGTCATTTCAGGAGCAGTGAGTGACATGAGTTGCGCTTTATCTACGAGCAATGCTTCCGCAGGTGTTTGCACTGCGTGGTCTTGATAATTGCGGAACCCATCTGCCTTAGGCTCGAGCGGAGCGAAAGAGTCGACGTCGGTTTCTTCCTGGGTTGCATCCATCCGGCCTGGAGTGAATGGTACGTTGATGGCATGGCCGGCAGCCTTTGCAGCTTGTTCCACCGCAGCGCTTCCACCGAGCACGATGAGGTCGGCGAGGGAGACTTTCTTACCATCTGATTGTGCACTATTAAAGTCGGTTTGGAGGCCTTCTAAAGTCTCTAACACAGAGGTAAGTGATTCAGGATTATTGGCCGCCCAATTTTTTTGTGGAGCGAGCCGAATACGAGCGCCATTGGCTCCACCGCGTTTATCAGAGTTGCGGAAAGTCGCAGCTGAGGCCCATGCAGTTTGGACGAGCTCGGAAATGGATCGACCGCAATCGAGCAGTTTTACTTTAAGCGCAGCGATGTCTTGCGCGTCGATGAGCGGGTGATCGACTGGCGGGATTGGATCTTGCCAGAGCTGAGTGGACGTCGGCACGAGCGGGCCGAGGTAACGACTGATCGGGCCCATGTCGCGGTGCGTCAGTTTGAACCAAGCCTTAGCAAACGCCTCGGCAAATTCATTTGGGTTCTCATGGAAGCGCTTGGCAATCGGGGCATAGATCGGATCCATCTTCAGCGCGAGGTCTGAGGTGAACATGATCGGGGCGTGACGTTTCGAGGGATCGTGCGCATCAGGCACCATTGTCTTCGCAGCGCCGTCAGCTGGCACCCATTGAGTCGCGCCAGCGGGGCTTTTGGTCTGCACCCATTCGAACCCGAACAAAGTATCGAGATAGCTGTTGTCCCATTGTATCGGCGTCGCATTCCAAGCACCTTCGAGGCCGCTACTAATGGTATCGCTGCCATTGCCGGTACCGTAGCTGTTGCTCCAGCCGAGGCCTTGTTCTTCGAGGCTAGCGCCTTCGGGTTCGGGGCCAACATGTTCGTCGGGGTTCGCGGCTCCATGTGCTTTGCCAAAGGTGTGACCGCCGGCGATCAGCGCCACGGTTTCTTCATCATTCATTGCCATGCGGCCGAAGGTGTCGCGGATGTCACGCGCTGAAGCAAGCGGATCCGGCTCGCCGTTGGGGCCTTCTGGGTTGACGTAGATCAGGCCCATTTGTACTGCCGCGAGCGGCTCTTCGAGTTCTCGGTCGCCGCTGTAGCGCTCATCGGCTAGCCATTCGCCCTCTGGTCCCCAGTAGATGTCTTCACCTGGTTCCCATACATCAGCACGGCCACCGGAGAAACCAAAGGTCTTAAAACCCATGGTTTCCAGCGCGCAATTACCCGCAAGGATCATTAGGTCTGCCCATGAGATTTTACGGCCGTATTTTTGTTTAATTGGCCAGAGTAAACGTCGCGCTTTGTCGAGATTGACGTTATCTGGCCAGCTGTTGAGTGGCGCAAAACGTTGTGAGCCACTAATAGCACCGCCACGCCCATCCGAGATGCGGTAGGTGCCTGCACTGTGCCATGCCATACGAATAAAGAAGGGGCCGTAGTGCCCATAGTCCGCAGGCCACCAGTCTTGCGAGTCGGTCATGAGCACATTTAGGTCTTCGATCAATGCATCTAAGTCGAGCGTTTTGAACGCCTCCACATAGTCAAAGTCTCCCTTCATCGGGTCCGACAAGTTAGAGTGCTGACGCAGCATTCTAAGGTTGAGCTGATTGGGCCACCACTGCTCGTTAGCGGAGGATGCTGTCGCATTGTGGGCGCGTGAACCACCCATGACTGGGCATTTGCTGATGTCTGACATGTTGTTAATTCTTTAGTTGATGAATGTTGTATAGTGGAGGAAAACGTACTGTAAGTTGTAAATTATTATAGACAAATATATAGGTGAAATAGTTTCCTATAAAATCCATAGTGATTAGCAATAATGGAAATGCATCAGTTCAGAGACTTTTTAAAGGTGGCCCGAGGGGAGGATTTCTCACGTCTGGGGAAGTGGTGTATTGTTGCGCAGTTATCATCCTGTCAGCCGATTAAGAGGCGGCAAGAGCACTCGGGGCATTCGATCGACACATTCGGCACATTGAAATGCGAGCTCTGCGCAACTTGCATCGGATG
This sequence comes from Puniceicoccaceae bacterium, assembly GCA_017857255.1. GTDB lineage: Bacteria > Verrucomicrobiota > Verrucomicrobiia > Opitutales > Coraliomargaritaceae > Lentimonas. Next base: position 3,741 of record JAFMDL010000011.1, on the reverse strand, counting down.
AATAAGCTACAGTGCCATGATCAGCAGCAATTCACCGAGGTTAAATACTTGATCGGGGTGGATGAAGCGGGCCGTGGCTGCTTGGCGGGGCCTGTGACTGCCGGCGCCTGTGTGTTGCAGTCCGGGTTTTTTGAATCCGTGGAAGCAGTTAAATGCAGCGCTGCGATCAATGATTCCAAGCAGTTATCAGTTACTGCGCGGGCGGCACAGTTGGCGGTGCTCGAAAATTTACGTGAGCAAGGCTTGTTAGACTTTGAGGTCGCCTCGGCTTCAGTCGAGGAAATTGCGCAGCTCAATATTTTAGGAGCGAATCGTCTCGCGATGCAGCGAGCGTTGGATGGACTTGCACGACGGTGCGCTGATTGGGATTTACCTCTGATGGAATTGGATGGCCCTTTATTTGAATCTACACTGGACGTCAGAATTATTGTCGATGGCCTCCCGCTGAAGCCGTTCCCTTATGCGCATGCCGGAATTGTTAAAGGAGACGCGAAGTCGTTGGCAATTGCGATGGCTAGTATCGCGGCGAAAGTCTCGCGCGATCGTGTGATGCAGAAATTGGCGAAGACCTATCCGGAGTATGGCTTTGAGCAGCATAAGGGCTATGGCACTGCCGTGCATCGTGAGGCGTTACACAAATATGGCCCGACTCCAATACATCGGGAACTTTTTTTACGCAAGGTGTTAGGTTGAAGCGGTTGCTGTGTCACTGAATTGGTGAGCTTTATATGTTCCTTTACTTGCGCTGTGAGGTGGATCACGACAAGTTGGCTGGTATGCAAATCACACTGTTCAGTAGTAAGTCGTATGATGAGTCTTTTTTCTCGACGGAGAACGAGACAAGTCGACATGAACTCGTCTTTCATGAGTTTAAGTTGACCCCGACTTCAGCACCTTTAGCAAAAGGTTCGCGTGCAGTCTGTGCATTTGTAAATGACCGTTTGGATCGTGAGACGCTGGAGGTGCTGCATGCTGGGGGCACGGAGTTTGTTGCACTGCGCTGTGCTGGTTTTAATAATGTCGATTTACAGACAGCTCACGAGTTGGGCATGAAGGTAGTGCGTGTACCGTCCTATTCGCCCTATGCGGTGGCCGAGCATACCTTAGGATTATTACTGGCGCTGAATCGTCGTCTGTATCGCGCGTATAACCGGGTGCGTGAGGGTAACTTCTCATTGCAGGGTTTGGTTGGGTTTGATATACATGGCTTAACTGTTGGTATCATTGGTACGGGTACGATCGGTGAGAAAGTAGTTCGCCTGTTTAATGGTTTTGGCTGCAAGGTGCTGTGTTACGATGTACATGAGAATGAGGCTGTGAAGGCGTTGGGTGCGAAATATGTGCCGCTGGACGAATTGTTTGCACAGTCGGATGTGATTAGTCTGCATTGCCCGTTATTAGAATCGACGTATCATTTGATTGATGCCGCGGCATTAGAACAAATGAAGCCGGGTGTGACTTTGCTCAATACGAGTCGCGGGGCATTGATCGATACCTCGGCAGTGATTAAGTGCTTGAAGTCGGGGCGTGTGGGTAACTTGGGGATCGATGTGTATGAAGAAGAGGACAACTTGTTTTTTGAAGACCAATCTGGCATGGTGATGCAGGATGATGTGTTTGCTCGGTTGCTCACTTTTCCGAATGTGTTGATTACTGGGCATCAAGCATTTTTCACCAGCAATGCACTGACGCAGATCGCTCGCGTGACTTTGCAAAACCTGTCTGACCTTGAAGCCTCAGGCTGTTGTGCAAATGAAATCGAGTTTTCGTAATGGTAGGTTCTGACTTACAATCTATTGCGCAACGTAATGTGCGGGCGTTTACGATCTTCCGCATGTTTTTCAATGCGCGTTTTTATTATCCGGTGTATGCATTACTCTTCTTGCACTACGGACTCACGTTGGAGCAGTTTGGGATTTTAAACGGCGTCTGGGCGGCCACCATTGTTTTATTGGAAGTACCTTCGGGGGCATTGGCTGATACATTGGGCCGACGTAAATTACTGATTTTGGCAGGGTGTTTAATGGTGCTGGAAATGGCGGTTTTACTCGTTGCTCCAGTTGGTGGAGGCGCGCTGATGTTTTGGCTGTTTGTACTGAATCGCATATTGAGTGGGACCGCAGAAGCCGCTGCAAGTGGGGCAGATGAGGCGCTGGCTTATGATTCGCTCAAGGCAGCTGGGCAAGAGCGTCAATGGGGAGGTGTGCTTGAGCGGGTGCAGCGCGACACGTCTTTGGCATTCTTTTTTGCGATGCTGATTGGTGCTGCAGTGTACGATGCAGAGATGGTGAATGCGGTGCTGCAGTTTGTCGGGGCGTCTATGTTCGTCGAGCAGGGGCACCTCATTAAAGTGCCGATTGCTTTATCGTTAGTGTCGGCTCTGGTGGTATTGGCAATGGCACTACGTATGCAAGAAGCGCCAGTGGCAGAGCACGAGAGTGTGCGTGCCACAATTATCAAATCGCTGCAGCAATCAGTTGCTGCGAGTCGTTGGATTTGGCTTACGTCCTTTCCTTTTGGAGTGATTTTGGCGGCGATGGCGCTGGATAGTGTGATTCGTCAGTTTTTGACTTTGGCCAGCGAGTATTGGAGTGTCATCGAATTGCCGATTGCCAGCTTTGGGTTGATTGGTTCGGGGATGGCATTGATGGGCGTCTTCGTCCCGCGCTTGGCCCGAATTCTAGCGGATCGCTATACGCCACTGCAGAATGGACTATTCGTTTGCGTAGGGGTGCTGGTGGGATTGGTAGGGATGTCGATGGTGATTCCTTACTGGGGGATTGTTCCAACGGTTCTTTTGTATGCCGGGATTCAGATGACTGGATATTTCGTTAGCCGCTACTTAAATGAGACAGCGCCCTCGGAGCAGCGTGCCACGGTATTGAGTTTTCGTGGGCTTTCGACGAACTTCATCTATGGCATGGTCTCTTTAATGTATGCCAGTTTGATTGCCTCAACTCGTGGTGAATACTCGGATGAGGATGGACTTACCGGCGATTTTGAGCATGTCATTTTTGTTGAGTCATTGGGTTGGTTCCCCATCTACTTTGTAGTGTCCCTATTCGCAGTTTACTTGATTTATCGCCTTCGTTTTAGGCAAGCACAGTAAGCTGTTTATCTAGCAATCAGCTTTCAGCTCCTGTGCGATATGCTGATGCACGGTTGGGTGCGTGAGCATACGGTGATGGAAGATTGCCGGCACGATGTGGTTGCTGTCTGCGGATTCGAGCTCTGAGCTACGAGATGGGATAATCAGTAGGTCAAACGGTGTACGGTAGCAATGCACACTTGTGTTTTCGAAGGACGAGGTATCGGCATTGAGTTGGAGTAGTAGCTTACTGTGGAAGCGCATGTCGCGACTCGCTTTACCGAGTGTCAGGTGTGCGGTCAGGGTGCCGTGTTGTGGGCCTGAGATACAAAACAAGTGGCTGACTCTAGAAGCACCGCCGAGCATTTGCATGTAGTAACGTGCCAACAGCGATCCCATGCTGAAGCCAATTAGGGCAAAGCGGGTGTGTGAACCGATAGTTTGGTCGATAGTGCGCTCTAACTTTCGGGCGAGATCTGCGAGCCCGTGTGCTCCGTTGGCGGGCTCTAGGTCTGGAGCGTGGCAGTTGTGCCCTTGCTCAGTGAGGACTTTGGCCATGCGTCGAAACACAGTGCCTTTATCCCAGATACCATGAACCATGATGATTTCCATCAGCGCGATTTAGATCCGTTCACCCTGTTTGTGTTGATCGC
>JAFMDL010000113.1 GCA_017857255.1 Puniceicoccaceae bacterium | reverse complement strand
GGACCACCGTAGGTGAAGAGTCCCAAGCCCAAAGGAACGTATGGGCGCTGGGGCTCGAACCCAGGACCGTCGGTTTAGAAAACCGATGCTCTATCCAACTGAGCTACGCCCACATGTTTCTTTGGTATTCAACGGTTGTGACGTTGAAGGGATGACTCGGTATACCGGCTAAAGCCTGTATACCGCTGAGTCATTGGGCGATCACTATGCTTTGGTGAAGCACTCAGGCAAGCAAATCCGACGCTGCTTGCTATAGTCTTGAGTCATCTGGAGGTTCATTCCAATAATGCATGATGTTCAGCCCTGCTGGGCTGAATTAGCGAGATAGTATGAAACAGTATGGCATCTGCGAATTCAGATTATAGCGAACCTTCGTGGTTTGATGAAGGACCTCACGTGCCGGCGGCGAACGAAATTGCCGCTCAGGAGCTGGCTGCTTTCTTGCGCCGCAACTCTGCGAAGCGGCAGTTGCGGGAGGAGCCTGCTGCAAAATCTGCACCACGTGTTTATTGGCATCGTGGCAGTGAGGTGGCATTTTTCGAATGCGTGCCGCATCGGCTTTCGGTCAGCGAGCAGTTAAGTGCGCGTACCACTGTATTTGATTACGAGCGACCGCAGCACGAGGGCCAAGCATTGGCTGAATGGACATTGAGCGGGGATGCTCTACCGAGTATCGGCGCACGCTTACGGGTATTTGATTTGAAGGCGGAAAAATGGATTGGCTCCGGACGGATCGAAGAAGATCGCGATACTGTATTTGCGTTTCTTGTCGCTGGGCTCTGGGCCGATTTCTACCGATACGAGACAGATTGCAGTGGCTTAGTACTAGTGATCTTTGACCAATAGCAGTGCCGAAAAACCGTGCCGCGATTGGTTTTTAAAGACACCCGGTTACACGCTGTGTAGCGCGTTGCCGTCGACTGCTAACGCAGCTTCTTTGATTGCTTCGCTCACCGTGGGGTGGGCATGCACAGTCCGAGCAAGATCTTCAGCACTGCCGCCATATTCCATATGTGCGACTGCAGAGGCAATCAGTTCCGATGCGCCTTTCGCGATCACCTGAACACCGAGGATACGGTCAGTCTTTTGGTCGGCGATGACCTTGGCAAAACCGTCGGTTGCATCGGTTGCAATCGCGCGACCATTTCCCGCAAAATTAAATTTCCCAACTTTGGTTTCGTAGCCGGCGGCTTTGGCGTCAGCAACCCCCAGCCCCACGCTGGCAATTTCAGGTTCGGTATAGATAACGTTTGGGATGACATCGTAGTTGACGTGTCCCGCTTGACCCGCGATGCGCTCCACGCATGCGACTGCTTCTTCTTCAGCTTTGTGTGCAAGCATAGGGCCAGGGATCACATCGCCAATCGCGTAGACGCTGGCGGCAGAGGTTTTGTAGTGCGCGTCGACTGGGATGCGTCCTTTATCATCAGTTTCAATACCCACAGTTTCCAAGCCGAGGCCATCTGTGTAGGGTTTGCGCCCGACGGCGACGAGTACCTTATCGACTTCAAATTCAATCACTTCACCCGCTTTTTCTGCAGTTAAAATTTGCTTTCCCTTGGATTTTTTCAGACCGGTGACCTTGGTCTTGAGATAGAAGTTGAGCCCCTGCTTTTTAAACAAGCGTTCGGCCATCTTCGATACATCCTTATCAAAGGTTGGTGCAATGACGGGTAGGAACTCGATCACGTTGACCTCCGCGCCGAGACGTGCCCAGACAGAGCCGAGCTCTAGGCCAATCGCGCCTGCACCGACTACTGCGAGCTTTTTAGGTACACTGTCGAATGCGATTGCTTCAGTGCTACTGACCACGGTGTCTCCATCGAACGGAAGAAAAGGTAACTCAATCGAGGCCGAGCCGGTCGCGATGATCGTATGCTTGGCATGCAGCACGGTATCTTCGCCAGTGGCTCGCACCCGAACCTTATTGTCTCCTTCGAGAATGCCCAAGCCAGTGAAGACTTTAATTTTGTTAGCCTTCATCAAATGCTCGATCCCGCCGCAAAGTTGAGCGACTGTCTTATCCTTCTTTGCCATCAACTGGTCGATACTGATCGATAGGTTGGTTAGATCGATTCCATGTGCGGCCGCACCATGGCCGGCGAAATGGTACATTTCGGTGGAGTGTAGCAGCGCCTTGCTTGGAATGCAGCCAACGTTCAGGCAAGTGCCGCCCAGCGTCTTACTTTTCTCAACCAGTGCTATATTGAGGCCGAGTTGGGCGCCACGAATCGCGGCAACATAGCCGCCAGGGCCAGAACCGATAATAACGAGATCGAATGTATTTTCAGACATGGAAAGGTGGAAAGGTATGAAGGTGGGAAGGTATGAAAGATGGCTTCGACTTATTTAAATACGCCGCGCCTATATACCGAACAGAAGTCGGCTAGGGTCTTCGATCGCGTCCTTGATAGTGTTGAGGAATGTGACGGCTTCTTTACCATCAATCAGGCGGTGATCATAGCTGAGTGCCAAGTACATCATGGGTCGGATCACGATTTCACCCTTCACGACAACGGCTCGCTCTGTGATATTGTGTAGCCCGAGGATTGCTGGTTGCGGATAGTTGATGATCGGGGTGCTGAGCATCGATCCATAGATGCCACCATTGGAGATGGTAAACACGCCGCCTTCGAGGTCACTCATTTGGATCTTACCTTCTCGAGCTGCTTTAGCATAGCCGAGGATATCTTGTTCGATCTCAGCAAATCCCTTTTGATCGCAATCACGAATAGTCGGTACCATCAATCCCTTGTC
>JAFMDL010000052.1 GCA_017857255.1 Puniceicoccaceae bacterium | reverse complement strand
GGTAGCAGGCATAGGCCTATCACGACTGCGAGCACAATCGGCTTGATACTAAACTGTCGCTGTACGGTCAGGCTGCGAACGATTTGAGTGCGCGTACTGGCGACAAATATAAGCAGCGAAAAGAGTGCTTCCAGAATGCCAACAACTGCATACACACTTAGTATCGTCACTAATTGTACGCCGAGCAAATAGCTCAAAAAAAATGCGGCCATGATCACCGAGACAAACGACGCGGCCCCCATTGCAAATAACTGCCCAGAATCACCCATCAATTGGCGGCGACCTTGCAGCGTACGATAAATCAAATGAGCAGTCCAAGGAGTCACCACACCAATCGTAAGAAAATTTAGGCCGAGTGTACTGTATGCACCTTCGCCCAACAGCAACGCTTGAGTCAACAAGACCGCCGCCATTGATAACATTGCAGCCCACGGACCAAGCAGCACAGTTACCAAAGCACCACCCAACAAGTACCCAGAAAAACCTAGTCCCATGGAACAATTCAGTAGCTGTGCGATTAACACAAATCCTGTTAATGCAAAAAATGCCGGAACGACTCCGCGACCCATTTCATTACGTACACCATAGCAAGCCGCAACCACACTGGCGACCGCAGTGACAGAGGTAAATAATGAGACTGATGAAGGTAACGTCTCAGCGACTAAATACATGAACGATTAAGTATTAATTAAAGAATGTTTGTGCGCGTTGTAACGCATGAGGGAAATCTAGCTTAGTGTGTGCTATAAGCAGGTTCCGCACCGAAAAGATCACCTTGCGTAAACTAACTCCATCTTTGGCTAATATTTTTACACCCAGTCCCCCCACGCGTAATGGACTTGCGCCAAGCACCGCATGGTCGACCTTCAAATCATGTAGCGTTTGCACGAGTTCACCTAAAGGCTCGGGCGTTAAAAAATAGAAACTCGCGTAGTTGCCTTCCGGGTACACTTCACGCCAATCAGCCAGATCACCGTTGGCTGGTACACAGCTAAAGTTCTCATACGCCAGCAGTTTGCCTTCTCGGTAGATGCGTAACTTCGAGGTCCACTCGGAAAACTCGAAACACTCACCGAAAGCCGCACGGCCGGGAGATACCACTTCACACAGCAACACCGTTGCATCCGCCGCCACATCGAGTCGGGTAGTCTGCCGGAGTGCGGCTTGCTTCTGTAAAATCAACGGCGCTGGCCACACATCCAGCACCGCACCAGATTCAACGATGTACTGCTGATCTACCTGGGCATAGCCAGAGTTCATTGTATGTACACGGCATGCCGCAGGGCTAATCAGTGCAGCATTGGCACCAGCTGCAACAGTCGCCGATACTTCGAGGCGGTCTTCATCTAGTAGTCCGGCTGTGGGACTGGTTAAAAGACTGATTGCCCAGTCACCTTGATGATACGCCTTGGCCAAATGCAGCGGCGGGCGCACCCACTGATCTGTCAAGCGGGTCCCGACTGCATCTCGATGGGTGTACGTAAGACGCGCTCCACCGAGCACCCCGGTTCGTGGCGTCTGATGCTCTGTCGGTGGTGGTGTCATTGATTCTTGATCGCAAAGAAACACTCCTGCTCTAGCCAGGCCACCACGTCATCGAGTCCCTTGTAGCTCTTCAAATCACAGAAAACGAAAGGACGCTCACCGCGCTGGACCTTCGAGTCGCGATCCATCACGCCGAGATCCGCACCCACGTATGGTGCCAGCTCAGTCTTATTGATAATCATCAAATCTGAGAAACGAATCGCAGGGCCACCTTTACGCGGGATCTTATCACCTTCGGCAACATCGATCACGTAGATGAACGCATCGACTAAGTCTGGCGAAAACGTTGCCGACAAATTATCGCCACCACTCTCCATCAGCACCACTTGTGTATCAGGATGGCGTGTCGTGAGGTCCTCAATCGCCACCTCATTCATACTGGTATCATCACGAATCGCAGTATGCGGACACCCTCCCGTCTCGACTCCTAAAATACGGCTTGGCTCCAACGCACTATTTTTAACCAAGAACTGCTCGTCCTCTTTAGTGTAAATATCATTGGTAATCGCCACTAGCTTATAGCGCTCATGCAACTTCTCAATAAGGCGCAGCAACAACATGCTCTTGCCCGAGCCAACGGGGCCACCAATACCAATACGAACGGGACGAGGGGAATTAATTGAATCTGTCATAATAATATAAGTTAAGAAATAAATAAGCGCGAGAAAGCCGTCGCGTGACGGGCAGAACAAATATCAAACGCAGGAGCAAACCAGCCAGCGTCAGCGCGAGCGACTTGCTGCGATTCCGCTACCCACGCAGGCAACTGATCAAGTCCATCGTGAAGTGCGGCCTGCGCAGCTTCTGGGCTGATGCGTAGCAGCTTAACCGAAGCCGACACAAAGTTAGCGAGGCTCTGGTAACCATATGCCATCAAGGCCGCATCGGCTGGCACGCCGAGACGCTCAAACTGAATCGCCGAAACCACTAGGTGATGCCCATGCACTTCTTTCGCAGCAAACGCGCGCGCATACTCAGCGATCAACTCGCAATCAGGCCACAGCTTCTTTAGTAAACGCAAACGACCACGGCCTTGAGTCACACTCGCGCCGCGCAATTCACTCGCCCACTTCCATGCATCAATCTCGGCATCGAGCTCATACACATCTACCCAATTTCCTGCGGCGACGGCATCGCGCAGAAAACGTAAATACGGCAACTCTAACCGAGCCAACGAGGGCCCAGCATGTGTTTTAAAGAAATGCTCTAAATCTTCGCCCGAGACATATTCACACGTAGCGGCCCACTGCTCCAAGCCCATCGAATGTGCATACGCACCTGTCGGGAAGAGTGGGTCTGAGATCTGCAATAATGCAGGCACCCATTCTGCGGACTGCTGATCGGAAATCATGAATGAATTTGCAAACCGTGGCGTGCGAGCTTGCTCGCGCTCGTGCGACAGCCATTTAACAACAGCAAAAAATCCTCGACTGATTTCGAAGGCCGACAGTGATCGGTGTTAATTCGTTGCAAGTGCTCGTCTACAACACACAAGCGCAAGCAAGCTCGCACGCCACATTCCTTAAATGACTCAATCAACAATAAAAACATACTAGTGCGAATGGCCATGATCGTGATCGTGCGAATGGCCGCCTTGTTTCGCTGGCTGGAAAATGCGCTTCACTCGGTGATAATGAATATGCTCACGCTCAAGCATCTGTTCAACCGCAAGGTCATCCTGCACCAGCACACCCTCATCACTAAAGGAGGCCTTGAAATGAAGATTACCAATCATCCACCCCATCCAGGCGGACTCTTTCGCCCCGTTCAACGCGATCAAAAAACAGTCTTCTGGAACCTGCTCAATGATATAAGATTTTGTATCTGTTTCGTAAATACAATCACCGTGATTAAGCGACTCATTCACATCAAATCCGAAATCTGTGCCATCCGCAGCCACACCGCGCCAACGGCGACGTACTAACTTATGCCGATCCACCGAAACAGCAACGACCTCACGGCCCGCATGCGCATGTGGGAGTGCTTGAGTAATCAGTTCCATTGTTAGAAAAGGAAATAGCGCTGCGCCATCGGTAATTTCACAGCAGGCTCGCAGGTCAATACTTCGCCGTCTGCTGTCACTGTGTATGTTTCAGGATCAATTTCGATATCAGGTAAGTAATCATTCAACACCATATCGTGCTTCGAAATTGTACGTGTGTTTAAAACGGGGCGTATTTGCTTCTGCAAGCCCAGCTTTTCTGGGACGCCAGCAGCGATCGCCGCCTGACTCATGAAGGTAATCGATGTAGTCGAGACCGCCTTACCAAAGGCCGCGAACTGCGGACGATAGTACATCGGCTGTGGAGTCGGAATGGATGCGTTTGGATCACCCATATTGGCGGTCGCAATTAAACCACCCTTTAGCACGAGCTCAGGTTTCACACTAAAGAACGCAGGCTTAAAGAGCACCATGTCAGCAAGCTTCCCCACCTCAAGACTACCGACGTCGGCCGCGCACCCGCAGGCAACTGCCGGATTGATCGTATACTTGGCAATGTAGCGGAGCACTCGAAAATTATCCGCAGCTGTATGGGTCTCGGATTCGAGCTTACCGAATTGTTGCTTCATCTTATCTGCCGTCTGCCAGGTGCGTATCAGTACTTCACCTACACGGCCCATCGCTTGACTGTCGCTGGACATAATCGAGATCGCTCCACGATCATGTAAAATATCTTCAGCAGCAATCGTCTGTGGGCGGATGCGCGATTCAGCGAACGCGACATCTTCTGGAATTTTTGAATCCAAGTGGTGGCATACCATCAGCATATCTAAATGCTCATCGATCGTATTGATCGTATAGGGCCGCGTCGGATTGGTTGAAGACGGCAGCACATTGGGGAGGCCACAGACCTTTAAAATATCCGGAGCATGCCCGCCGCCCGCACCTTCGGAGTGGAAGGTGTGAATCACACGATCCTTAAAGGCGCCGATGGTGGTCTCGACAAAGCCTGATTCGTTTAAAGTATCCGTATGAATCGCTACTTGCACGTCCATCTCGTCGGCGACACTCAAGCAATGATCTATCGAGCTGGGCGTCGTCCCCCAGTCTTCATGTAACTTCAGTCCCATCGCTCCGGCCTCGACCTGCTCACGTAGCGCGGCATGGTTGGATGCGTTACCCTTACCCATAAAACCAAGATTCATCGGAAAGGCTTCAGCCGATTCGAGCATCTTGTGAATATTCCACGCGCCGGGCGTGCAGGTGGTCGCATTGGTACCAGTGGCGGGGCCCGTGCCGCCGCCAAACATTGTCGTCACTCCACTGGTGAGTGCCTCGTTGATTTGTTGTGGGCAAATAAAATGAATATGCGAATCGAAGCCACCGGCCGTCACGATATGCCCCTCCGCGGCAATCACCTCAGTACCTGCACCAATCACCATACCTTCGGTCACTCCAGTTTGAATCAAGGGATTACCACCGTGACCGATGCCAGCGATGCGTCCATCTTTCACGCCGATGTCCGCTTTGATGATGCCCAAGATCGGATCGATAATGGTCGCATTGGTTAAAATCAGATCGAGGCACTCAGCATCTAGCGCAAGTGGCGACTGCCCCATCCCATCGCGAATCACCTTACCTCCGCCAAATTTCACTTCGTTGCCATAGCCGCCCGCCTCCGCGACCAGGTCTTTTTCAATTTCAATAAATAGTTCGGTATCTGCGAGGCGCACTTGGTCGCCTACTGTGGGACCAAACATCTCAGCGTATTGGCGTCGGGTAAACTGGAGACCTGAAGGCTGAGACTTGAGGCCTGCGCTTTCGTTTGAATCTGCCTTCGGTTCACTGGCTTCTAACTTCTGACTTCTGTCCTCTGGCTTCTGAAACGAAGTGTCGAGTGCTGCATCGACTTTATTATTGAGGCCGTAGACGCGACGTTCCCCTGCGAGTGCAACCAGTTCGACTTCGCGCACATCTCCGGGTTCGAAGCGCACGGCAGTGCCCGCGGCGATGTTGAGCCGAAACCCTTTCGTGGCTTCGCGATCAAAATCGAGCAACGCATTAATCTCATAAAAGTGAAAGTGACTGCCCACCTGCACGGGGCGATCGCCTTTGTTTGCGACCTTTACTGTGATCGTCTCCAGGCCAATATTGCCCGACAGCGCCGCATCGGGATCGGAGTATTTATATTCGCCGGGGATCATCGTATCGGGTTATGGACGGTGACTAGTTTCGTGCCATCGGGGAACGTCCCCTCGACCTGCACTTCGTGAATCATTTCCGGCACACCTTCCAGAACGTCGTCGCGTTTCAAGATCGTGGTGCCAAAACTCATGAGATCGGCCACGGTCTGACCATCGCGGATCCCTTCGAGGATCTCATACGTGATGAGTGCGATCGACTCCGGGTAGTTCAACTTCAAGCCACGACCCTGTCTGCGGCGTGCCAAATCGGCAGCTACGACGATCATGAGCTTATCTTGTTCTCTTGGAGTCAGGTGCATGAATTATAAAGAATTAAATTATGGTATGATACGATCAACAACCAATCGATTAAACTGTAAGATATTTATCAATCACTCCGGAAGTCAGGTCATCTGATTCACCTGCAAGTACCACACTGCCACGATCTAAGATGTAAAACTCATCGCTGGCCGCTTTCGCAAAATCAAGATACTGCTCCACAAGAATAATACTTAAGTTGCCTTGTTGCTTTAGCAAATGAATCGCGTCCTCAATTTGATCGATAATCGACGGCTGTATCCCTTCGGTGGGCTCATCCAAAATCAACAATTTTGGATTGGTTAATAAAGCTCGGCCAATCGCGAGTTGCTGCTGCTGCCCGCCCGAAAGCACGCCTCCCTTTCGGCCTAGCATCTCTTTGATTACTGGAAACAATTCGTACACTTCTTCGAGACGATCGCGACCTGCCTGCCCAGCGATACTGACACTGACCTCGAGGTTTTCCTGCACGGTCAGGTTGGGGAAAATGTCACGTCCCTGTGGCACGTAACCGAGGCCCAGTCGAGCACGCTGATCAGACCGCAGCTCTTGTATGGGTTCACCGTTAAAGCAAATCGACCCCTCGGTTTTTGGCATCAGCCCCATAATACTGCGCAGCAGCGAGGTTTTGCCTACGCCGTTACGCCCCAACAAGGCGACCACTGAGTTGGGTTTCACGACCATATCGATGCCTCGAAGAATGATCGATTCATCATAACTCGCTTTCAGATTTTCAATCGAGAGCAGGGGTTGCTTCGTGGATATTTGAGAGTCTTCGCTCATAGCGTATTAAGGTACTACTTATTATTTTCCTTTTTACCCTGACGACCGAGATACACCTCGATCACCTTCGGGTCGGATTTCACTACATCGAACTTACCATCTTTGAGCACGTGGCCCTGGTGGAGTACCGTCACTTTACGAGCAATCTGCCGGATGAATTCCATATCATGCTCAATGACGATCAAGCTGTGCTTCTTTTCCAAGCTGAGCAACAACTCCCCTGTGCGCTCTGTCTCCTCATCGCTCATTCCAGCGGCGGGTTCGTCGATTAGCAGGATACGCGGATCTTGCGCGAGCAACATACCAATCTCTAGCCATTGCTTCTGACCATGTGAAAGGCTACCAGCTAGGTCGTGCGCCCGTGACTCTAGCCGAATCGTTTTGAGCACTTCCATAATGCGCTCACGATCGGCTGGTTGCTCCCGATAAAAGAGCGTCTTAAATACGCCGCGGTGACCCTGCAAAGACAGCACTAAATTGTCATAGACCGTATGTGACTTATAGACACTCGGCGTTTGAAACTTACGGCCAATTCCTAGGCGGTTGATTTCATACTCACGTAGCTTGGCGAGATTTGTATCGTGCCCATCGATGCCATGCAAAGTAACGGCTCCTTCATCAGGTCGTGTACGTCCGGTAATAATATCCATGAAGGTGCTCTTACCAGCTCCATTGGGTCCGATCACGGTACGCAGCTCACCTTCTTCGAGGTAAAAATTCAGGTCGTTAATCGCTTTAAATCCGTCGAAGGATTTACTCACACCTGAGACCGATAGAATGAGCGGCGTATCGCGATAGAGAGGATCATGAGAGAGATTCGACATCCAGTTTATACCTCCACGGTTTGAAGTGAACGTTTCTGCGCGATACTCGCCCGCACCTGCTTATAGACCCCAACGATGCCGTCTGGCATGACCAACACCACAAAGACGAACATGCTACCCATAATGATCAGCCAATAATCTGGAAAAGCCTGGGTCGTATAACTCTTGAAGAGATTGACCAAAATCGCGCCAATCACTGGGCCCCACTTAGTGCCGCGACCACCAACCGCCACCCAAACCACGACCTCCAAAGACTTAGCCGCCTCCATCGCGCTGGGATTAATCCCGCCCACCTGTGGCACATACAACGCGCCCGCCGCTCCAGCGATCATCGCCGTCAGGCAAAAAATGACCAGTTTGAAGCTGGTGGTTGAGTAACCGGAAAAAAGCACACGATTCTCAGAATCACGGATCGCTTGTTGCACTTTACCAAACTTCGATGCCAACAGCCCCGAGGTAATCCCATAAGTCAGCAATAGTAATAAGGCTGATGCGATGTACAAGCCGCGCACCGTCGCGTCTGCATTTAAATCACATCCCAAAATGTCTTTAAAATCAGTAAACCCATTATTGCCACCAAAGGTAAAATCGTTGCGGAAGAATAACAGGCAGCAAGCATAGGTCAGAGCTTGCGTCAGGATGGAAAAGTACACGCCCTTAATGCGTGACCGAAACGCCAGAAAGCCAAATACCAGAGCAACGACGCCTGGTACCCAAAGAACCGCCGCGCTCGCAAACCAAAAGTTATAAAACGGCTCCCAATGAACCGGCAATTTCTGATAGCCGAGGAAGACCATAAAGTCCGGTAGTGTACTTTGGTACGCGCCACGATCACCAATCATTAGCATCAAATACATGCCCATGGCATAGCCACCCAAAGCGAAGAACAGGCTTTGGCACAAACACAGCAAGCCGGTGTAGCCCCATAGTAAATTTAAGCTCATCGCCAGAATCGCATAGGTCAGATATTTTCCCCACAGCGATACCTGAAAGGAGCTCACTGACAACGCACCCGAATCTGGGCCCCAAGCGTTTAAGCCTGGAATGAGCATCAGCAAGCCGGCAACGATAAAAAATATACCGATCTCTTTCGTGTTATCTTTAGATAGCATCATATAGCAAAGCGTTTAATTTAGTCGTCCAGACTACGTGAGCGCGCAGGAAACAATCCGCCCGGACGCCATTGTAAAAACAAGATAATCACAAAGAAGACTGTGATCTTACCCATCACCGGACCGAGCGATGGCTGCAGCAACTGATCTACAAGACCAATGCCCATCGCAGACAACCCTGCGCCGAGTAAATTCCCCACACTACCGATTACGACCACCATAAAGCTATCGACGATATATTGCTGCCCCATCAGCGGACCGACATTACCGATCTGAGAAAGCACCGACCCACCTAAGGCCGCAAGGCCACAACCCAATGCAAAGGTCATCGAGTTCACCCGACCCACCGGTATGCCCAGACCGCTAGCCATCCCCCGATTTTGCATCACCGCGCGGATGTGCAGGCCCAAATTTGTCTTACGCAACAACAGCCAAGTGAGGATCACTACGACCAACGCAATAAACATAATGAACAAACGCGTGTAGCTCATATTAAAGCCACCGAAACTTAAATTACCCATCAACCAAGTCGGATTATTGACCTGTACATTCGCCGCTCCAAAGATCAAACGGAAGCCCTGTTGCATGACCATCGAGATTCCCCACGTGCAGAGTAACGACTCCAAGGGGCGACGATATAAAAATCGAATAATTGACTTCTCTAACAGCAGACCAATCACAGCCGCGACCAGAAAGCTCAATGGTAAGGATACTACGAAATACCAGCCGAATGCCTCGCTGCTGATCCCCCAGGTGTTGATAAAGAAGTTCTGCACCATGAATGTGGTATAGCCTCCAATTGCAACAAACTCGCCATGCGCCATATTGATGATTCCCATCAATCCAAAAGTAATCGCTAAGCCAAACGACACGATTAACAGCACAGATCCGGTGCTGAATCCGCGGAAAAAGCTACCAAAGAACTCCATCAATCGTACATGCTCTTCGATGCTGATCAATGCCGCGCTGCAGGTCTCTGCCAGCACTTGATTGCTCCTGCTTTCAGCGACTTCAACCTCCAACACCTTTTCGATAAATGCCCGTGCGGCGACGGAGTTCATTTTGTCTAAAGTTTGAACCGCAACGAGCTTCTCGGCCTCATCACCATTTGCTAGCAGACTAATTGCCAACGCCTCTAGAATCGCATCCCTCACAGTTGCATCTGTCTCTACCTTGAGGCGCGCGTCTAATGCAGGTACGAAGTCTGCCTTTTGGCTCCGGCCCATTTTGATCGCCGAATTAATCCGCACCAGCGGATCTTCCGCTTTCAGTCCCAAGGTATCCAGCAGGCTCTTCATCGCTTTGCGCACCGACCGCGACGCACGCGTTTTTTGGGCCGCAGCCAATTCGGCATCAGATAACGATACAGGCTCGCCGCTGGCAACTAGAGTCCACTGCTCTGCAGCAAACTGTAAAATCTTACGTGATTCACCTTCGCCTGAAGTGTAGATCCCGCCTGTGCGCCATGACTCATAGATAGACGCTATTTCAGGATCTCCATACTGCGCCAATTCATCGAGTAAAGTGTCACGACTCGCAGTATCTGAAAGTATTAAGTCGTTGAATACCTGGCGAGCGGTCCTGGTGGATTCAGCCATCCCGACCGAACAAACAAAGCACATGAGCAGCACAGAAAGTAGCTTTCTCGACGCGCTCTTAAGAGTAATAATAAGTCCGGAAACCATGAATAGAATTGCCAAGCACGTTTCGCGCCAGCGTAGCTATTTTTCTTAATAAAAGCTAAGGGCTTGCTAGATCAAAGATCCAGCAAGCCCCGCCAAACAATACAACTAACAATATGAACTATTCAAAAGTCCCTTTGAGCCAAGGCTCACCATACACATCAGGAATCACATCGAGAATTTCGAACTGACCATCTTCAAGTGTCTCCCCAATGTAGACACTCTTAGTGACGTGATGATTTTCCTGGCTGGTGACTTTGCCACCAGGACCTTCGAAAGAGATACCAGACTCAAGTGCTTTAATTACCGCTTCTGGATCAAACGTGCCGGCTTTTTCAACCGCAGCTTTCCAGAGATAAACACCATTGTAAGAGAGCACCATTGGTGAACAAGTCACACGACCTTCTTTTTGAACTGCGTCTGGTGCTTCAGTTTTCAACCAAGTTTGGAAGTTTTCCTTGAAGGCATCATTGGCTTCAGACTCGATCGACATGAAGTAAGTCCAGCATCCGAGATGCCCGACCAAGTCTTTGGTAGGAAGTCCGCGGAATTCATCTTCTGAGAGTGAGAACGATACAATTGGGCAGTCGTCTGAAGTTAACCCTGAAGCAGCAATTTCCTTGAAGAAAGGAACATTGGCATCTCCGTTAATCGTGTTAATCACACACGCCTCACCAGAAGCTGCAAAGTCTTTGATATCAGCAACGATCTGTTGGAAGTCCGTGTGACCAAAAGGTGTGTAGTTACCAGCAGAGACAGCAACATCACCTTCGTAGCGAATGCCACCGCCAATGTTTTCAACTGGGATGCCCTTCGAGAGTAAGTATTCAAAAAGAACAATGTTGGTAGTCTGCGGATAGACATAGTCTGTACCAATCAGGTAGAACTTTTTATAACCCTCAGCAAGTAAGTAGTCGACCGCAGGGATCGCCTGCTGACCAACTGCTTCAGCAGTGTAAATGATGTTTGGTGATTCTTCTTCACCTTCGTATTGGACTGGGTAGAACAGCAATCCCTTGTATTTTTCAACCACAGGAAGCGCGAACTTACGGCTCACAGATGTCCAGCAACCAAAGATCGCAGAGACTCCATCTTGAGCGAGAAGCTGCTCGGCTTTCTCGGCAAAGACCGGCCAATCCGAAGCGCCATCTGCCACAACGGGCTCGATCTGCTTACCTAGCACACCACCACTGGCATTAATCTCATCAAAGGTGAAAAGGAGGATGTCGCGTAGCGAAGTTTCAGAGATTGCCATCGTGCCACTAAGTGAGTGAAGCACACCGACTTTGACGGTCTCATCTTCGGCCTGAGCAATGCCAAAGGAAGCGGTGGCAAGTGCGCCACACGCGATCAACTTTGAAAATTTATTGAGTGATTTAATCATGTTTATTTTCCCTTAATTAGTATTATAGATTTCTCGAAATGAATCGTGCTATGTAAGCCAAATTACATTCAAAATCTATATAGCTTATCCTGTGCCAATTACTTTAATAAGTTATTTTAGTACAACGTGATAAGCGAAATAGATGAATAATCTTCAATAATCATTGAAGATTATTCAATATACAGCAGATTATATTCATCTTATGTATTAGAATATGAATACACTTTTAATTCATATTAAATTTTACCTGAGCGTTCTAATATAAAAAACCCTCTAGCATATTGCTAAGAGGGTTGGACTAGATATGACCGACCGTTCGTCTATAGATCGGGAGCTTCCACTGCAATTACCTTACCTTTATAGAATCGGATGATACCCGTTACTTTTTTAGCGGTAGCGACACGGCGCCCCTGGTAAGTGTAAACAAAATCGACGCGCTTATGCAGAGACGGCTCATTTAAGGTGGGCTGCTCTAAGAGTGTAACGACCTCCTCCGGCGTCATTCCCTTACGAAGGCTCACCCACTTTGATGCTTCCATCCAAGGAAAATTCGCACTTTCTTCCTGCGCTTGAATTTTTTCTACAACATTCTCAATCAGTGAATTTCGGTCATCTTGAGTCATCGGCATGGCCGCAAAAGTCTCCGTTGCGATTGCTTCAACCTGAGTGTTTTTAACCACTCGCACAGCAGACTCTAATTCCTCAACACGTTTTTGTAATGCTAGGAATTCTTCCTTCGTCACTTCTGCAGCGACAGTCATGGAAGGTGAACTAAAAAGTACAAGCCCGCTAAGCACGCACTGGAGTAGATGTTTGTTGTATATATTTTTCATAATAAAAAAGGAGTCCCACCGGGATGAGACTCCTTTGTATTAAATGCAACAACTTCTTTAATTAGAAGCTGTAGATCAGCTCAGCAGCCAGTGCAGTGGCATCTGTGTCTTCCACTTCTTCGTAGGAAAGCTCAATCAAACCAAACACATTGTCAGAGAAAGCATAGCTAGGAGAGACTGTATATTTATCAAAGTCCTGACCGCCAAACTCTCCACCTGAATAGCGAAGCGTAACTCCGGCATCGCCAAAGCTGTAATAAGCAAGTGCCATATATACACTATCCTCATCAGCTACACCTTCAAACTCGTTACTTGTATATTCAGCAGCAAATGTGAAATCACCGAGGTTGTAACTAGCCCAGATATTCATAGACTCATAGCCTGGATCATCAGCGTAGATGAATTTAACCGTGAGATCTTCGATACCTGTGTAAGCGGCGAGAAACTCAACTGATGCTGAATCATCTGCTTCTCCGATCCAGAAACCCAAAGCATAGTCATCAGTAACATAATCTGCACATGCACCATATGCGTAAGCTGCTGAGTAAACAGGGCTGTTGCCGTAACCTTGGTACGAGTACTGGAAAAGACCAGTCGCATCATAAGTTTCAAAACCTTGGTAGCTTAGAATGTTACCAATAGTAAAGGACAGCGCATCGCTAGCAGCATACGTAATGGTAACTGTTTCGAAATCCAAATCGTCTGGGACATCAACAGTATCATCGCCACTATCTGTTACTTCTGTCGTTCTGCCATCGCGGAAAGAAAGCTCTGCGACTGCACTCCATTTGCTTTCAGCAGGAGCAAAGCTGAACCCAAGCTCAAACTCAGCAAGTCCACCTTCAAGGTTGTCTCCTGTATCGGTATCCTCATAGTAAGCGTCTATGTAGCCATAAGCGCTCAGGTCATCAGTAATTGGAATCTCTGCATTCGCAAAGGTTCCGAAAAGTGCAACACCAGTCAGTGATGCAAGCAGTTCTTTTTTAATCTTCATAGTATGATTTTGTTTGTTTGTTATTAATGCGTGGCGTTATTGCGACGCAGTAAATTTTTAGCTTTAATTATGCCAATTTTTTACAAAACGGG
>JAFMDL010000112.1 GCA_017857255.1 Puniceicoccaceae bacterium | reverse complement strand
ATAAAGTCCATTAATATCTGCTCAGTGATTATGCGTGTGGCACCGTGCCCTTCGCCTAGTGCTTTGTAATGCACGACATTGCCATCTAAATACGAAAATAGCTCGTACCTGCTGGTTCGTTGACTCGGTTGAACAAGTTGATCGCCCAGGAAACCCATTGCTTTTGCCCACAGAAAAATAGATTTCTCTGCATTGACGAAGGCGAGTTTGCCTTCTTTGGCTCGGATCCCTTGAGATGGTCCACCGGCATACGGGACCAAGCGATCTTCGGTTCCTGAGACATTGAGTATACGTTTGCCGGGAGAGGGTGTGATCGATTTCAGATAGTTGTTGTGGTCGCCTTTCGCTTTGAAGTTTGAACCATCATGTTGGAATACATTGAGAGGACTGACCGCAGTAATGTAGTTCCGGACGTTCGGTAAGTCGGATTCGATGGCGAGCTGATTAACTAATGCTGCGCCATTTGAGACACCCATAATGGTGATGGTGCCTTTCTCGGCGTTCACGTGGGAACACACTTCTTCCACAATCGCTTCGATAAATGCGCGGTCATTGGCCTTGGATCGCTCAGATACGATATTCCAACTTTTAAGGTAGCCTTGAGGGAATACCAATAGGTAACGACTGGCGATCGCGGGATGTCGTCTTAAAAAGCCTCTCAATGATTGTTCGGCGTTACCGCCGTTGCCATGTAAATAAATCAAGACAGGTAATCTAGCTGCGTCAGCATCCGTCGCCACATTGACAAAGTACGGGCGGTTGTAGGACGTTTCCTGAGACCAGGATTGTGTGATAAAATACTCACCTGAGGATAAGTGGCTCTCTGTTGCCAAAAGGTAAGGGGCGCAGGCAATCAAAGCTGCTATTATAATTAGGATTTTTTTCATTTGGGCCGCATTGTTTGATTTGTAGTCTCAGTGACGGGTATTACGGAGAGTGGTTTAATAATGGAAGGCATTGAATTTGGCAGGCCGCAACGACGCGGCTCTATAATTAATGACTACAAATTGTAGCGGTGCCGCACGCAAGCCGTTTGGTTGCCCTTGCAGTACGCACAAAGGCCCTTTTTGTTCTTAGTCATGATTTATGCATCGCTCTACCTAAGCCTCATCCTACTTGCAACAAACAGTCTTAAAGCAATTAACACTGCGGATGATTCCCTCGTCTTAGATCCAGATCCACGTCGGTTTTCAGATCAGATCGCAGCCTTTCAAACAGCTGATGCCGCTAACCCTCCACCGCGGGGCGCGATTGTCTGCACCGGTAGCAGTTCCATGCGTATGTGGCATCCACGAATGGAGGCGGACCTTGCCGGGCTGACTTTATTACCACGCGGCTTTGGTGGGAGTCATTATACAGATGTCATTCATTATGCTGAGACATTAATTCTAAAATACGAGCCGAGGGCGCTATTGATTTACGAGGGAGACAACGATGCTTGTTTTGGTAAATCTCCGCAGCGCATCTTTCATGATTTTATATTTCTGGCGAATCTGTGCCGTGAACGTATGCCAGAGCTGCGGTTTTATGTCATTGGGGCTAAGCCAAGTGTTTCTCGATGGGACTTTGCTGCGAAAATGCAGTCAGCTAATACGATGATTGAAGACTACTGTCATGCCAATGTAGGTTTCACTTACATCAATGTATGGCCAGTGCTTTTGAACGCCGAAGGTCGGCCACGAGCAGAATTATTCATCGAGGACATGCTGCATTTGAATCAAGCCGGCTATGACCTGTGGGCAAGTGCGGTGGTGCCAATTGTGACGCGGGGCGAAGCTGGTTTCGAATAGGGTGAGTTGACGATCAGCCTGATTGGCTGATCCTTATGTGCCTGATCATCCCAGAGTGTATTACTGATTAATCAGCGGCGATGTTGCGCGCCCAACCGCGGTCTCGCTCTTACTTTGCTGTCCAGCGTGACCACGTACCACTTGGGACCGGGGAAGCATTATCTTCACCGGTGAGTAGCATTTCGCCGCACTCTGTTTGACCGCCAAGTAACAGTTGCTGTAGTAGATTATCCAATACAATCGGAGTAAATCCTGGTGTATGGCTGGTCAAATAGACGAAGCTAGGTCTGTCTGATAAAACGCGTTTGACCAGTTTGAGTGTCTCAAGCAACGCATGTTCGATTTTATAGAGCTCGCCGCCTTTGCCGCGCCCGAACGAGGGTGGGTCGAGCAGAATGCCGTCGTAGCGGTTGCCACGTTTGATTTCACGTGTAAGGAATTTATTGACGTCGTCCACGATCCAGCGGATGGGGTGCTCCGCGAGACCGTTGAGCTCGGCATTTTGGCGCGCCCATTGTACCATGCCTTTAGAGGCGTCGACATGGCAGCAGTGAGCGCCACCCTTGGCAGCCGCGAGCGTCGCTCCACCTGAGTAGGCGAACAGATTCAGGAATTTGAGAGGCGTTTTGCGTTTCGGTGCTTCGTCAGTGAGTGTTTGAGTCACCCAACTCCACATGTCGCGCGTTTCTGGGAAGACCCCGAGATGCCCAAAATCAGTGGTGGAGAGCTTGAGCGTTACGTCATTGATGGTGGCTTTCCAGGATTCTGGGAGTTTGTCACGGCCACGCCATTGCAGGCCGTCTTTTCGGGTGAAAAATGCGTCGGCTGATTTCCAGAGTGTGGGGGTGTTTGGATTCCACACAGCTTGAGCGCAGGGACGATCGAGGATGATCTTACCAAAGCGTTCGAGTTTCCGGCCGTGGCCACTGTCTAGAAGTGCGTATTCGTTTTTCATTGTGAGGAGTATAAATGTATAAAAGTGGGAAGGTGTAAAGCTGGGACGAAGCGCGAGT
>JAFMDL010000051.1 GCA_017857255.1 Puniceicoccaceae bacterium | reverse complement strand
ATGCATTTTGCCAAGCACGGCAAATTAAGATCGAGAACCGCGTCTATCTTTCCGGTAATTGGACCAGTGAATGCTCAGTGCTACCCAATGCATTAGCCGGCTACGCGATCTACGACCTCTCGAAATAAATAATTACCATTCAATTAATTTGAATGGTAAGTCTACAGGGGGATTTTTACTGCTAAGATTATAGTAGACTACTTCTGATATTGTTGGGAACTCTAGGATCATGTTATTTGAGTCACTATAGTTCTCTACTGAGAAAGATCCATTAGCACCTATTTTTAGAGGGTTTCCGTTTTTCTTTAAATAGTTGGTTAAAAGAGGTGCACTGTATTTTCGGAAATCCTGCCATTTTTTCAAAGCTCGCTGATGTTCCTGCTTTATACTTTCAATCTCTTTATACAAATTTTCGAAATTTCTAATATGGTAGTTTAATAGTTCTAGGTAAACAAGATTGGCTTCTCTAGAAACTCCTGAAGAACCTTTAGTCGACATTGAAAGAGTGGTATTATTCCAATTCTTCCAATGTTGCCTTAGAGCATCAATGTATTGTTCAAGTCTAGGAATTGTGGTATTAGCTGTAAGATTTTCTACCACTCGATGCAACGATTCATTACTAAATTTGGTGACTTCTCTATAATAGTGCTCGTAGTTTGTGTAGCTAGCTTCAGCGTCAAAGTGTGAATTTATATAATAACCATCGATATACCCGTTGATATCTCCAGAAAGATTAAGCGTGCCTGAATGAGAAATTCTTTTATCACGATGTTCACTTTCACCTCTGTTCCTAGTAATGGAAGGAGCTAGTTTCTTTAAATAGCTGAGTTTGTTTTGAAAATAACTATCATTAGCATCTTTTGAATAGCCAAATAAAATACTAGTGATGTTGTGACCTTCATCAATAATATTAATAATTTCAGAAGGTATTGCTTCAGTTACTATAATACGTGGATTTTTAACTAAGTAATCATTCCAGTCATCAATGATTAGCCTGAATTCAGTTTCCTGAGTTGCAGAATGTGCAGTCAGCGAGAAAGTAATCTGCAGTAAAAAAATAAGATAATTAAATTTCATAGCATTCGTACGCTATAAATCAGCGTGATTTAATGAAATGTCGACATAATTACACGATTTAGTGAACTATGTAAATATAGGGTTAATTGAATTGTGAATCCCTTGTTTATGGGAGTCACGCAGCTAATCGGAACCATTTTAAGTAAGTCCTATGACACAAAAAATCTCCTAAGGGTGTAACAATTATAGCTCAGTGAAGGAAAATAGCTGATGTCTTTCTTATTCGGCAAGGTTGCCTGGCAGAGGTAGGATCCCAATGCATTAGCCGGCTACGCGATCTACGATCTCTCGAAATAATTGAATCGTCGTGATCAAGACTTGCCAAGGCCCGAGCAGGTTGCTTTTTTCGGCGCTTGTTGAACGACACAACCGATGCCCAGGTGGTGGAATGGTAGACACTGGGGACTTAAAATCCCTTGCCAGTAATGGCGTGCGGGTTCAAGTCCCGCCCTGGGTACTTCGTTGGGCGAGACTTTCACCTGCGGTGGTCCGATCAGCTGCGCTGTCGGTCATGTCGCTTCCGTCTTCATTGCATTACGCCGTGATGAGTCGCTCGGAACAAGTCCCGCCCTAGGTGTTTTTGCCACAGTTTTTTGGCAGTAGCGGATTTCTTTGAGAAAAAAGATGGAAATATAGGTTGAATGTGGGAGACTGCAGCTAACTATGCCTCGCATCTACCTATCTCCCCCAGACATTAGTACCCGCGATCATGCTGCCGTGGATGCCGTGTTGACGTCGAATTGGGTGGCTCCAGTGGGCCCTGATTTGGAGGCATTTGAATCTGCTGTGGCTGAGCTTGCTGAGCGCCAGTATGCAGTGGCGCTGAACTCTGGCACGGCTGCGCTTCACCTTGCGTTGCAACTATTGAACGTGCAACCGGGTGATTCGGTGATCTGCCCGACCTTGACCTTTGCGGCCAGTGCAAATCCGATTTGCTACTGTGGCGCTGATCCAATCTTTGTAGATAGTGAGCCGAGGACGTGGAATATGGATCCAGTGTTACTCGAGCTGGAACTCGGTGAGCGTGCGGCTTCGGGTGAATTGCCTAAAGCTGTGATCGTGGTGCATCTATACGGTCAATGTGCGGATATGGATCCGATTCTGGCTGTTTGTGAGCGCTATGGCATACCAGTCGTCGAAGATGCCGCCGAGGCATTAGGGGCATCGTATAAGGGGCGTCCCGCTGGGGGAATGGGCGCATTTTCGTTTTTCTCGTTTAACGGCAACAAGATCATTACAACCTCAGGCGGCGGGATGTTGTTGGCGGACAAGGGCTCTTGGATTGATCGCGCACGGTTTCTGGCGACCCAGGCTAGGGAGCCAGTCGCGCACTATGAGCATCGCGAGCTTGGCTACAACTATCGCTTGAGCAATGTCTTGGCAGGACTTGGCTTGAGTCAGTTGGATGATTTGTCACGCCGTATTGCAGCAAAGCGAGCCCACTTTGAAGCGTATCGTGCGGCTCTCGGAGAACTGCCAGGTGTGAGGTTTATGCCCATTGAAGATCCAGATGCGGCAAATTATTGGCTGACGTGTATGACCATTGATCCGGTTGAAGGAGGCAGTTCACGTGATGCGGTGATTGCGGCACTGGAGGCAGAAGATGTGGAAGCGCGGCCATTGTGGAAGCCCTTACACATGCAGCCCGTTTTTCAGGATTGTGCATCGATCGGCGGCGAATGCGCGGAAGGATTATTTGCGACTGGTCTGTGTTTACCAAGTGGTTCGGCGCTGAGTGTGGCGGATCGATCGAAAGTGATTGAGGGTGTGCGCGCGTGTTTTGTAACGCAGTAGGGGGAATGGAGTGACTGAACAACTGTGAGTATTTTTACACGTAATCTTAACTTTCGAACGCTCGGCTTGCTGCTATTGTACGCTTTGCTGTGTGGGCTGAGCTATTACGCTGCGTTTCAATTGCGCTTTGATTTTAACGTGCCCGCTAATTTTAAAATCGATCTGATGAATAGCATTTGGTGGGTCGTCGGCTTGAAATTAATGCTGCTATTCTCCGCGGGGCAGGTTGATTGCGTGTTGTCGTATTTCCGATTGCCCGATGCGCTACGTCTCGCCACAGGGTTGTTTGTCGTGAGCTGTATTTTAGCTTCCATGTGGTATGTGTACGGTGGTAATGGGGTGCCACCACGAGCGGTGATTTTAACTGATCTATTGCTTAGTTTCATCCTATT
The DNA here is from genome assembly GCA_017857255.1 of Puniceicoccaceae bacterium. Taxonomy (GTDB): domain Bacteria; phylum Verrucomicrobiota; class Verrucomicrobiia; order Opitutales; family Coraliomargaritaceae; genus Lentimonas. Next base: position 10,624 of record JAFMDL010000051.1, on the reverse strand, counting down.
GGCGGGTCTGCGCGTCGGTCTACGGGTAAAGGCGAGCAGTGGTCTGGAGGACTGGCTGAAGTGGGACGATGGCGAGAACGTACTGATTGTTGGAGCGGGTGAGGTCGGTGCAGGACTTTGCTCCGAGCTCAAGCACAAGGCACGCTTGGGGATGCGCCCAGTTGCCTTTGTCGATGATGATGTTAAAAAGGTTGGGCGTTATGTGCATGGTGTGTTGGTCGCGCAGACTGTCGATGGTTTGGCGGAGGTGGCGAAACGCTACGCCGCGACTAAAGTCGTGATTGCATTTCCCTCCGCTTCGGTCGGTCGTGTGCGTGCGGTCGCAGAAAGTGCGCGAGCAGCTGGACTGGCTGTGGATATCGTGCCGGCTTTGACTGACTTAGTGAGTGGTCGTGCTACCATGACGCAGTTACGCCCAGTCCAATTAGAGGATTTGTTGGGACGTGACACGATTGATTTAAATTCGGAGCAGATCGGCTCTATGCTCACAGGGAAGCGTGTTTTAATTACTGGGGCGGGTGGTAGTATTGGTCGCGAATTGGTCGTTCAGGTGCTAGAGTATGCGCCCGCTGCGGTGCTCTGTGTGGATCAGGCAGAGCTCGCGATATTTGAGTTACAACAGCAAGTGCTTCATGAGCAGGGTACATCGAAACGCGCGCAAACGATGATTCTGGACGTGCATGAGACCGATGCCGTTGAAAAAGTGTTTGAGCGTTTTCAACCTGAAGTGGTGTTTCATGCGGCGGCCCATAAGCATGTAAATTTAATGGAAGCGCAGCCCAGCGAAGCACTAAAGAATAATTTCTTTGCGACCGCGGATTTGGCTCGTATCGCGAGCGCCGCAGGTGTGGAGCGGTTCATATTCATTTCGACTGATAAGGCGATCAACCCAACCAGCGTGATGGGTGCTAGCAAGCGCTTAGCCGAGTTGTCGCTCCTCGAGCAGCAAGCGGCGCCAGGGAATACGACAAAATTTATGGCGGTTCGATTCGGTAATGTGCTCGGCTCTTCGGGTAGCGTGATCCCAATTTTTAAACGACAAATTGAGTCCGGTGGCCCTGTGACAGTAACTGATTCCGAAGTGACCCGCTTTTTTATGACGGTTCATGAAGCGGTTGGTTTGGTGCTGCAAAGTGCCACACTAGGCGCAGGCGGTGAGATCTTCGTTTTAGATATGGGAGAATCGATCAAGATCGTGGATGTCGCGCGTCAAATGATCGCTCTAAGTGGCCTTAAAGAGGGTGAGGATATTTTGATCGATTTCATTGGGCTGAAGCCAGGTGAGAAGCTTTATGAAGAGGTGCAACATCTGAGTGAGACGCTCAAGCCAACCAATCATGCGCGGGTGATGCGGTTTGTGGCTGAGGATCAGCTTACCGATTCGATCAGCGCCATGATTGCTACTTTGAAATCGGCAACTGCTACCAGTAATACCAACGAACTGAAGCAGGCGATTCAGGCGTTGGTGCCCGAATACACACCTCATCTAGACTAAGAACTAACAGGTGAGCGTGGCTTGCCAGAGCGCGCGTTCTTTGCGGTGGCCATACTGATCCAAGCTTGCGGCGATCTCAACAATTGATGGCTCATCAATCCCTTGGCTGTGGTCTCCTAAGAGCTTAGGTTTTGCGGAGCATACCAATGCCCATGCCGCCCAAGCGCGAGCACGCCGTAGATCTTGCCGATCCCCGCGCAGTCGTGTGGCTTGGTGTTGAAAACTAATCCGTGGATTACCAGGGTAGTCATGCCCCTGGTGGTAGGCCGTGACCCATCTGAGTGCGGCATAAGGCAGCGGCCATTGCTGGAGAATATCAGCTTCTTCTGGCACATCTGCATAGAGGGCTCGGGTAAGCGCTAAGATACTACGGCCTGCATGACCATGCAGCCATAGGTAGTGTGCGTATTTGAGTGCTGTGAAATAAAAGATACTACGATCGGCTTCTTTTAAGTCCGTTAAGCAGCGATAGGACATACGAATGTCGGGTTCAGGTAAATGGGGGCACTGCGATCGTAGTTGCATGGGCTGCTACTTTGATTCTTTAGGGTCGAGCGCATCACGCAGACCGTCGCCAATGAAATTGAGTGCGAAGATAGTGACCGAGAAAAAGAGTGCTGGGAAGAATAGCATCCACGGGTATATATCGATTTTTTCAGCGCCATCACTGATTAGAATTCCCCATGAACTCATTGGTGGTTGCACGCCGAGTCCGAGGAAGCTGAGGATCGACTCCAGTAAAATGACAGCGGGAATAGTCAGTGTGGTATAGACGATGACCGGGCCGAGTAAATTAGGCAGGATGTGGCGCTGTAAAATATGGCTTTGTTTGGCCCCACTTACGATTGCTGCTTCGACATAGGGTTGCTTGCGCAGTGCGCGTGTTTGACCACGAACGATGCGAGCCATGGTCAACCACTCGACCGCTCCAATCGCCATAAAGATCAGGAAGATGCTCTTCTTATCAAAGGTGACCGTCAGAATGATGACCATCATTGTAAACGGCAGCGCATAGACCGCATCCACAATGCGCATCATGAGTGCTTCGGTAGCACCACCACGATATCCAGCAAAGGCGCCATAGCTGACGCCGATAATCAATGCAATAAGCGTGGCGGCAAAACCAACTCCGATAGAGATTTGACCGCCGACCAAGATGCGCACCATCAAATCGCGGCCGAGATCATCCGTGCCGAACCAGTGCTCGACTGAAGGGCCTTGGGCACCATAGGCAAGATCTTGTTGCTCGTAGCTATAGCTACTTAGCGATGGACCAATGAGGCAGAGTAGAGTGATACAGATAAAGAGTGTACCGCCAATTTGTGCCATGCGGTTTTGTCTGAGTCGCTCCCATGCATCTTGCCCCAAGGATTTCGATGCGACGGAACTGGCTGCTGCCTCGCGTCGTTGTTTAATCATTACGCGTCCTTGGGTTGAGCCACATTTGAATGATGTCGACCAGTAAATTAAAGCTGATGATCAAAGTGGCATAAAAAAGCACCGTGCCCATGACCATCGTATAGTCCCGGTTGAGCGCAGCATTCACGAAGAAGGGCCCTAGGCCTGGAATAAAGAAAATGGTTTCGACAACGAATGAGCCACTAATCAAACCAGCTGCTGCTGGGCCCATGTATGCAACCACCGGATACAACGCAGTGCGTAATGCATGGCGCAGAACGATAGTTTTATCTTTTAATCCCTTCGCACGAGCAGTGCGAATATAGTCGTGTTGCATTACATCCAACATACCACTACGAGATAAGCGAGCGATGTAGGAGGCATAGAGTAGACCAAGCGTGAGCGCTGGTATAAAGCGATCGCTCGCATAGCTCCAGCCCAGCGGATTAAACCATTCGAGGTGTAGGCTGAAAACGATTAGTAGAATCGGACCAATCACAAATGAAGGCAGACAAATGCCGACCATGGCGATGCCCATCAGGGCAGTCTCAGTGGGTTGGTTGTGTTTCAGCGCAGCGAGTGTACCAATCGGTATACCAATTGCTAGAGCAATGAGCAGTGCCCAAAAGCCAAGTTCAAGCGAGACGGGAAAGGATTGCGCAATGATTTCTTGTACGTCCCAGCCCGGGTATTTGTATGAGGGCCCTAAATCTCCGTTAAATAGATTAAGGAAAAAATTGTAGTACTGCTCGTAGAGTGGTTGATTCAGGCCATAATGCGCCTCGATCTGCGCTTTGATTTCAGGCGGCAGTTTTTTTTCATCGTCAAATGGGCCGCCGGGTGCGAAGCGTAACAGCACAAAGGTGACGGAGGCCACCACCCATAAGGTGGGGATGGCTTGTAGTAAACGTCTGGCGATCAGGCTAAACACGGCGAGAGGAGAATACGAATAGGATTAGGCGACTGAGGTTGGCGAATCAAGTACGCATCGATCCACTTAGGCGAGTCGATGGGCTAGCTTTTGCCATTGTTCGAGGGGTAACTCTTCCGGGCGTATTGTAGGTTTTACGCCTTCTGCTACGATGGTGTTGAACCAGTCCAATGCCTCGGTATGCGTAGCGCGCTTGCAGAGAGCGCCGAGTTGTTTGCGGCGTTGAGTAAAGATCCCACGGATACACTCGCGTGCAGCTGCAGAGAAATGCACGGCGTCTTCTCGCAAGTCGAGACGTAAGAGAGCGGAATCGACTTTTGGTGCTGGGTGGAAGCATTGCGCGGAAACCAGATGTTTGCTGTGTGCGGTATAGACCGATTGCAAGAAAATCGAAATCGCACCAAAGGCCTTGCTGCCGTGGCTGGCAACATAGCGGTCGGCAGCTTCTTTCTGCAGCATCAGCACCATGCGCTGCGGCAGTGGGCCAGAGATGATTGCTTCCATCCATGGTGTAGAGACCGCGTAGGGGAGATTGGCGACAATTTTAAAGTCACTTTGAGCCTGCAGGATCGGTAGTTCGGCGCGCGGGTAATCCAAGCAGTCGCCTTCGATGAGGTGGAGTTTGGGTTGTTCGGGAACAACAGTATCGCGAATATGTTGGGTGAGAGTAGCATCACGCTCAACGGCCCATACGGTTGCGCCGCTACTCAGGATCGCGCGGGTGAGTGTGCCTAGTCCGGGGCCTACCTCGACGACGTGGCTATTAGCATCGAGCTCAGCCATATCAATTGATTTGCGCACGATATTGCCATCGACCAAAAAGTTTTGTCCCAATTTTTTATTAGGGAAATGCGCTAGCTGATCGAGTAGAGCGCGGGTCTGTTTAGGACTAAGTGGCATGGCAAAAAAAGTGGGGAGGTAAAAGGTATGAGAGTGTGAAAGCTACATTCTCACTGTTCGGCTTTCAACCTTCATACTCTCTTATGCGTGGTGAAACGCATCCATCAATGCCTCAGTATCTTCAGAACGCATCAGTGCTTCGCCGACTAGAATTGCATCCGCGCCGCAAGCGCTTGCACGTTCGGCATCTTCGACATCGAAAATACCACTCTCGCTGACTTTGATGATGTTGTCTGGTATCTGTGGAATTAGTAGTTCAGATACGGCAAGGTCTGTTTTGAAGCGCTTGAGGTCTCGGTTATTTACGCCGATGATCTGTGGATCAAATTTGAGTGCCTTTTCGAGTTCTCGCTCCTCGTGAATTTCATAGAGGGCATCGAGCCCTGCTAGTCCGGCAGCATCACGCAGGGCTTTGATTTCGTCGTCGTCGAGGGCACGGACAATAATTAGAATGCAGCTCGCACCGCCTTCGGCGGCTTCCACGACTTGAATAGGATGCACCATAAAGTCTTTGCGCAGGCAGGGTGTCGTTCGCTCATGCACTTCGAGAAATTCAACGACATCCCAGAGGTCTTGTAAAGTGCCACCAAAGTAATCGGTGTCAGTGAGCACAGACAGACAGTCGGCGCCGGCATTGATGTAGTTGCGCGCCTGATCGTCTGCATTCACGCTGGCGGCAACAATCTCGCCAGCAGATGGCGACTTTCGCTTGATCTCTGCAATTACAGAGAGGCGGTCTTTACGGGCAAGGGCGTCGAGGAAGCTGCCCCCTTGGCGCTGCATATCGGCTAGGCGTGAGAGTTCAGAGTCACGTACAGGGCGAATCTGAGTGCGCAGAGCGAGCCGCTTGGCGGCCATGATTTCGGCTAGTTTATCCATCTAATTGAACATCGAACGTTTCATGTCGAACTTTCAACATTGAATTTGGCTTTATTGCGGGTTTGGGGGTTTGTTGAATTAGCTATTTGATGCAGCATGGCGAACTTCGACCCAATCAATGAGTTTATCGGGTTCGTCTTCATAAGCCCAAGTTGCACGCAGGAATTCCGCTGGGTGAATGTTATTGGTCGCAAAAAAGCGTCGATCACCGCCACAGCCATACATTGTTTCTGGAGGCAGTTCGCCACGGAGTTTTGCGATCGCTTTGGGCATAATACGGGGCAACCAGACGATTCCACGTTCAGCAAGGTCTTTGGCTGGCAGCAAGCTGGAGTCGAGTATGTTGGTTGATTGAAGGCCGTTTTGCTTATTGAGGAAGTAGTCACGCCGTGCGTCAGAAATCAATAGAAAGGTAGAGAAGTCAATGTCTGCGCCGCTGAGGTGGTCTTCAACCGGGTCATAAACATCCATTGGGTTGAGCCCGATAGATGCGAGTTCAGCGAGGCTAGCATCATCGAAAAAAGTATCTGCCTCACGGTTGCCGGATTGATACTTTGCAATCGCCTCGTCCCAGATGGCTTTGAGTCGTGTTGGATAATTGGTATGTAACATAGGAGGTATGAGTAGTGCAGTTGGTTATAAAGGCAACGCACGGATACAAAAAAACCAGCGGTGCGGTATAGAGCCGCTGACGCTGGTTTGTAAATAGGGCGAACGCGTGAACGATCTAAGAACTATTTCTTATATTTGAGCGTCGCTGCTATGAAGTTTGCGAAGAGCGGATGCGCCGCGTTTGGTTTGGATTTGAATTCCGGATGAAACTGGACGCCGACATACCAAGCGTGATCGGGGATTTCAACGATCTCGACGAGATCTCGCTCTGGATTGACGCCGCCGATACGCAGACCTGCGTCTTCGAGTGTTTTGCGGTAGTCGTTGTTAAATTCGAAGCGATGGCGATGGCGCTCATCGATCATCTCCTTGCCATAGGCATGGTAACTGAAGCTGTCTTTAGCGAGCTTGCACGGGCAGGCGCCTAGGCGCATGTTTCCGCCCTTCGTAGTCAGCTCTTTTTGGTCATCCATGATGGCGATGACAGGATGCGGTGTTTGCTCGTTAAATTCCGAGCTGTTCGCATCTTCGAGGCCAGCAACGTTGCGTGCATATTCAATGACTGCGATTTGCATACCTAAACAAAGTCCGAAGTATGGCACATTATTCTCGCGAGCAAATTTTGCGGCCGCGATCTTTCCTTCAGTACCTCGGTCGCCGAAGCCACCTGGAATCAAAATACCGTCAAGGTTGCTGAGGTGTGACTTTGGGTCTTTCTCGATTTCTTCAGCGTCCAGACGGACGATACTGACTGCAGTGTCGTTGGCGATACCAGCGTGGATGATCGATTCGTAGACTGATTTGTAGGCGTCTTGCAGCTCGATGTATTTGCCAACCACGCCGATTTCAACTTTGTAGCTCGGCGCTTTGAGACGGCGCACTACATCGTGCCATACTTTCATGTCACTATCAGGGGCATGCAGGCTGAGGTGATCAATGACTAGGTCATCAACATTTTCAGCTTTGAGTGCGAGAGGTAGCTCATAGATTGAAGTCTCGACGTCGCGCTCTTCAATGACGGATTTAACTGGTACATTACAGAAGAGAGACAGCTTTTGGCGCATTTCATTGGTCATCGGCTGCTCTGTGCGACAAACGAGAATGTCTGGCTGGATACCAATTTCGCGAAGTTTCGCGACGCTCTGCTGGCTTGGCTTTGTCTTTAGTTCGCCAGCTGCTTTTAGGTAGGGCAACAGGGTACAATGCAAGAAAAGTATATCCTGCCTGCCCACCTCAAGTGCGAACTGGCGCATGGCTTCTAGGAATGGGAGGCCTTCAATATCACCAATCGTTCCACCTAGCTCTGTGATGAGCACGTCAACATCTTCGCTGCCACCATCGTAGATACGTTGTTTGATTTCATTGGTGATGTGTGGGATCACCTGCACAGTGGCACCGAGATAGTCACCACGCCGCTCTTTTTTGATGACGTTTTCGTAAACTTGGCCAGAGGTGAGGTTATTGAGCTTACCGAGTTTACCAGATGTGAAACGCTCGTAGTGGCCGAGGTCGAGGTCCGTCTCAGCGCCATCGTCGAGCACATAGACCTCGCCGTGCTGAAAGGGGCTCATCGTGCCAGGGTCGACATTCAAGTAAGGGTCGAATTTCTGAATGCGCACGCGCAGTCCACGTTGTTCCAAGAGTGCTCCGAGCGCACCAGCCGTCAGCCCTTTACCGAGCGAGGAGACCACGCCTCCAGTGACAAAAATGTATTTCATGTTGTTTGACTTCGTCATAATAAAAAGTGTCGAAAGCATGCACAACGCAAACCCGCCTTCGGTGTCGCATTCAATTGATTGCCCTTTTAGGTTGGCAACCCTTTTTGGAAGTTTCTGTAAAAGAAGACGAGCAATAAGCGTACCTGTTTTTAAATGAAAGTATTATAAGCATTTTTTATTTTAATGGCCTTCATGGTTTGGTAGTCCCTTAAAAGTAGATATTAGCGATTTTGTTCACCACATCACTACATCCCTTAATTAGGATTATTAGCACCTCTAATATAACTGCGTTATTTGTGTAGTAGTTTGAAAACCTGGCTGTTGCCTATAGAAATCTGGCATTTATTACGTGTAGAAGATTATGTGTTCACTGTGTAGCTTTCTAAAATCGACCATTGGTCGAAAAGTCCTAATGGCCCTAACTGGTCTGATTCTTGTGTTGTTTGTGCTCGGTCACATGCTTGGCAATTTACAGATTTTCTTGGGTCCTGATGTAATCAACGCGTATGCATACAAGCTGCATCATGTCATGCCTGTTGAGATGCTCTGGGGAATTCGACTTTTCCTGCTGGCTTGTATCGGCATCCACATTTGGGCTGCAATTTCGCTCACGCTAGATAATCGTAAAGCGCGTCCGCAGGGGTATGGGTTGAACAAATCAGTACAAGCGACCTATGCAGCAAAGACAATGCGCATCAGTGGTATCATTTTGCTAGCGTTCATTATTTTCCACATAGCGCACTACACCGCACGGACTGTTCCTAGCATGGAATATGACCAGCAGATCGAAGATGTCGCTTTGGTTAAGAATGGCGATGTGGTACTGAAGAATGGCGCGCCTGTTATGACCTTTAATGTGAATGATATGATGATTGCAGGCTTTGAGGTGTGGTGGGTGTCTGCTTTTTATATCTTAGCTACAGGACTATTGTGCATGCATCTCATTCACGGTGTAAGTAGTATGTTTCAGTCGGTAGGCTTGCGCAATCAGCTGTGGCGTAAGCGCCTCGATCGGCTAGCGCTGATTTATGGTGTGGTTGTTTTCCTGGGATTCGCCGTGATTCCTGTCGCCTCTATGGCAGGCATGCTCAAAAAAACGGGTGATGCTTCGAGCTCCGAAGTCACTGATCCTATCATTGAAAAACTTCACAAATAGGGCCTAATACGAATGAATCTAGATTCTAATATTCCTGAAGGACCACTGGCTGATAAGTGGTCAAATCATAAGTTTAACATGAAGTTGGTCAATCCGGCCAACCGTCGTAAGTATAGCGTAATCGTTGTTGGTTCTGGTCTTGCCGGAGGCGCTGCGGCAGCGAGTCTTGCTGAGCAGGGTTACAATGTTTCATGCTTCTGTTACCAAGACAGCCCGCGGCGCGCGCACAGTATTGCTGCTCAAGGCGGTATCAATGCAGCTAAAAATTATCAAAACGACGGTGATTCTGTGCGTCGTTTGTTTTATGATACAGTTAAAGGCGGAGACTATCGGGCGCGCGAAGCCAACGTCTATCGCCTCGCAGAGGTGAGTAGCGATATTATTGACCAGTGTGTCGCCCAAGGTGTGCCGTTTGCGCGTGAATACGGTGGTATGCTTGCCAATCGTTCCTTTGGCGGTGCGCAGGTTTCGCGCACATTTTATGCGCGGGGGCAAACTGGACAACAATTACTGCTTGGCGCGTATGCTGCGCTGAGTAAGCAGATTGGTTTAGGCAAGGTGAAGATGTACAACCGTCACGAGATGCTCGATGTGGTCAAAGTCGACGGTCATGCCAAGGGTGTGATTGTGCGTAACATGGTCACCGGTGAGGTGTCTCGTCATGCCGCGGATGCAGTGGTGATGGCAACTGGTGGTTATGGTAATGTATTTTTCCTCTCCACCAATGCACAGGGCTGTAATGTCACTGCAGCATATCGTGCTTATAAGCGCGGGGCTGGCTTTGCGAATCCATGTTATACACAGATTCATCCAACCTGTATTCCTGTTCATGGTGATCAGCAGTCGAAGTTGACGCTTATGTCTGAGTCCCTACGCAACGATGGTCGTGTTTGGGCGCCCATGTGTAAAGACGTGGCTCAGCAAATTCGCGAAGGTAAACTCGACCCGAATGCGGTGGCTGAGGATGACCGTGATTACTTCTTGGAGCGCAAGTACCCCAGCTTTGGAAATCTTGCGCCACGCGACATTTCCTCGCGTGCGGCGAAAGAAACGTGTGATGAAGGTCGCGGTATCGCTGCCTCCGGACTAGGCGTGTTTCTCGACTTCCGCGATGCGATTAAGCGCGATGGTCGCAAAGCAATTGAAGAACGCTACGGCAATTTGTTCGACATGTATAACTGTATTACAGGCGCCGATCCATACAGTACACCAATGATGATTTTCCCTGCGGTGCACTACACCATGGGAGGGCTTTGGGTCGATTATAACTTGCAGAGCTCCATACCTGGTATGTTTGTTGGTGGTGAGGCGAACTTCTCTGATCACGGTGCGAATCGCCTCGGTGCCTCTGCATTGATGCAGGGCCTTGCCGATGGTTATTTCGTTTTACCGTATACGGTCGGTAATTATTTAGCTGCCCAAGGTATTTCAAAAGCAGGTACTGTGACGACCGAGCATCCGGCATTTGCCGAAGTGGAATCGGATGTTAAAAGCCGAATTGACGCACTATTGTCGGTCAACGGTACTGAATCTCC
>JAFMDL010000050.1 GCA_017857255.1 Puniceicoccaceae bacterium | reverse complement strand
TGAGCCATGAGGCAAAACAACCGAGAAGAATAAAAAATAAGATCGGAAAGGCCATATCAGGGGTAGAATACTGAAATACAAAAAATACTGTTCTTCGCAGAGCGACAAGACCGAATGCATCGAAGGCAAAAAATACGCAGCAAACTTTGGACTCCCATCCCTTTGCGGGCTTTATGAGTGATCACCGCAGGTCCTCAATTGCATGCACCGCAACAATGACTAAATCAATTGCTCGCAAAGCTCATGGAAACCCAGGTGCTTAAGTGCATCGTAGATGACCAACCCAACTCCGCCGCTATCTTCTATAAACAAGGTGGTGACTTGGTCGCATACTCCCTAGATCACAGCGTCGCCGCTCTCTGACGACTGATTGAGAAAATTAATTCCACCCAGCGCGGCCATCATAATTGGCATGAGCTTCTGCACGCGGCCCTGCCAAGTGCGCAGGGTATTAATCCGTTGGGTCGCGTGCGCTCGAAGGGCGGGGTCCGATTCGGATTCAATCAACCCCTCAATTGCGTCGAGGCGCTCAGCGCCAGATTCTAAATGCGGGGTAAATTGATCACGTACAAACCCTTGCACTAAAGCCTTAATAGACAGCTCAGGCACGTAGTGGTCTTTCCTGCTACCCGCAACATACTGCACTTTTACTGCGCCAAGTTGGCGTAAAAACTTCAAGCCCTGACTCACCGAGCCGCGACTAATTCCCAAGCGCTCAGACAGCATGTCAAAGGTCTGCGGCGTCGAGGCACAAAACAACAGCCCATAAATCTCGCCAACTGAACGCGGCAGACCAATCAAATTCACCGTACGAGTAAAAAGCTCAATCGTCGAAATTTCCCACGGCGAGAGCGCAGCGGATGATTTGGTATGATCTGTGCGAGAAGCTGCCATTGATGGTTAGGATGAATCAAAACTAGAGCATTTGTTCAAGTTATTTTGAACAAAGCGAACGAAGTAATCCAATTCCTAAAGTTCATCGGCCCTCTCAAAATAGGGCTAAATAACCCGCGAACAAGGCAAGGCAAGCTTCAGAACCCAGAGGCGATTCACTAAAACTATGTTTTACAGGCGAGGGTAATCGCCCGCCACTAGCTGTCTTATGCCACTGGCGTGGTCTCAAAAAACGGACGTAATAATATAAACCACGTCGCAATAAGGCTGAAAAAGATAAGCACTGTCCCCGCGATGTTCAAAAACCGAGCAAACTTAGGGTAAGGAATGGCATTACTGACCCCAAACAACTGATTACACACAGTACTTCGTAAAGCCCGCTTGGTATCTTCGGAACTGGCGATACAGAAAATGCCCAGCACACCAGGCAAGGTGCAAATCGTCATTTTTAACAATAGTATCGCAAATCCGATGTCAAGAAGTCCCATAATAAATTAAAAATGAAAGTAGGTTTATATCTGTTGGTTCTCCAAACAAAGCGAACAGATGGCGCGACTTTAAGGGTTTGCCAATCATAAAGTGCACGCAGCGGGGCTGCGATTAGATGTTGGTTGTTCGTTGCTGGTTCTGGTTGCTAATGTTAGTTGACTTCAAGTGCCTATCGCGGAATAGGCATGAAAGCTCACGTTATAAGGCATGTTGGCGATTTTAGCGGTCCACGACACTCCCCAAGCCACTATTCAACTAACAACGCTCAACTAACAACATTCAACTAACAACATTCAACTAACAACGTCCCCCCCCTCACCTGCCCTGGTTCCACCCAACACAGTCTGCATAGCCTACTCGTTTGCCACCGAAAAGATCAAGTGCGCTGCCAATGGTTAAGTCGACCTTGCCGCCACTGAGGTCCTGCACTGTTTGCAAATCTTCGAAGGCCTGCGCACCGCCGGCATATGTCACAGGAAGTGTGGCATGGGCCCCTAAAAACTCAACAAGCCGGCCGTCGATCCCCCCGCAGTGCCCCTCGACGTCTGCCGCATGCACCAAAAATTCATCGCAACTATTTGCTAACTGGCGCAAGTTTTCTGCATTCACCGCGATGTCGGTCGGCGTTTGCCAGCGATTCATCGCTACCACCCAACCATCGCCTTGAGAACGACAACTCAAATCCAGTACCAAGTGCTCTTTACCGACTTCGGCCAGTAATGCGTCTAAACGTTCTGCCAAAAAGTGCCCTTCGCGATCAAACAACCATGAGGTCACAATGACATGGCTCGCCCCAGCATCCAACCAGCTGGCAGCATTCTCACGATTGATGCCGCCTCCGACCTGCAAGCCAAATGGATACGCGGCTAAGGCGGCGCGAGCTGCTTGATCGTTATTCGGCCCCAACTGAATCACGTGACCACCCTTCAAGCCATCTTTACCATATAATGCCGCATAATATTCCGCCGGCTGCTCGCTCTCAAAGTTTGTCTGCAAGCCAACTCCATCATCGCTTAGAGTGCCGCCAACAATTTGCTTCACCTTACCAGCGTGAAGGTCGATGCATGGTCGAAATAATGTCATATCGATGAACTAAGTCGAAAGTGGCACAAGAGGAAAGTGGAAAGTAGGAAAAGTGAGTGATACCTTGATACAGGGTGCCCCGCGCTGGGCCTGACTGATGGCAAACACATGGTGCTTAGACCTAACCGACAAAAAAACTAGTCGCAGCCACCGATCGACCCACTGAGCCATAAAATGTCCGGGCAGCTTAGCGCTCTCCGGCAGACCACCATTAAAGTTCTGCGTCGAGTGATACGCACATTTCAACATACTCATAATGGATCCTTCCTTCCTCTAAATGCTAAAAATTTATAAATCTTCCGAAATCCCTTCGGATATCACTGGTATGTCGGATTACAGTGGGAAAAAGCTTGATCAAGCAGGGAATAAAAAGTACTTTTGCAATAATTTATTGCCTGTTTTTAGAAAAATTTTACTTATGAAAAGCCCTTATTTACATCTTATTTTACTCGCTCTCTTTGGTCTGAGTTCACTCACCGCAACTGCTGCTCAACAACTTGCTAGCGCTAAAGTGCTGAGTATGAGCGGCACAGTAACTTCTGCATCTGAGGATGGCGTGGAGTCGCCGCTAATGATTGGAGCGATTCTCGGCCAGGGTGACAGCATCGTCACGGGCGCATGGAGCACCGCACTCCTGGTGTTTTCGAATGGCTCTGAGATTTTGGTCACTGAAAAGACCAGCATTACAATTGTGGAGCTTTCCCAAGAAGCATTTGGAGGCACTAAAAGCTATGAGCAACTCAAAGCAGATCCGAGTAAATCGCAGTCTCTATTGCAGCTGAACTACGGTAAAGTCTCAGGCCATGTAAAAAGCCTTAAAGCAGGGTCTCGTTTTGACATCGAAACGCCACTCGGTACGGCAGCAATTCGCGGCACAAAATTTTCGATTGAATGCCGCTACAATGCAGTACGTGGTGAATTCATTTTCGTTATCTACAACTTGGATGGTAAGGTAGATCTGATCAGCCGTCTCAATGGGATTAGCAAATATGGCAGTGGAAATAGCGCAGAGAAAGCGTACGAGGCAGAGGGAGAAGAAACAACTGAATCGATTCCTCCAGCTCACCGAATCACTGTACGCATCTCAGACAAAAATCCAAATTTCGAGCGAATCATCAATCCTGAGGTGAACTGCCCTCCATTTAAGAATAATAACACACAGCCAGAAGCCCCCGTCCTTCCACCAGAAGTAACTCCTGAGGATCAGGATACGGTGATCGCGAGCCCCAATCAGCCAAGTTAATTACAGCCTGATTCATTCATCTCAGTGTACTTAATTACAAACCCCGGTTCGCCGGGGTTTTTTCTTTGAGACATGACCCAGTAGGGACACAACAGCTATGAAATTTAAGCAGATACAGCTTCTTTCGTCACCTGTTCCGTCTCGTGGCGATACGACGAAAAAAATCTACAGGTATCACATTAGGCGAAATTGTCTCTGCATAAACGCAGGAAAAATAAGAGGAGACTCCATTTAGATATTCGTTGGTGACTGCGGAAACGCCCGTGCAAATTATACAGAAAAGCACCGGCCCCCGCGAATTCGGTACCGAAGTGGTGACCTCGCCAGACAGCAGCATCGCCGCCATTCTGGGCGTCTCACCCAGCGCTTCCACCTCTGCCTCAATCAACGTCGAAGTGTTCAACAAATGATTCCCAAACCAGATTGTACATCGAGCAGTGGCAGCAGCTTTAAAAGATCTTGCCTGCGCACGGGAAATCATTTGCCAACGACGAAACAACTTATCGCGAGCTACGCGAACGCGTAGCTATGGCACTCGCTATTTCAAGCGAGTAGCGTGCCACTCGACTAACCCACTGAATACAATTTTCCGTTGTTGAATTCTACTGCGGAATCCGCTTTTCTGATCGCATGGAAGCAAACGCGAACAACGCCGTCGTCGGAATCATCATGGGCAGCCAATCTGATTGGTCCACCATGAGTGAGGCCGCAGCCCTACTCAAACAACTCGAAATTCCCTTCGAGACAAAGATCGTCAGCGCACACCGTACGCCCCAATTACTCTGCTCTTACGCGGAAACCGCAGAAGCCCGTGGCATCCAGATCATCATCGCCGGAGCCGGAGGCGCCGCGCACCTCCCTGGCATGACCGCAGCCACGACGCACCTACCCGTACTTGGCGTACCCGTACAATCGAAAGCACTCAGCGGCCAAGATTCACTCCTCTCGATCGTCCAAATGCCAGCAGGCATTCCAGTCATGACATTAGCGATCGGCGTGGCCGGTGCAAAAAATGCCGCACTTTCCGCCGCCGCCATTCTCTCCTTAAACGACACTGGTGTATGCGAGCGCCTAAAGGCCTTCCGTGCCGATCAAACCAACACCGTACTCGCCACTGAGCTTCCAGAAGCCTAATGCCACTTAACTAGGAAAGGACGACCACAGCACCATTCGCAGTTGCTCGCCACCCTGAAGCCGCAACCCGTCCCTCCCGACTTTATAAAATGATCACACCCGGAAGCACCATTGGTATCTTAGGCGGCGGACAACTCGGCCGCATGCTCATCCTTGCAGGCCGCACGCTTGGCTATCGTTTTCACGTCTTCGAGCCCTCAGGGCCGAGTCCCGCAGGCATGATCGCCGACCATGAAGTCAACGCGCCGTACACGGACAAAGCCGCCCTGCGCGCCTTTGCCGAAGGAGTCGACATCATCACCCTTGAGTTCGAAAACATTCCCGCCGAAGTGATCGACTCGCTCAACGCGATCAAGCCAGTCATGCCCGGCAAACAGGCACTGCACATATGCCAACATCGGCAGCGCGAAAAAGACTTCCTTAAAGCCAATGGCTTGCCGTGCGTACCGTTTGAATATGCCGACTCTGCAGCCAGCCTGAAGAGTGCGATCGCAGCCATCGGCTTCCCTTGCGTGATTAAAACCGCGGCATTTGGCTACGATGGCAAGGGCCAGATTAAACTCAACTCCGCTGACGAAGCTGAAGACACCGAGTACCTCTGGAACTTTCTCGAGCGCCCACCACGCGTAGTGGTCGAGCAATGGATCCACCACATCGGTGAATTTTCAGTGGTCTGCGCGCGCAAAGCCGACGGCAGTAAAAGCACCTTCCCAGTCTCCGAAAACGTCCACATCCATCACATTTTGCACGCCTCCATCGTGCCAGCTCGTATCACCGATGCCACCCGCGCCGCAGGGGAAGCGCTCGCCTGCGAAATCGCTGACAAGCTCGACGTCGTTGGCCTGATCGCGGTTGAACTCTTCCTCCATGAAGACGGCCACTTGATCATCAATGAAATGGCCCCTCGCCCGCACAACTCAGGCCACTACACCATCGACGGCTGCCTGACCTCACAATTTGAGCAGCACATCCGAGCCGTCACAGACCTCCCGTTTGGCTCCACGGAGCTGCACCAGCCGACTGTGATGATCAATCTACTCGGCGACGTCTGGAAAGACGGCGAGCCGGACTGGGCAAGTCTACTCAGCGACCCTCGCGTAGCGCTCCACCTCTACGACAAAGGCGAACCACGGCCCGGCCGCAAGATGGGGCACTTCTGCGTCATCGGCGACACCATCGAGCAAACCCTTGCCGACGCGGAAAAGCACTTTGCACGGCTTACAGGCGCCTAAACCTCGGTACTTTCACGGCTTCGTCTGAATTTTTATTCGACCTTAGAAGTTCGATGTTCAACGATCGAACTTTCTCATGAATATCCAACCTTCCAGATCCGTATTCGAAGCACTCGCCCAGCAAGGTAACACTGTGCCAGTATACGTCGACCTGACGGCAGACTGCGAAACACCGCTGGGGGCTTATTCAAAGATTCGTAAAGACGGACCGGCATTCCTCTTCGAGTCCATCGTTGGCGGCGAGCGCATCAGTCGCTTCTCCTTTCTTGGCAGTCATCCACGCAAAGTCATTCGTGTGTTTGAAGACGAGGTCACCATTACCCATAAAGACGGTACAGTCGACACACTCGAGACCCCAGAAGATCCACTCAAAATCGTCGAAGCCGAAATGGCCCGCTACGAGCCTGTCTGCCTGCCAGATATGCCGCCCTTTACCGGTGGCGCCGTGGGATTCGTTGGCCACGAATACGTTCATTATGTCGAGCCGACCATTGCAAAGCCCGAAGACAATCCGCTCGAAGTACCGATTTTATACTACCTGATCACGGACTCAGTGATCATTTTCGACCACGTGCGCCAAGTGCTTCGTGTGTGTGTACATGCCCACATCGAAGGCGATCCCGCACCAGCGTATGAGCGCGCAACGGCAGAAATTGTGAATATCTGTGAACAACTCGAACAGCCGCTCTCTTTAGCCCATCGAGCGCTGTCAGAGCCAGCCGATGTCAGCGTTCCAGCAGGTAATTTCACAAAAGACCGCTTTGAGGCTGCGGTCGATCACGTCAAGGAATACGTCCGTTCCGGAGATGTCATACAAACCGTTCTATCGCAACGCTTTAAAAAGGAATTTACTCCGACGCCAGTCGATCTATACCGTGCCCTCCGCACCGTCAATCCGTCGCCCTACATGTTTTTAATGGAAGACCCTGATTTCTCAGTCGTCGGAGCTTCCCCCGAAGTGCACGTGCGGCTGACTGATAATACCGTCGAAATCCGCCCAATTGCAGGCACAAGGCACCGTGGCAAAGATGAGGCCGAAGACTTAGCGCTGGAAAAAGACCTACTTGCGGATGAGAAGGAACGTGCGGAGCACCTAATGTTGGTCGATTTGGCCCGCAATGACATTGGCCGTGTCTGTGAATACGGTTCTATTCATGTGCCAGACTACATGACGATCGAACGTTATTCACACGTTATGCACATTGTGTCACAGGTGGTGGGTACTATTTCTAAGGATAAGACCGCATACGATCTCATGCGTGCGACGTTCCCTGCAGGTACTCTGAGCGGAGCGCCTAAGGTTCGAGCCCTACAAATCATCGCAGAACTCGAACAAAGCCAACGCGGAGTTTATGGTGGCGCACTCGGCTATTTCGGCTACGAGGGTAATCACGACTCTTGTATCGGCATCCGCACCGCGGTGATCAAAGACGGTCACATCTACATTCAATCCGGCGCTGGCGTAGTGGCGGACTCTGTACCAGAAAATGAGTTTATGGAAACAGTGAACAAGGCCAAAGGCATGCTTAAAGCAGTGTCTCTTGCCGAAAGTATGTTCGCATAAGCCAGACTGGTCGCCCGATTTTTTCGGGCAAAATGCAATCGAGTAGAACCGGTACCTCTGCACCTAATCGCCAAAAGGAGTCCTTCGCGCCTATTGATTGAGAACCTGCAAATAATCAGATTACACTAATTATTTTGTAAGGAGCGTTCGTCATGGACCGATTAGTTAGTGCGCATGATGCCTAGTTTGCACCCAGCATGCGCATCACACAATTCTATCTAACTTAAGATAACATGGCTAAAATTATGGTAAAATCGAGGTCTCGCAATCGTTTAGCTGAACACGCTTCTGCGGTACCACGAACTCAAGCCGAGCCAGCGGAAGCAATAAGCGATGTACGCGAACTGCCATCCACGGATCGAAATGTCATGCGTACCTATATGCAAGAGATCCGTAAAACTCCATTACTGACTGCAAAAGAGGAGGTCGTATTAGCGAGTCGAATTAAACAAGGCGACAAAGCTGCACGCGATCAAATGATCTCAGCAAACCTTCGTCTAGTCGTAAAAATTGCGCATGACTACAATAATTTCGGTCTCCCACTGCTCGACCTAATTAGTGAGGGTAACATCGGCCTGATCAAAGCGGTCGAACGATTTGACCCGAACAAAGGAGGCAAACTCAGCACCTACGCTGCGTGGTGGATTAAACAATCGATTAAACGTGCGCTCGCCAACCAAAGTAAGACGATTCGCCTGCCAGTACATCTAGTTGATAAAATCGCCAAAATGCGCCGTATCACCGCACAACTTGCGGACGAACTGGATCGTGAACCTTCTGATGAAGAAATTGGCTACGAGATGGGCATGCCGGTAAACAAGGTGGCGCACTTAAAATCTGTCAGCGTACGCCCCTCTTCACTCGACGCCCCAGTCGGAGAGGATGGCGATACCAGCTTCGGTGAACTAGTCGGCGATGAAAATCAAGCGACTCCGCTCGAGGACCTCCAAGAGAAATCAATTCGCCACGACATTGCCTCTGTGATCGGACTGCTAGAGCCGCGCGAAGGAGACATCATCCGTCTGCGCTTCGGCTTAGATGGCAACCACCCCCTTACTCTCGAAGAGGTGGGCGAACTGTTCGACATCACCCGTGAGCGCGTGCGTCAAATTCAGACAATTGCGATTCACAAAATGCGTCGCATCATGACTGAAAACGAGCGTCAGCGTAGCAAGAGTGAGGTGCATCAAGAACACATCGAACAAAAGCGCATGGAAGTTCTGCAGGAGTTTTTCGCCGAGCAAGCTACATGTAACTAGTGCAAGCTCTACACTTTATCTAGGTTGTTATTAAAAGCCTCTCGTCCGATTCAGGACGGGAGGCTTTTTTGAGTGCTTTATCGATTGACCAACACTGCTTTATACTGACGTTACAGTGGCATTTCTAGCACACGTCGCGGTACATTTCAGTGCACGCCCCAGCAGCAACGAGATAAGCGCTAACCCAGCGCATACCACTACAAACCAATCACCATGGCGCGTGTAGAAACTTTGTCGGTCTTGCCATTCCTCAAACTGCAGTACCGTGTAGCTACCGCCGCCGCGAAAATACACACTCCCATGCTCATCTCGCAGCACGTCACGCACAGTGCCGTAGCAATCGATCCAACCACTCCAACCGCCATTGCCACAACGCATAATGGGGCGACGGTTCTCTACCGCGCGGAGTACAGAGTGGGCAGCGTGTTGCGGAGCGCCACCTTCTTCGCCGTACCATGCATTATTAGTTGCGACGAAAAAGACCTGTGCTCCAGCTCGCGCGCTTTCACGGGCCAAGCGAGGAAAGACATCTTCATAGCAAACTAGTGAGCCGACCAGAATCGCTTGCTCAGCAACTGTAAGCTCAAGCAAGCCAGCCCCAGATCCCGGAACAAAACTCCCACCGACTGGCACCACTTTGTCAATAAACCCAAACGCCGGCGGCACAAACTCGCCAAAGGGCACCAGCTCGCGCTTCGTATAGAATGAATCTACCAACCCCGTGTGCGGCTCGACCAAGAAAATCCCATTATACCAACGGTCGGTCTCACGATCGACCGCCAGATTACCCATTAGGATCGGCTTTCCAATGGTGTTTACCAGCGCTTCAATCCATTCCTGCATCTGCCGATTGCCACTCACTGGCCAAGGAGTGGCCGCCTCTGGCCAGAGCACGATATCCGCTTCCAAACTGGCGACAAACTGCGTCTGCCGCTCCAGAATTTCTAAATTCTCCAGCTCCTTCGCTTCATCCCATTTCAATTCAGGTTCAATATATGGCTGCACCACTGCGGCTGTGAATAATGTCACGATCGACTGACGCTGTGGGAGTGATTTAAAAAATACGAAGATACACAGCCCCAATAGCGCAATCGCCACATATAAATCGAGACTGAACCAACCCGTCCACAATTTACGTGCTCGCTGCACCACTCGATTACGCAGGGTCTGAGCGATACAAAAATTAAAGTAGATCAGCAAAAACGATACCCCGTAAGCACCTGACCATGCGGCAATCTGCAACACCACCGGTCGCTCCCATTGACTCAACGACAACGGCGCCCAAGGAAACCCCCAAAGTAGCCAGGTGCGCGACCACTCCAGCACGACCCAAGCACCAGAAAGACCAGCGAACACTAGCGCCCGTAAAAAAAACGAACGATTCGCCACGAGCGGCACTAACCACCACACCAAAAACACCCAGCTCGCAAAAACCCCAGCCATGATGCCAGACAATGCCAGCGTGCCAAACAACGTGACATGCCGTAACCAAATCAGAATCGCAAACCACGCCACCCAACCCGTAGCGATCGCGACGGCAGCGCACAATCGCTTCGACGGCTGAGTATAAAGCCAAAGGATTAAAGGAATGAATGCAATGTAGGCTGCCTCAGCAAATTCAAACGGCGGAATCGACAGCACCCATAACAAAGCGGTGAGTACCCCCGACAGCAGACCCCAATACGGAGATCCTGTAGCCATGCCAGATGCCTGCACCTCATTCGGCGTAGTTGCCGCTGCTAGTTCTGTCAATTTGCTCATACCCATGCTACCTTGATGCACCTAACAAACCTAGTGCCGATCTAACGAGAAAAGCCCATATTTTTGTATCCGTATACTTGATACCTCTACTTCTGCGTCAGCTCCCAGCCGTCATTGAGAATCATCCCTTCAGCTTTCTTAAACTTCAGCTCTTTAGTCTCGCTGCCCTTGCGGATGGTGACCACATCATTACGCCCTAGCTTGGGCAACTCGCGGCGAATTGGAGCAACCTTCGGCAGCTCGACTTGCTTGCGCGGCGCGGTTGACTCTGCTTGTGAGACGGCGCGCGCTTGCGCAGCTGCTCCAGCCATTGCACCCGCCTGAGGCTGCCCTGTGCCAGGGCCTGTAACTTGCGCTGCCTGCGACATGCGAGAAAGCATATTTTGAAAGGCTTCCTGGTTCGTCGCGCTACGAAATACTGAATTACAAATCTCTGTGCGTACATTAGTCATCAACTCTTCAAAGAAGGCATAGGCCTCACTCTTGTATTCACTGAGCGGATCTTTTTGACCATAACTGCGCAGGTTCACGCTGCGGCGCAACTCTTCCATCTCCGTGAGATGATCCTGCCAACGGCGATCGAGTGAACGAATCACAATGTACCGCTCCAAGCCCACGAGCGCTTCGGTGGTTTCGAATTCTTCACGTTCCCGATAAGCCTCCTGAATGCGCTCAAGGATAAAGGCTTGTTGTGCTTCAGGCTCTTTTCCTTCCAGCGCTTCGGCTTTTAACGCCAGTGGGAAATAGGCATTCAGCCACGCAAGGAAATGCTCCATCGCATCACTGTCTTTCTCTGCAGACAGTAAATCGAGGCGCACTTCGAGCTCTTCTTCGATCATTTCATAAATGATATCGCGCGGGGTATCCGACTGAATCGCTTCATTGCGGATACCATAGATCACTTCACGCTGAGTATTGAGTACATCGTCAAATTGCAGAAGGCGTTTGCGCATCGAGAAATTCTGCTGCTCGACTTTCTTTTGCGCATTCTCGATCGACCAATTCAATGCGGGGTGTTCGAGCTCTTCGCCTTCACTCATTGATTTCTCAAGGATGCGAGAAATGGGGCCGGCATTGGCAAACAAGCGCATCAAATCGTCTTCCAAAGAGACGAAGCACTTCGACATACCTGGATCACCCTGCCGGGCGCAGCGGCCGCGCAACTGGCGATCGATCCGGCGCGACTCGTGGCGCTCGGTGCCGACGACAAAGAGCCCGCCAAGTGCTCCCACGCCCTCGCCCAGTTTGATATCGGTACCGCGACCCGCCATATTCGTCGCAATTGTCACTGCGCCTTTTTGGCCGGCGCGTGCGACAATCTCGGCCTCTTGTTCGTGAAATTTCGCGTTCAACACACTATGCACAATGTTAGAGCGCTTCAACATACGGCTTAAGACCTCAGACGCTTCGACCGATGCAGTGCCCACCAATACCGGTTGCCCCTGTTGGTGCGCTTGTTCCACTTCTTGCATCACTGCGCTAAATTTTTCGCGGCGTGTCTTGTAAATCACATCATTCAAATCGACACGAATGCACGGCATGTTGGTCGGAATGACCATGACATTGAGGCCATAAATTTCGTTAAATTCGGACGCTTCGGTTTCCGCAGTACCGGTCATGCCGGACAGTTTGTCATACATTCGGAAATAATTCTGAATCGTAACGGTCGCATAGGTCTTGGTCTCCTTCTCGATCGTGCAATTCTCCTTCGATTCGATTGCTTGGTGTAGACCGTCTGACCAGCGCCGACCGGGCATCACGCGGCCAGTATTTTGGTCGACGATGTTTACCTTGCCCGCTTGCACGACGTATTCTTTGTCGCGTTCGTAGAGGCTGTATGCGCGCAGCAGTTGGCTAATGCAGTGAATCCGCTCACTGGTTTGCTGGAAGAGAGTTTCCGCCGCGAGTTTTGCCTCTTGCTTCACCTCAGCCGTAGCGAGTTGATCATTCTTATCGATCTCGATAAACTGCGTTGGCAAGTCTGGCAGCATAAACGCATCCGGATCATTGGGGCTCATCATCACACGCCCCTTCTCGGTAAGATCCGCCTGTTGCTGCTTCTCATCGATCACGTAATAGAGTGCTTCCTTAAGCCCGTATCGCTCCTTCTTATTGAAATCACTGCCCATCTCGAGATCGAACTTATCGACCGCGCGGCGAATCGCCGGCACCTCATTGAGGCGATGAAATTGCTTGTTCTTCGGCATGCCGAGCTTGACCTGAAAAAGCTTTGAGATCGCGCCGTACTTGGCATCTTCGTCCGAATCTTCCGCTTCCAGTACTGCCTTTGCCTCCGCCGCGAGTGTATTACAAAATGACTGCTGCTTGGCAACCAGCTGTTGAATGCTCGGCTTTACCTCGCCGAACGGCAGCGGATTGTCGTCCTGCATCGGGCCGGAAATGATCAAGGGTGTACGTGCTTCGTCGACTAGAATCGAGTCCACTTCGTCAATGATACAGAAATAGTGATCGCGCTGCACTTGGTCTTCCTTGCGGCTGGTCATCCCATTATCACGCAGGTAATCGAAGCCGAATTCGGACGCGGTGCCATAGGTGATATTACAATTGTACATCTCACGCCGCGCCTGCGGATCCATACTGTTTTGAATACAGCCAACCGTCAGGCCGAGCCTGCGGAAGAGGTGCCCCATCCACTCAGAATCGCGGCGTGCCAAATAATCATTCACTGTGACGAGTTGGCAATTGCGCCCAGACAGAGCGTTCAAATAGAGCGGGCAAGTCGATACCAAAGTCTTACCTTCACCCGTCGCCATTTCCGCGATATGTTTTTCATGGATCGCGATCCCGCCGATAAATTGCACATCGTAATGCACCATGTTCCACGGCAACATGTGGTCACACACATCAAACTCCTGCCCGCACATACGGCGTGCTGCGTTTTTCACCGTCGCAAATGCTTCCGGCAGCAGGTCATCGAGCGACTCGCCATCTTGATGGCGCTGCATAAACTCAGCCGTCTTTGCGCGCAGCTCTTCCTCCGTAAGTGACTGATATTCAACTTCAAAATCGTTGATGCGAGCAATGATTGGCTGACACTTCTTAAGATATTTCTTGTAGTGACGTCCGGAAAACTTTTTGAGAATGGCTGAGATCATGTGATCTAATATGTGCGGTTACTATGAAACTGTCCGTGGCTTCCAGCTCTAAGAGGACACCGGAAATAGGAAAAGGATCAGAAAATGGTGAAACTCCCCCGCGCTGGCAAGTGTGTTATCGGGGTG
>JAFMDL010000010.1 GCA_017857255.1 Puniceicoccaceae bacterium | reverse complement strand
CGTACAATGCCAGCGTCCGCATTGATAACTTCGTAGCCAGTTAGCTTAGCAAGGCTCGCTACGCGCGCTTCATCCGCCTTCGCTTGGCGGGCCTCATTTACTGCCTGATCCACAGGAGTCGAACCGCTGGGCAAATCAGCAACAAATAAAATCATTACGAACGCAAGAAGCGCAACGACGATTCCAGTAAAAGAGAGCAATCGAGTGCTCTTGGATAATTCTGTTTGAGACATCTTAAATTACTCCGAGTAGTTGATAGAAAGTACGATATTAGGGTCACGAACCGGAATCGGCTCGGCCTTCTTTGTGCTTCGGCAAAATGCCCAGATACAGATGCCACCAATACCAATCAGCGATGTGACATCCACCCAGTTTACAGAAAACTGACGTACTAAGTAGCCTGCAGCATGAGCATCAGGGTTCACCAACTTACCAGGAATGATGTTCCAGTAAAGGTCGATGATGTGGAATGTGAGGATCCACACTGAGATCGCGACCGTGCGCCACACCACCACCTTGGTTTTATACCAAAGTAGGCATAAGAACGGGGTCAGGAAGTGACCAAAAACTAGCGCCATGCTGATCCCCCACCATGAGTTCGAAGTGCCGTCGAAATTCTTCTCACGGATATTGTACCAGAAAGTTTCTTCAGGAATATTGGCACTGTAGATCAGGAAGTACTGAGAGAAACTGATGTACGCCCAGAAGATCGTGAATGCCAGCATCATGCAACTAATGTCATAGCGGTGTGCCTGTTTGAGGATACCCTTGAGATAGCCTTTCGCCGCAAGAATTACGGTAAGAATAATCAGCGTCGCTAAGGCCGCGCGGATACACGCAGCAAAGAACCATACCCCGTACATAGTCGAAAACCAGTGGTATTCGAGTGATTTGAACCAGTCGATCGCGCCGAGTGTCATCGCAATTGCGCAGAGGAATAATCCAACCGCAGAGAGCGCATGCGCTTTAGTCGTGTTGTTAATATCGCCAGTCTTGTCGGTGTCGAACGACCACTTACGCAGGAGGCTGGTAATGATGATAAAAACGCCAAAGATTGCCACTGCACGAATTGCGAAAAATTCGATATTGAGATAGGGCTGCTTCCAAAGAGCGATTGCATCCTCACCGACAGTGCCATGTCCCGGCAATTCATTGAGCCCGTTCATCCACTTCCACAATAGACCGGGGTTTTCGTGAAAAAATGGGATCGCTAAGAGTGGCAAGAACAACAGTAGTAACCATGGGAAGACTGCCATGCCATGTTCACATTGACGGCGAATGATCACCGGCCAGCGTGCGTAGAAGACATACCAGATCAGTGTCAGGAAGGTCATGCCAATAGCAATGGACATCCAGAAGCCGAGGCCGAGCAACCAACCCATGAATGGGCGAGCGTCACCTGTAGTCCAACCTTGGAATAAGCCGAATGCTGCGATTGCGGTGAAGATGAGACCAATAATGAGGGCAATGCTGCCTACTTTGTTGGCTTGAGCGTGATATGCGTCCGAACTCATAGTATTAAAATCCTAACTCTGTGCGTTGTGCTGCGGAAAGCTCCTTAGCGTCTGCGTTTTGTGAGCGTTGAAGGGCTCGAACATAAAGGACAATCGCCCAACCTTCTTCAGGTGAAATACGATCATTTAATGGCAGCATGAGGCCTTTGCCGTTTTTGATCACATCGAAAATGTAGCCATCTTCGACCGAACGTAGGCGATCATCGTGATAGCTGGCAGCGAGCACGCCATAAGGCTTGGTCACACCGTTGCCATCACCCGCGGCTCCATGACAGACCGTACAGAAGATATCATACTTCTCTTTACCTTCTGCCATCAGCGCGTGACTGACCTCCAGTGGCAGGGTCTTAACGAAATTACCTGCGCCATCTTTACCATCGTTGAGGACGGTGTCACCGAGCGCGTGATCTTCAAATCCTGCAGAGAACACCTCTGCTTGATTGAAGTAGTTACCACGAGCCACGGTATTGGCTGGTACGGGTCGGTCATTCCGACCATCGGCGAAAAACTCGTTTTCAGCCTGCGGCTTGTAGCGCGCTTGGCGATCCATGTCCGGAAAGACTTCGAGTGGCGGCTTTGTACTGATAGAACCGCGGAAGCCGAGAATCGACACCGCCGCTACGACAGTAAAAACATAAAGTGCTAGAAAGATACGCATGATGATGTCCTACGCTGAGACCTCCTCGATATCGGTTCCGCCAATTTCTTCTAGAAACTGACGTGTGGCAACGGCATCGTACTTAGAGTCACGCGCTTCAATTGCGATGACAAGACGATCTCCGGATACCTCCAGGAATTTTTCGTTATTGAAAAGTGGGTTATAGTGCTGCGGCAGGAGATTTGTGATAAACATACCCCCGAGTGTACCAAATGCAGACAGCAAGATGGTTAACTCATACATAATCGGGAATGGGAACACCGGGCTGAAGTACGGCTGACCGCCGACGATCAGTGGGTATTCATAGGCATTCATAAACCAAACAATGAACAAGCCCAGTGAAAAGCCGCTGATACCACCGAAAAAGGTAAATACAGGCACCTTAGAGCGCGGCTGGCCTTGCGCAGCAGGCATTCCATGAACTGGGAACGATGAATACGTGTCCCATTTTTTGTAACCAGCGTCCCTCACCTTTTCTGCCGCGTGGAAGAAAGCAGGTGTATCTGGGAAGGTAGCGATAATTCCGTGTGTTTCAGACATTAGTGTTGTCCTCCTTTTTTATCGTCGTGATGCCCATGAGGGTCTGCTGCAGGCATCACAAATTTAACTTCGGCGATCGGCATAATAGGTAAGAAGCGAAGGAACAAGAGGAACAAGACGCTGAACAAACCAAAAGTTCCGAAGAAGGTCAGGATATCGACCATTGTCGGTGAATAGTAACCCCAACTACTTGGCATAAAGTCATTGGCCAGTGAAGTCACAGTGATCACGAAACGCTCGAACCACATACCCACATTAATGAAAATCGACATGATCCAAACCATCGCTGTATTGCAGCGTACCTTCTTGAACCAAAAGAGCTGAGGGGTGAACACGTTGCAGCTGAACATCATCAAATAGGCCCACCAGTATTGGCCGAATGCACGGTTGATAAAGGCGAAGCTCTCGTAGGGATTCGCACCATACCATGCGATGAAAAACTCCATGATATAGGCGTATCCAACGATCGAACCAGTGCCTAAACAAATCTTACACATGTTGTCGATGTGACGTTGCGTGATCAAATCATGTAAGCCGTACAGCGCACGCAGTGGTAGCATCAAGGTCAGCACCATGCCGAAGCCCGAAAAAATCGCGCCTGCCACGAAGTAAGGTGGGAAAATCGTCGTGTGCCACCCAGGCAATACCGCGAGAGCGAAGTCAAACGATACGATCGTATGCACTGATAGCACCAGCGGCGTGGAGATACCTGCCAGGATGAGGTACGCCATTTCGTAGTTGCGCCAGTGATTACCAGCATTGCGCCAGCCCATTGCAAATATTGCATAGAGATATTTGCGGAACACATCCATGCCCTCTGCCATCTTCTTCTGCATCTCAGACGTGCCTTCGTAGCCACCAGCCTTCAGGCGCTGGA
This sequence comes from Puniceicoccaceae bacterium, assembly GCA_017857255.1. Classification (GTDB taxonomy): domain Bacteria; phylum Verrucomicrobiota; class Verrucomicrobiia; order Opitutales; family Coraliomargaritaceae; genus Lentimonas. The sequence continues at coordinate 46,608 of JAFMDL010000010.1, read as the reverse complement.
TTGCACGATCACGTAACACACCCAAGTCAGGGATCATACCCATGTACCAGAAAAGCACCGAAACGGTACCATAAGTCGACACCGCAAACACATCCCATTCAAGGGGCGAGCGGAACTGTGGCCAAATACCATTCGAATTAGGAATCGGAAACAGCCACCAGCCAAACCAAACACGACCGACATGGAACAACGGGAAAATACCCGCGCACACCACCGCGAAAATCGTCATCGCCTCGGCGGCCCGGTTAATCGAGGTGCGCCAGCCTTGTTTGAGCAAACACAGCACGGCCGAAATCAGTGTTCCAGCGTGGCCAATACCAATCCAGAAAACAAAGTTAACAATCGCCCAACCCCAATTAATGGGATTCGCCAAGCCCCAGACACCCACACCGGTACTGACTAGCCATACTAAGCCCATGCCGGTGAACGATGCAGTGATCAATGCGATCGCCATGCAGACCCACCACCACATCGGTGTTTTGGTCTCTACAATGCGACAAATCTTATCGGTGACCCAATTGAAATCACGATCGTTCGTGACAAGGGCTTGTTCGTGAAGCTCCGCCGGTTGCACTTTGGCCAACAGAGCGGCCTGTGTCGCGTCGAGCGAGCTATCTTGAGTAGTCGTAGCCATTTTTATAGGTTCGCAAGTTAGAAATTAGTGAGCGGCAGGCGCGTCTTCTGAGTGAGAGGAGTGATCGTCTGCGTGACTGCCATGGCTACCATGTCCGTAGCGCTCGTCGTATTGAGCATACGCGTATGGTTTTTCATAGGTATCCGGCATCTCTGGATTCGGATTACGCAGACGGGCAAGATAGGTAGTACGTGGACGCGCATTGAGATAGCCCAATACAGAGTAATTCCGATCATTGGCCTTCATCTTCGATACTTCAGAATCCGCGTCGGAGATATCACCGAAGGTAATCGCATCTGTTGGGCAGACCTGTTGGCAAGCGACTTTGATGTTACCATCGGCGATACGAATATTATCGGAAGCGCCAGCGAGGCGTTTTTGCTCGATCTTAGCAGATTCGATACGCTGCGTGCAGAAGGTGCACTTCTCCATTACACCGCGCATACGCACTGTGACATTTGGATTCGCATTCATCTTTTCCAGCTCAGGCTCGTCAACTGGGCCGAGTGGACCCTTATAGAATTCACCGATCTGGCGCTTGTTCCAGTCGAGGAAGTTAAAGCGACGGACCTTGTAAGGACAGTTGTTCGCGCAGTAGCGAGTACCCACGCAGCGATTATACGCCATCGTGTTGAGACCAGAAGTGTCGTGTACCGTCGCATTGACTGGGCAAACTTGCTCACACGGCGCATTCTCACAGTGCTGACACATCATGCCCATGTAAGACACTTGCACATCATCGGGCACTTCAGTTTGGTCGTACTGTTCCGCTGAGAAATAACGATCGATACGCATCCAGTGCATTTCACGGCCACGCAGGACCTGATCCTTACCGACGATCGGCACATTGTTCTCACTTTGACAGGCAACCACGCAAGCAGAACAACCGATGCAGCTATTCATATCAATTGCCATCCCCCATTGCTGTGGTACGGGAAACTTATCCTCGTTGCCTTTCCAGACCTTGACGTTAGGTGCCGGCTTGGAGAACGAAATATGTTCGTAGGCAGAATTACCGCGGTACTGGTTCAACGACTGCTCCTGCAGCGACTTATCCGCATCTTTTCCGTAATTCAACGGAGCATGTGACTCCACACCCACCTTATTTACGAAGTCGGGCTTCTTTGAATAGCCGGTAGCAGTGTTCTCCCGCACCAGTGCACGGCCTTCCATCGACCAGTGTTCTTGGGTGTTCGCGAGGAAAAAAGTCTTCTCAGTGAGTTTGATCGATGCGCCTAGAGCGCAACCGAGACTACTAGAAGTACGAACTGCATAGGCATCAAACCCAACACCTTGACCCACACGGCCGACTACTTTACGGCCCATACCGAGTGGTAACACCACAGTGTAATTGGCAAGACCAGGTACGACGTGAATTGGCGCTTCGATCGTAACGCCATTGACTGTCAACTCAACCACCACTGCGTCTTCCTTACCACGACGGAAATTCGCCTTGTTGGTTTGCAGCGTCCCCTTAGCCCCTTCGAAGAAGTCACTCTTCTTGTTCATCGGCTTCTTACTTGGGAAAATCTGTATGCCTTGCGTACTCTCGAGTTCACGCGCAAGTGATGGGCTGATCTGAATCGCATTATCCCAAGTCAACTTGGTAATCGGATCCGGGCACTCCATCATCCAACCATTATTCGCAAAACGTCCGTCATATGTATGCGAGCTTGGGGCGAAACGTACTTCCAACTGATCCGCACTGAGTTCAAATGCCTTCAGCTCGTCCGACTTAATTACAGATGCAACCTGAAAGTAGTCGAGCACTGGCGATGCGCGGTTATAAGCGGAACCGTCCAACACGCCATCGCTTAGGAACTTGTTAAAATCACTGCCACCGAGCTCAGCGAATGTCGCTTGAGCGATGGAGTAGCCGTCCGTGACAGACTCCCCAGCAAGGCGCGCAAGGATTTCAAGCTCATTGAATGTCTCAAATAACGGCTCGATCATTGGCTGCACTGGCACCAGCGTACCGTCGAATGTACGACCATCACCCCATGTTTCAAGGTAGTGAGAGCGTGCAATGAAGAGGCTAGCAGCTTCAGAAGTCTCGTTCTCGGAACCACCGATGTAGATACTCTCAGTTACTTGCGCTTGGGCTGCGGCCCAATCAAGATCGATCGGGGCGTCATAGACTGGGTTACCACCAAGGATTACCAAAGTCTCAACTGTACCCTTGTTCAGGCGCGCCACCGCGGCTGCGATACCCTGCTCTGCAGCAGGCACTGCAACGTAATTAATCGGAGCGGAAAGCACTTCGTTGATCGCGATGACGATCGCATGTACCGACTTCGGTAGATGCTCCCCTGCGATAATGATCGAGTGACCCGCATTTTCAACCAGGTCAGTCGCACAAGCGTCGACCCATTGGGCATTTACTTTAAGAGATCCACCAATTTTGGCAAGCTCAGCAGCCAATGGACCAACTACATGCTTTTTATTCAGCACTGCAGCACCAACTTGCGCAATAAATGCTCCCATTTGGCTAGAGCTAAGACGTAGACGGTGATCGGCCATCGAGCCAGTCGAAGTCAATGTGCTCTCTACAGAATAGAGACGGCTCATTTTCTTTGCGTCCTTGGAATCTTTGACCTTGCGAGTCTTAGTGAAATCACGCGCTTGGCTCAGCGAGCCATCCGCATTCATTAGGAACTCAGCATCCAGCGCAAGTACGCGCTTAGCTTTGGTAAACTCTGGCAATGAACGAAGCGACTGGCCGAAAACCGCCTGAGCGGCTTGCTCGGAGGTGCTTTGATCAATCGGCGTGTTCTCGGCCCAAGTTGTTTTCGGAAAAACCTGCTTGATTTGTTTAACCAACTTCGCACGGCTCGGCGAGGTGCTCGGCTCTGCAAGGAAGACCAGGTCTGCGCCTTGGTTTGCTGCGTGTGCTTGGCGAAGCGCATCGAGACGATCACGCACCGCAGCTGGCGAAAGTGTGGCTCCGCTGGCTTTACTCTTCGTTGCACGATCAGGATCATATAGATCCAGAATACTTGCCTGCGTGTAGACAGTAGTAGCGCCGCCATATGGCTCAAAGCTTGGGTTACCCTCGATCTTAGTTGGACGACCTGTGTGGGTCTCTACGATCACTGGCACATTATCACGCGCGCTCGGCATTGAAGACGTGTAATAGACCGGCACACCTGGAATCACATTCTCAGGCTGTTTGGAATAAGGGAGGATATTTTGTTCCGGACGACGGCAACCGGACATGCCAAGGCCAGCAAGACCAAAGGAGGCAGCCATGACCTTCATGAAATGGCGACGGTTGACACCTTCCATATCGGAAGCGCCAGCAGGGAATTCACGCTCGATCCAATCCTTAAAAGCGGGAGTTTCCGCTAGGTCGTCGAGGCTTTTCCAGTAACGTGGGCCTGAGAATTCAGAGTTCTTCATTGTCTAAAAAGTGGCGATTAACGGTGGCAGCCAGAACAGCTTTGTGGCGGGTTGACCTTCCAGTCGTGAACAAAGCCTTCAAATTCGGCTTGTGCTTCAGGACCTGTAGGACGCTCCCAGTCTAGGTTATAAACTTCTTCGACTGGGCGAATGCTATCTTCGGGATTGCGGTGACAGTCCAAACAGAAAGACATACTAAAGGACTTGGCGTGTTCGACCACCTCCATCTGGTCTACACGACCATGACATTCCACACAACTGATACCGCGATTCACGTGCACCGAGTGATTGAAATAGACGTAGTCAGGCGTCTTGTGCACACGCACCCATGGGATCGGCTCCCCTGACTCATAGCTTTCACGTACCGGAGCAAGCGTCGCACTGTCTTTCTTGACCATGCTGTGGCAAGTCATGCAGACATTCGAAGCCGGTACATTAGAGTGCTCAGAGCGGTCCACAAATGTGTGGCAGTAGCGGCAGTCGAGCTCAAGTTGCCCTGCGTGCAGCGCGTGGCTGAACGCCACTGGCTGTGTCGGCGCATAGCCTACCCGAGTATACTTGGGAGTTGCATAGTAAGTAATCCCCACAGTGACAGTCGTCACGATGAGCACCAGTGCTACGATTACTTTAATAGGGATCGTGTTGACCCACCTCGGAAATACGTTCGCCATCGCTTATATATTAAAAAAATTATCCACGTCCAATTAGACGCGTTTACGCTCAACTGCTCCCTTAGCAGATCGTATGCGAGGCATCGCACGCGGCTCTGTAGTAGAGGCAAATTGAGTAGGTTTGGACTTTGAATCAGAGCTAGCTGCGCGAGCGAGCGCGAAAGCTCCGACAAATGCCAAGCCTGCTCGTGTCAAAAATCCTTTGCGAGTAGTAGTTTTTTCGCTGTTCATCAGTGTTGAAGCGCACTGTTAAAAGTGCGCCTAATTGTCATGGCAACCGTTTTTTATCAGCAATTTCAATTCGCCGAAGATAAAACAGCCAAACACATGCTATTTAATGCGTTGATAAAGTGTAGTGAATGTGGTGTAAATCCCGATTAAATGGTAATCCTACAAGGTAAATGTGAATACATTTCAGAGCATTAGTAGGATACATTTTTTGACGCAATGACTTGTTCCCCCTGCCAGCAACAATTAGCAGAAACAATGATAGCGATTAGTTGAAATTATATAAACTAATCTGCTTTGAATCACCCCGCTCCTTTGGTTTAACCAATAATAAATTTATTTCAGACTTCTCAGACGCTGATCCTAGCCCATAACAGCACATATGACCGACACACAAAACATCAAACCAGCGAGGGGCACACCCGGTAAATATGTCGCCTTCGGGCTAGTCCTATTTACCGCCCTAGTCGGCAGCCTGTTTATTTACCTAGGACCGAAGGCGACGGAAAAGACGCCCGGCATCCTGCACGTCGGCATCCGCTATGCCAACGAGCATATGATTGAATTTACCCAATACCCAAAAACAGGACCTGGGGCGCTGATTGAATTTATTGCCGAAGATGGCAGCATACCACATCGCGTCGAGCGCCTCGCGATGGGACGCAACCTTGTCCCTATTAGCCATTTATCCAACGGCCCCTACACTCTGCGCTTGAGCAGCGAGGATTACCAAAGTGTCGAGCTAATCATGATCGCTGAAGGCCGCATGCTCAATCCACCAAAAGATGCCAACTTCGCAGATGGCACTCACGCGGACTACAATATGGTCGGTGTACGCTTTATCCCCTTGCTCGGAAATGAGCGCTAAACATTCAACGTCAAATAACCTGCATCCCAAGCAGTAGCAATAAGCTCCGAGCTCGAAACCACAAATCTGCTCATAATCGTATATTCCTGAGGCTTCACTGGCGATCAGCGTTCAATATTCATAGCTCACACCGCCCCACGCGCATGACCTCGGCAGTCTGTGCATCCAATTGCGCCTCATGCACTGCCCTATTTGGATCGTAGTGATCGAGTAGTGACCAGAAGCGGTGCGAATGATTCATCTCGGTCAAATGCGCCAACTCATGCAGAATCACATAGTCCTGCAACTCGGGTGCAACGAGTACTAAGCGCCAATTGAGGGAAATTCCGCCGCTGATTGAGCACGAACCCCAGCGACTGACTTGGTCGCGTACGCTCAGCTTCGAAACTTCTAAGTTTAGCCGCTTGGCATGATAAGCGACACGGCAACCTAACGCATCTTTGGCAAAACGCTTCACCAACTGTAATAATGCCAAATCGGTATCGTGACTCGTCTTAGGCAGTCGCAACACAATCTCCGCTCCCCCAGCATCAAAAATATAGTCTGCCCGCAAGCGCTCAGCTGACTCAATTCGCACGACAAAGCGATCGCCACTCCCCGAAAGCTCGGGATGCTCTGTCAGCCACTGACATAAAGTGAGTGCCTGCGGTGTCCGCGCTATTTGCTGCTCCAACCAAGCGCGCTGTTTTTCAACAAACTTAAGCGCCTCTCTATCCGAGCACTGCCATGGTACCGATACCACCACCACGTTATAATGATTCAAGCTCAGCCGCAAGTGCCGTGTGCCCTTGCGCCGTTTCACTTCGACTGGCACAGGCTCATCGTTGATCAAGATGCTAAACATTTAACAGTAGTCGAGAGGGACGACCTCAAATGAAATGCATTCCCCATGATTCATTGCTAATCAGCCATTCGAAGAAACGCCTAATGCGCTTTTTCCATCTGATCCATCACATTTTGGGTATAGCGGCGGAGCGCCGACTCTGGATCAATTTTCTTAATTCTACAAGCAGCCGCAATCTCGAACAATTGCTTCCCGAGCGCAGACTCATCTGCCACCAGCGCTGTGGCAGTCATCGCAATACCACCCTCATCTAGCACCTCCGACGCATCCATCTGCTGTTTCTGTATCTGCTTGTACACATCCTGTGCAAACATCAACGCGGGCAACTGCTTCGGCAGGTCCTTAAAACGTCCGACCTGTTGCGGACCGCGCTTTTTCTCTGCGGCCTTGATCGCATCCCACTGCTTGAGGACTGCCTCCGAATCACCCAAATTCGCATTATTACCAAAGACATGCGGGTGGCGCGTCACCAGTTTCTCATTCACTACGCGACAAACCGTCTCAAAATCAAAATGTGCTGACTCCTTGGCAATCTGCGCATGCATCACCACTTGCAATAGCACATCGCCCAGCTCCTCTTCCATATGATTCATGTCGAGCCGATCAATCGTCTGTAACAACTCACAGCACTCATCGACCAGACACTCGGCCAGCGATTGGTGATCCTGCTCAATATCCCAAGGGCACCCTGTCTCTGGCTCACGCAGCGCTGCAACAGTTTGTAATAAATCATCAATAGAACTCATCCCTTACTGCCTTAAATAGCGGCTGCCCATTTGGCGAATCAAAAGCGCAGGACACTTGCGTGTGGCGATCCAGTCCGAGGTCAACACCTAAACATCATGCAACACAACCTGACTCTTTTATCGTCGTATATTGATTTAGGCACGAACATTAAATCCACAAGACAGTGCAATCGAACTACTCACCTTAGGCGGATACGCTTTTATTGGTAAGAAGAAACAGGGCTCCATATCGAACCAATTCGCCCTTAAAGTCGGCCGCTAAAACCTAACTATCATTCAAGTCATTGCGCTCATCGTGGGGCTCCAAAGCTACAGATATTTTATGGCAAACGCGAACACTTAAGATACACGCGTAGATCTCAATAATTTGCAATAAATCAGTTGCACCAACGACATCTGTGAGAAAGCGAATGCATCACTGAGGAAGCTGCGTTGTCTCGACTTCAAGTGCACCTCTGCGAATAAAGAAGTCGTCTCCCTCGGCCCAACGTCCATCTTAAAAAATTTGATCGCCAGTCTACAACGCCTCTTCCGCATTAATAGTACTTGCAAGCGTCGTAAAATGAAGAGTCACGCATGCTAATGTTTTTATGTCTAATGTCTTTGGTTTATTTGCTGTAGTTCGTTTGTAAGCTAATTTGTATCACGTGCGGGTTAATCAGTAATTTCCACCAAACGATAAAAGCGCTGAGAAACTAAAGATGGGTGAACATCAGTACTGAGGCCATCATCATAAGCGAACACAACACCATCGTACTGTAAGACTGGTATGTTTGAAGGATCAAAAGGCTGCCAATTAGTCATATCCGATGAATGTTCTAAGCTGTAATTCTTTCCAGCTTCTAAAAATAATTTCAGCACCACATCTTCCTTATTGGAAAATACGCATGAGGCGACACTACCTAGCAACGCACCTTCTGGAAGATAGCTATTACTGATACTCAAGTCGATTGTTGGAGTGAATGAATGAATTTTTTCTGACTCTTTCACTTTTTGCAAATCGTACCACAGATGAACGACAAGCGATTCACCCGGCATTAGTAGAATATTATAACGAGCGATGTACTCTTCGAACATAGTCATCAGAATGATGTCTACGTTCGTATAATCGATCACATCGTCATCAAAATGATCAGGCGTGCCATTATCGTTCGTAGTATAGCCTGCTTGGTAAAGAACAACATCATGAACCTTATCAGAAATGATTAAATCAGAAGCATTAATAGAAAATCCATAAATAGGCAGTGTTCCATTATTGGTAATATGGAATGATTGCCGATAATGACGCCAATCATGATCATGGTCGCCATGATAACCATGGTCATGGCCGTGCGCTACCTCACCTTTGGTTCGTTGCGTAAACTGATAAATGGCTGGACCAACCTCAGTTTGACCAGGTGCTAAAACAAGCGTAGGGGGACCCTCCACTGTAACCCTGAACGTATCGTCGACAAATAAACCGTGACGATCGGTTGCGCGAATCGTTATGTCGGCGATTCCGGAAACATCTTGTGCAAACTCCATCACGACAATTTGCTTACCTTGATCGATGTAGACAGTATTAAACAAAATGGGATTGCTGTTGTTCACCACACTCCAAGTTAGATCACCACCTGCGACATCATCGTCGACATCCTCAAAACTTGGCGGTAAGTATACCGCCTTAGGTAATGAATTGACTTGCACAAGTTGATCTTCAATAGGGCACATAGCATTAACTATGGGTGCGTCATTGATCGGCGTAATGGTTACGACGGTATTCGAATCGACCAGTGGTTCAACGATATAGCCGTCATCCCAAGTCAGAGTAAAAACAACTGTATACTGCCCTGGGGCAACGTAATCGATCAAGTTCTCGAATGGCGTGAAGACTACGCCCTGAAGGGCGGCACTGACTTCGGCTGGTGTGCCTACCACCTGATAGCTTCCTGGCCCAAGTAAAGTAAACCCAGTTTGCGTGATTGAACCAAGGCTTGCATCAAATGAAACGGTGACGGTTTGCTCCTCATTTCCATCCGCATCGACGTCACTAAGAATAACCGTATCGAACGGTAAGAAAGATTCCTTATCAGTAATCTGATCGTCTTCCGTGCCACTAAGCTGAGGGCTATCGTTCACACCTGTGATTGTGATCGTAAGTGTCGCCTCATCACGATCACTCACACGGTCAACCAGGTTGATGAGAACGTTTGCCGTTTCTTCATTTCCGCTAGCGTCATCAACCGTGTAAGTCAATGTGACTTGCCCAGTGCTCGAGCCGTCTGGCGTGTAAATTAGGCTGTCATTATCTTGACTAATTGAGACTACACCAGTTCCTGAACTGACTGATGCCTTAATTGATTCGATGAACGCATCCGCGACATTGCCCCCCTTGAAGATTCCGTCATTGGCGAGAACATCTAGTGAGACCGGCACTGCCTCATTGCTCAAAGTAAAGATATCATCAACCAGCCGCAGATCTCCCACACGTACGGTGACCATTCCATCACCAGTGCCTCCAAGCGAATCGGAAACCGCGTAAGTAAAGGTATCTGTTCCGGAGAAATCAATGGGCGCAGTGTACACCACTCCGTCAGCCGTCGCGACAGCTTGGCCACCTTCGGCTGTCACGACACTGGTGCCTTGACTATCAATCGAGGTGATAATCCAGTCGGCCGCTGAAGCTGGCTTGACGTTGTCGTTCAACAGGATCGGCAGGAGGATCGACGACGCATTTCTAGAAACACGGAAAAAGTCGTTGTTGGTCTCCGAACTCAAGACATCCGATCGATCACTAATATTTAAGGTCACGGTAGCGCGCGCACGGCGAGAGGAACCATCGCTGATTTCATAACCAAAAGTCACCGCTGATCCCGGAAGTGTTGCCGGAGGATTGTAACTGATAGAAGCGCCATCTGGACTTAGCGCTAACGCGCCGTCTGCCGCTGGTATGGCGTCGATACTGACGATCTCCAAGGCACCATCATTATTTGGCAGAAGCAGGTCATTAGAGAGCACAAGAAGCTGATTATCGACGCTACCAAAGAAGATCTGATAGCCATCATTGTTAGCAAATAGCTTTCCTTCGGAAACGGTAACCGTGCTCCGCGCTACATTGATCGAGACGCCATTGGAAATCGTGTAATCGAAGGTCTCTACACCCGTGAAGCCGATACTTGGCGTGTAGAGGATTACATTATTCGACGAATCAATCGTAGCAATTCCGCCACGGTCTGGAGTTGTCACAGAGATAATCGTCGGCACTTTGATCGGTGTTCCTATCGCGACCTCGTCAACGGCGTAATCGTTGTCTACGACATCAAGAGATACCCCTATGCTTCCAACTAGCACCTCAAAGAGGTCGCCGCTGCCGCGAATCGGCGCAGATGTGGCACTAAAGGTCACAAGCACGATGTAAGAGTCAAGGCCAGCTTGAACTTGATACTCTAATGATAGCTCACCGCTCCATGAGCCTGAGCTCGTGACTTCGAGCTTCTGCCCCGACGTGACGCCAACGTTCAACTCCCCAAAGGTTCCGTTGCTAGCAAAGGAACCCGACGAACCGCCCGCCCGCACTCCATTCAGAGAAAGGCCCGTAGCGTTTCCAGGAATGAGCACATCATTCGCAAGAACATCGAACTCGATCGTCTTGCTAGCTGGAAGGCTATAAAAATCCGGATTGGCGACTAGGTAGCCAACATTGATCGTCACAATAGAGGTACCAGTCGCACCTTTTGCATCAATGGCGTTATAAATCAGCAGGTCTTGACCGATAAACCCGTCATCTGGGGTGTATTGAATCGCACCACCACCCTCGAGAATAGTAGCGACGCCGTTGGTCGGAGTCTGACTCAGAATTTGTATAGTCAACGCATCCGAGTTATCAGGTAGGATTACATCATTTGATAAAACATCCAATGATACTGGGCCAGAATCAGTCGGAATATGAAACACATCTCCAATGAGCGTCAATGGGTTGTCCGCGATATTGAGTGTTACATCCACTTCTTTGGATACAGCACCGCCTCCACTGACCGTATAACTAAACGTCTCTGCTGTCTTTGTAGATAAAGAATCGGGAACATAATAGATGGCGTTACCATCAAATGAGAGCGCCCCGTCTACATCGGTATCATCAATACTCGTAATTTTTAGGCCCTCGCCCGCGGCAGACGACGGAAGGACCACATCGTTCGCAAGCACGTCTAATTCGACCGCACTAATCGCTCCTTTGGAAATGGTGAAGACATCCGACTTAGCGAAAATGCGACCGTTGATAGCCTCAGTCGTCACACGAACCAGCACATTCGCACTGTCAATATTTCCATAGCTATCCTGTATGGTGTAGACGATCACCTCAGTGCCGACAAATCCACCCGTAGAGCTATACTCCAAGGCGAGTCCATCCTCTGTGATGTTCGCAATACCACCCCCGCTAGGTAACTCGACTCCAATGATCACAAAATCTGATTCCAATGCATTGAAGTTTAAGTCATTAGCTAAAACATCTAGCGTGTGCGTGCCGCTATTGGTACTGACCAAAAACAAATCATTTGTCGCGAAGAGCAGACTCCCATCAGTCGTCGAATAGTCGTAAGTGTACTCGAGCGTTTCACCGACAGCAAGGGATTCGAAATCAACCACTGAATCAATGAGCAAAGTCCCCTGATGGTTAAACCACTGACCGATGAGTGAGTCATATGAAGCATCGTGAGCCAGATCGATCGTAAATTGATCATCGTTTTCCACCGTGACAATAAAGTTTCCGTAAAGTCCTGGAACAGCGCGTATGAAGACGGCATCTCCGGAAGAAAGACCATGGCCCAGCGAGCTAACGCGAGTGAGTTCCGATTGTCCTGCAACTGCGGTAAAATCAGAGATCTCCCCAGTGCTCGTGGTGTAATCAATGGTGGCCGTGCTACTGTCTGATAGCATCTGCGTTGCAGACGGAACCCCGTAGAGTAAGCCAAACTCAGTTTGATCGTCGTCGGTAACATTACGCACAAGCCCTTGGTTCGTCACATCTATGCTAATCGTGCCATCATCTCCGATCATGCCGCCATTGACCTTAGAGAGGTCGTTTTCGGTGAAACTGTAGCTTTCATCACTCGCCACCGGCATATCGTTGTCTCCGAATACAACGACGGCTACAGTTGTGTTCGTCGAGACAGTGTCGTCTGTTATGGTTACTTCAAAACTGTCAACGATCGCACCACTACGCGGAAGGTTCTGCAATACCGTAGAATTACTCGGATCATAAGTGATGTTTGAACCCGAGATCGAAAGCTCCGCACCCAGACGACTCGTTATCGATGGCAAGATGGATTCTATACTCAATACGTCTGATGTGTCGGGATCAGTATCATTCGCCAATAATACAGACCCGCTGATTGCGATACTCAGCTCCTGTGTCGTGCTGGGAGTGTCAATCATTACAAGGTCAACACCTTCGCTATTTTCAATACGGGTATTAACTGTGTTTGGAGCCGAGCCAATCACAGCATAAACGACTCGAACATCTGTGAGGAAGTCCTTCACCTGATCAACTGGGCGCCATTCACCTCCAGGCAGCAAAGCATCAACGAACGGAATGCTCAGCTTCACAGTATCCTCATCGAGGACGGTTACCGTGTGAATTGCGTTGTAGGAAGCGTCCCCAAGATACCCCTGAATGATGATCGTATCTCCGCTCTCAAGTCCGTGGGCAGGCAAGGTTGCCGCCACTTCGCCAGCTGAATCGCTGTAGCCTGACACGACAGAAAAGAACTTCAGGCTCTCTAGTTCCCCCGGATCATCCTGTAAGTTTGGAGCATCGTTCTCACCATTTACGGTGACTTGGACCTCAGCCACGGAAACGGCCCCGTGGCTATCTTCAATTGCGTAGAAAAATCGGTCCGTAACAGACTCCGTAAGCGCAAGAGCATTCAAGCTCGACGAAACGTCAGGATTATAGCCGACAAACGTTTCGGTGCGGATCTGGCGCAAAAAGAACTCAATCTCCGCACCGTAGGCGCTCATCGTTGAGGCAGTAATAACAGATGAGGCGAATGCTCCGTCCAAGGTCCATTGCCCAAGGATTCCACTCGCATCATCATAGGCGACGTTTAAATCAACCGTGTTGGCATCGACGACAGTCACCGCATGAGATCTATTATATAAACTCGTGCTAGCGCCCGTGATCGTGATACAATCACCCGTGCTAAGACCATGGCTCGGCAAAGTCGCACGAAGTAACCCAGAGAGCGCTTCACTATAAGCTGAAACTGATGTCGCTCTCTGAACCAAGTGCCAGTGGTCATCGGGCGTCGCGTTAGAATCGTATGTAAGATCTAACTCTACCGTATTCGCATTGATAACGCTTACCACAGTTTGCAGACCAGAGTAGTGTGAGCCGAGGTCATAGATTTTAATAACATCCCCGGCATTTAGACCGTGATCAGTGATATTTGCATCTACGTTTCCAGAGTTACCGTTCTCGGAGTAGGAATCGATTGAGATCGGAGTCACGACGCCAACGACATTCAATGTCGATGGACTGTCATCGGAATCCGCGTCAGTATCATTAACCAGGAGACTCTGGGATGGAGTCGCTCCGTCAGCATAAATCTCTAGATATTCGCTCTCGCCGGTAATGTAAGTATCTGAGTTTGCGATCGGAGGATCATTTCGCCCAATTACAGAGATACTGACAGCAGCCGCATTCAGCGCAAGATTGGCCGGGACCTGATCATCCTGTGGCTTATAAGTGAATTCTAAATCACGTTTAGATCCAACTGGCATTGAGTCGAACGCAGAGCCTACCGTCAGTTCAATGGCGTTGCCTGCTGAAGTAATAGTAAGATCGGTCACATTTGTAATGTTGTCATCTGTTACCGTAAGAAGATCGCCATCCGGATCGAAATCATTAGCGAGAACATCAAGTAAGATCACTTGGCCCTCGAACAAAGTATACTCCTCCGAATTGCCAATTGGCGCACCGTTGCTTCCATCAATTGGGCCGCCATCCGAGTCCTTATATTCGGATGAAATGCTACCTCCGGTCTTGTCCATATCTACTCCATCACGATATCCGGCGGTCTTCACCAGCGAATGAGGCACATAGGCATGGCCAAAGAATTGAGGGGCCAGCGTAATAGACTCATCTTCAGCTAGAGTAAGGGGTGTATCTAGAACGCTAGGATTCCAAAAATCCGCAACATAGCTTTCGCTAATTACAGTCTTTCCAGATCCGTCGCGAAGCTCAATTGTACCGAATTTCAGTAAATCAAGATCGCTCTCTTGAATCGTCGGCACAGGCGGCACACTGACAGTAGTCATGCCTCGTTTGACGATAAGACCGAGCCCCGGGTATATGCTCTCGCCGCTAAAATCAAAGAGAGAAATGCCGTTCACGATCAAGCTGTATCCATCCAAGTCAACAGCTCCTGCATCTCGGGGTACATAGAGCTCAATAAAATCCTCTTGTTCGCCTGATACATCGCCTGGATCCGATAGAATCTCATTGATCAGGATACGCCCGAGATTTCCGTCATGTTGGAGGGCACCCACATTAGCGCTGGTGAGTCGGAGCGCACGGCGAATATCAAGCGCTTGATTGGATTCATCCGCATCCATCATAGCTGCAGCGCCTCCGCCGTTCAAAGGATATGCATAGATCCCGCCCGTGTACTGTGTGAGCAAGCCCAATTCAGGATCAGTGCTAGTGATATCGCTATCTTCCGATAGTAGCGCAATCTGCTGGGGATTTCCACTGCGGACGAGTAATGTCGTCGTATCGTCGTCCGAAATGTTTCCACCTTGAGATACAATCTCCGCGCCACCACTGACAAACAAATTGAAGCCCGCGCCGTCTGCAAAAATGCTATTTCTAACCAATGCTAAGGTATTACCGGCAACAACGCACAATGAGGTCGCGGCAGCCGCTTCGTCGGTATTCTCTGAGAATGTACAGTGCTGAATATTAACGCGTAACAAACTTAGAGTATCGGTATTTTCAACATATAGTGCTGCGCCCCCGAATCCTTGTGCTCCTCCCTGAACATTCTGTGCGAAGGTCGTGTTGGTAATCACGCATTCTTCGTTCGTGTAGAGTGAGATCGCGCCGCCACCCTGCCCATTCGATGTCGTTGAATTACTGATAAACGAACAGCGGTCGATTAAGAGCGAACATTCGAGGCTATCAATCGCACCACCGAAACGACCCGCGACGCTATCGCGAATAACACAGTCTCTGAGGTCCACAATGACAGCTGGAAAATATGGCTGCTGCCGAGCGATACTAATCGCACCACCGAAATCATTTGAATAACCACCTGAGAGTGTCAACCCCTCAAGTTTAAGGTCTGAAAATACTCTGAAAATTTGAGTGTCACCTGCACCGATGATACCGTTGCGATCCTTATCTCCCGAGATAGTAAACAGGTCGGCTCCTGGCCCACGGATGGAGACGTTCTCGTTAATCGTAAGCGAACGATTCAAAAAGATAGTCGCAGGATAAGTTTCCAACGCGATCGTGATCGTGTCCCCAGATGCCGCATTCTCAACTGCGTGGCGAAGTGATCCCGTTATAGGTGAACCCGCCACATCAAAACTGTTTACGACAAGGAAGTTCTTAGGTGGGCCAATCAAAACAATCGGAATCACCTCAGTGTCGCGGTTGCTGGACTCATCGAGCACTTCGATCGTAAAGTTAGTCCGCCCAGGTTGATTCGGAGCGAACAGACCAGTTAACGAGCTAGGCTCAAACACCATAGCCAGAAGCGCCGCATTCGCGTTCGCCAGAGTTCCGGTAAATGAATAGACTCCCCCGCCGATGTCCGAAAAGTCTCCTAGGGTAGTCAATACCCCTTTATCATTATTATCCAATGTGATCGTCACCTCGACGTTACCCGGCTCGTCGATAATTCTCACACTAGCGAATGGCTTCGGGTCGACTGGGTCGATCTTCAGCGGCTCGGATGAGCCGAACGCCGGATCTGTGGAGGTGATCGAAGGAGCGCCTGCAACCGCAGTAATCAAAATATCAATCGTGGCAGTTGTCGTCGTGTTACCGCTGGTGTCACTGCCTAAGAATTCAAACTGAATCGTCTCAGACTGCCCCAATGGAATCACATCCGGAGTCGGCGTAAACACGAGATACCCTTTATCTGCAGCATTGATCGTGTACGTTGTGATACTACCAACTGTCGAAACCGTGGTAATAGTTCCTGACGCACCCGCCTCGAGCGTAAAGGAACTCCGCGTGTTATCAAGGAGTCGGAGCGTTAAGGTCACAGTATCGTCCTCAGGATCTTGTACAGAAACCGAAGCCAATGGTTTGATCGTGCTATCGTCATTCACTCGGAACGCATCCGTAGGCAAACTCGTAATTGTCGGCGGGAAGTTGATCGCTGTAACGGCGATCGTTTTCGTGATCGTATCAACGCCGGTCACTGCGACTGTTACATCCACTGCTTGATTTGAGGTGACATTCTTACCAGTAAACTCGACATTACTGAGCTCCGAATTGATCTGCGTCAAAGTGCCACTCAGCACAACCGAATTGCTGCCGTTAAGCGAAGCATAGCTATCATCTGTCAGACTAAGAGTCAGCTCCGTCTGAGTCGATGCAGTCCGCCCTGCAACTTGAAGTCCGCTAAATGGCTGGATTGAATATCCCTCAACCACTGTGGCAGGGATAACGGTAATATCAACAGGAGGCTCGAAATTGAGACGAAACGATTCATTCTGTATTAAAGGTGATGGAATGTTACCATCGGTAATTGAGATCGTCACTTCAACATCTGCAGAGGTTCGGTCCGTGACGAGTGGATCACGCTTAAACTTGATGCCCTGAAACCATGTTCGGACTGTACTTATCGTCCCAGATTTAGAATAAACTCGGTTACCACTGCTAACTATTCCAGTTGCAGGATTAGTCGTATCATCTGGAGTGAAGACATCGATCAGGTTATCCGCAGAGGTCGAAACTGAAACTGAGATGGTGATTACATCACCATCGACGTCATTTGGAGTCATCCCCGAAAAGAGAGTCAATTCGTCAGTCGGCGGCACCGTGACAATAGTTTCCGTTCCGATATCAATCGATACATTCGTCAAGGCCTTGAGCGTTGGAATTGTTCCGCTAAAGACAGGAGCGTCATTAACTGGTGTAATATTGATATTTGCTGTTTGCGAGAAAGAGGTCTCAACTGGAGAGCCATCATCAGCAAGTGAAACGGTCAACACGATAGGAGTGCTTGGCTCGCCCGTATTAAAATCCTGTGATGGTGAAAAGGTAAGGATACCGCTAGAGCTGATTGCAGGTTGAACCAAGAAGGCGGCCTGATCGGAGGCCGACACGGAAACGTTAAAGCTAAGCGTCTGTCCACTTTCATCAGAAGGACCTGCCAAAATCGCTGTGGCCCAGGCTGAAGGACTTGTATATGTGGTATCTTCGTTAACGGTGACATCCGCACCCTTCGTAAACGAAGGTGTATCGTTCACAGGTGTGATGTTAATGCTTAACATAGCGGTCGGCAATGATACACTGCCCGTCACTCCATCAGTAAGGGTCACCGTCATCGTGATTGGAGTGCTGGGTGAGCCAGTGTTATAATCCGTTGCGGGTGTGAACGTCAGCGTTCCAGTAGGACTGATCGCTGGACCGGCCGAGAATGCACTCGAATCACTGACATTTGAAATCACGAATGTTACATTCTGATCATCCGGATAAGTCGTATTCGAGCCAGACGAGATACTTGTCGCCCAACTCAAACTATATGCTCCTGAGTCCTCGAGAACTGTTACATCGCTACCGGGTGTAAATGTAGGTGCATCGTTAGTGTCAACTAAATCAACAGATAGAACAACATGCGCAGAGTCTCCATCAGCATTCGTTGCTTCAAGTTTAATTGCCGCGATTACACCATTTGCGTTGGCGGGTGGTGTCCAAATCCACGTCTCGCCCGATTGTAACGTCGGCCCATTACCATTAAGGGACAAATCCCCGTTCAGTGCGCTTAAACCCACGCGTTTATAACCGGTAGGCGAGTTCGTAGCGTTCGAGGCGCCATCCACATCAGCAAAGGAGATCGTTAGCGGCTCATCCTCTGTTCCCAAGAGATCACTGAAACTAGTCAGCACCGGTACCGCTGCGCTAGCAATTTGTGTGAGAGCAAGAAAGAGAAGTAGCCATCGGCAAGGGTTGAGCGATAATTTCATAGATAAGTTCGATTCGCGATGTTTTACTAAATGATAAAAGGAAAGGTGTACTGGTTAACTGTCGTCAGAATCGGCGAGTATACGTTGAATTGTAACCGCACTCAGGGCATCGGCGAGGTGAGCGGTTTGTCTCTCCGCTTGCTTACGTGCAATAAGTTCGTTTCGAATTAAATCATCTACCGACTCAAGCGGGCGAACTGTCGAGGGACGTGATCCCGTTTTCATCACGATCCAACAACCATTCTCGAGTGTAATTACGTCACTGGTAGCACCCACATCAAGCCCACGGCCGGCCTCCAAAACGACACTCGGCAAGCGGTGATTTGTCATCGGATCCGGAATCCAACCCACATCGCCCCCGCGGTAGCGACTCAGTTGCTCGTCAGAATATTCGCTGGCAATTCGACCAAACCCTTGACTTGCGGAAAGGCCTTCCGACTCAAGCAGCGATACTGCTTCACGCAATCGCTCCTCCGCTTCGTTTTGCTGTGAGTGTGATAGCTTGTTGCTCACTTCGATAAAAAGAACCGCCAGACGTGTCGCTCCAGGGCTCGTAAAATTATCCAAACGCTCGAGATACGCAGCAGCCACAGTTTCCTCACTGACTTGCTCTAATGCAGGATCACTGCCTTGAGAACGTTGTCGCAGCGCGTGAATCAGCAAACTGTCCATACGATGTGCCACGACTGGATCATCTCCGAGACCTAGGTCCCGAGCATACTCCACCAGTGCAGCACGTTCGATCAATTCCTCAAGAGTTTCCTCTTCTGCAAGTTTGGCCAGCCCGAGTAATTCTCGTCGCGCATACTCACGCTCAAGGTCGACCTCGGTAATCATTCGGCTACCAACCACCGCATACACCTGCACGGTTGAATCTTTCACAGACAGCTGAGACTCCGAGCAACCGGAAAATCCGACTGCCAAAATGTATAGGACGATCGCTACGCCCGTCTGAAAGATAATGTTACTCATTTGAGATTAACGCTAATTCGTATAAGCATGCAATCATGCTCGCTATACTTCATCGTGGAGCGGTAAACCAACACGCTTGGATCTGCTCCATCTTTATCAGAAAGCACAAACTCGGAACCAGCATCCTCCCAATCACCTCCAGGAAGCATACACTCGACAGTGGCCTCCACACCTAAAGCTAACTGATTGCTACGATAACTGATCTCAATGTAATCGTCGAGCAGTGCAATGTTTGGCGCCAAATCCTTAGGCATCGGCTCAGTATTCATATCCCCTGCAAGGGCGAAGTGGAGCAGTGACGCATCCGAAGGCACACTAGCAGAGGCAACAAATGCCGCAGCATCGTCCCCCTCCTGCCTCGAAATTTGCCATTCGGCAAAGGTCATTTGCTCCTTGATTAAATACAGCTTCTCGCTGCCACCGACCACGTCATAAGTAGAGCCATCTTTAACGGCTACGTGAATCGATTTTACGAAACGATCAGGAAGCGCCGCTAGGTGCGCTGATGGAATAAACTGTATAGGCTTAGTGGTTACACCTGGGGCAAATTCAATAAATGGAGTCACATAGGTGTAGTCTACACCGTTCCGCGCGGTGCCAGAGATCTCCAATGGAACAAACAGTGAAGCGCCAAGCGATGAAGTCCGGTGTAACAAAAGCAAGCCAGGTTGAATTGGATCTGCAACGGCCTTCGAAGCTAGGACTTCAAAATGAAGCTCTGGCAATTGATCCAGAATATCTATCTCTGCACTTGACGTATCACCTAACAGGTAAGCGGCATTCGGTGTCAGAGTGACAATCAGCTTCTCAGTAGGTTCAGTAATGCCATCAGCAAATGGGCTAACTGAAATAGTCGCTTCCGACTCATTTACGCCAAATACTACGGTGGGCTGAATCGTACGAAAGTCGCTACCGTTTAATGCCGTTCCGGATAGCGCGATACTCGCAGTTAATTCGGAAGATAAGTCACCTTCACGTGTTAATACAAAGGAACCAGAAGATTCATTTTTCTCCGCAGCATTGTTAATCGCTGCGATAGAAATGCGTGGATCAAGGCCCACATCGCCGGACGCTAGTTGACCATCATAATAAAGCTCAACTAGATCGCTCTGCGCAAGATGTTGGTTCGGCAAAGTGATAGTCAAATCAGGCAGCACAGCTTGGGTGCCGCTAGCATATACATTGAGCTGCGTATCGTCGCCAACGAGCGACACAGTTAGATAATCAAACAATTGACTGGATGGGCCTACTAGAAGTCCAGAAACATCCAGAACATCCCCTTCAGCGATTGAGAAATCCTCTACAATCTGCGGTTCTTGAGCCGATAGGAAATAGAAGGTATCACCACCTACTCCGCCGGTATACGAACCCGAGGCAGACTGACTCGCCACAATAAAGTCGCACAACGGACTACCAGTGATATCAGACGGAGATGAGCCGCTAATCAGAACAAAGGCATACGGAGAGCCGATGACTTCGCCCTCAGGAACGATCGCATCTGTCTCCGCACTCAAGTCCAAAATCGAAGCAGTCGTCGAACGCCCTAAATCAAGAGCGATCACACCAGCCGCTATATTCGCAGAGAGGTCTGCACGAATTGATTCTAGTGGAGTTAATATGACCTCAGGATCAATTGATTCCGTGATGTAAATCGCAATCTCCGCATCAGTTGCGGCATAGGCCGCGCTTCCATCACTCAATGCAATTAAAAAGCGTTCCACCGGATTCACCGCAGCGCCTTCAAGCTTAAAACGAAGCAGGCCTTGACTGATCTCCGCCTGAGTCATCTGCGCGCCCGCGGCGAGCGGAGTCAAGATGCGACTAGTCGGATCCCATCGAGCAAGCATACCCGATGCTGGTAGTGAGGTAAACTGATAAGTCAGGTCCTCTGGGTCCGTATCAACATCTGCACTTTGCAGCAGTATGATGGAAGCCCCACCCGCATAAGCCACGAGTTCACTGGTAAGGATGGCAGGCTGTAAATCGCTACGATCCGGATCGGTTCCTCCAAGATACTCAGCCAGATTATCCAATCCGTCGTTATCATCATCACCAGTCGCATCATCGGCAAACTGCTTATCGAGGCTGTGGGCATCCTCCCACCAGTCAGGAATACCATCGCCATCGAAATCTTGCTCGGGCAAAGAAACCTCTAAATCTAAGCGAAGCACCTGACCACGATCTTTTTGGGTCAACTCCATCGAGGACCTACCCGGAGCTACCACGGATGCAGTGAAGCCATCCACTGCCAACGCTTGAAGCGTCAGTACACTAGAGGAGCCTTTGAGGGAAAGGTATTGAGCGTTATCAACCAAACCTAAACTCAACGCCTGGTGCGGGATCTCCAGCACATAGGAATACTCTCCGTTAGAATAATCAGATAGATCGGTGGCCATCGAGACAGGTGGCCCACCTTCAAACTGGATCTGAACGGTAAGTTGACCTTGGTTAAGGACCTCACTATTGGCAGTCCGATTAAAGATCTTACCGAATAAAACCGTCGGAGGCTCAATAATCACCTCGTCCTCCAAATCGGCATGTAATGAATTGCCAGAGATGGCAAGCATAGCGAGCGCGATAAAAATACCGAACAGTCTGTGTAAGTAATTCATGATGTGCGAATTGGTTCGTTCAGCGAATGTTTTAGATTGTAGTGTCCTCATCTTTTAGCCGCCACTTTGGCCGTAGGTATAGAGTGAGAGTTTAATGTCAGAGACACTTTCGATGAAGCGTTCAATACCACGCTCCGAATCCGAGTTCAGGTTGAGTCCAGGAATAATTAATACCCAGCTCGTGTTCCAGACTGACCGACCGATCAAGCGCGTGTCTTGAGCCGGCTCCAAGTAATCACTCGGATATGCACGGAAATCTGAGAATTTACGCTGCTCACCGAAGTTACCATTAAGCGAATCAATGACAGGAATGTAACCGCTATTTTGCAGGTCCGCAGTCGATGCGGGAAATGGCACTGGAATACGCTGGTCGAAGACACGCCACTCACGTTTTTCATCGACATCGTCACTACGTGCGACACGCATAATATCTACACCTGTAGGCACTAAATAGACGCGTGGCGTTGCGGCAAGGTCTGCCTGTAGTGAGGAGTCCACGTAGTCGTCGAACGCTACACCTGCACTCGCAATCTTAGTAGCAAAGTTGCTAAAACTGAAGTAGTGATCGCCACCGCTGAGTTCCTGACCGAAGACATTACGACCAGGGTTGATTTCGGTGCTAAAGCGAATGACGATCCCTGGCTGTGGCACGCGTTCTCCAGATCCGTTAAACTCAGGCGCAAACGGTCGGCAGTAGGTGCGGAATTCAGGAATGTCCCACAAGTCATCAACTGTTGCCTTGGTTAGTGTACGCCTCCAAAGTTCATCAGAATCGACTCCTGGATTAGGCACCAATACCGTGCTATCTGTCGGTTGCTGACTGCCCTTTTGTAAGATGCGGAACAGTTCGGTGCGCAGGGAAACATCACTAGTCTCCTTCTGCACATTATTTAATCCAAGCTGACCTTCTTGTGTCTGATAATTCAGAAAAATCGAGGCTAGAATATTTGCAAGTCCAGTGCCAATCTGAGGCTGGCCATCCTCAATTGTGCCAAGTGAGCGTGCCTTGACGATGGCATTGTAGTAGCTGCGAGCAGATCCTGCATCGCCTTCCGCAAAATTCGTTTCATAATCATAAGCACGTGCGGCTAGGAAAGCATACTGTGCGGCCAAATCGAAGGAACTGCGGTAGTTTTGGATCTTGTGATTCCGTGAGATACGGAAGGTCATGTCTTGATAACGGCGTAACTGTGTGGCAGCAGCAACACGCTTATTGAACGCTGTACGCTCGTCAATCAGTCGTGCACCTTCGTCCAGCAAAGAACGATATTGGTTCGACAGATCCTCGAGCGCTTGCAACTCCTGAAAGACTGCGATCCGCTTGGATGGCTCATCTCCTAGACTGTCTTCGAATTCTTTCAACCATTCAGCAATGTTCAGCGTGCGCTCATCTCGTCCCTTTGCGAGTTCGAGCTCAGCTTCAGTAATTTCGAGCCCTTGCTCAGCGATTACCTTACCGACTAAGAATGCCTTCTCAGCAAAGGTCAGGGCCGTTTCGACTGTGGTTGAAGTCATGCGAATACCTGCGCCAACCGCACTGATCGCGTCTCCTGGAGAGACCGCTAAACCACCAGTCGGCAGATTAGTCGGGATCGCTGCAACCGCTGCGGCAGACAACTTGAAAGCAGTTTCTTTGGTCGTCGCAGAGAGTGCTTCAGATGTTTCGAGGGCTGCGATCACCGCGTTCACAACATACTTTACACGCACAAATCCCTCATCTCGCTCTTGCAGTTCACCCGAAGTGGATAGGCGTGCGTTGAGCAAGCGTAAGATCCGCACCTGTTCACCTGTCAGCGCATCCCATGCGGCGATCGCTAGAGCAACATCGGCTTCTTTTTGCAACATCTGATTGGTCAGTTGTTGCAATTTGCCCACTGCGGGACGCGTGCCCCAATTATTGGGAGCTAGGAAGGTGTATTGAGCAGCCGTTACAGGCATCAACTCAGTGAGGTTGTCCAACTCCACCTTCGGCGCAGTCAAATCCGTGTAATCAACTCCAAACAATCCACCATCAACACCTTGCCCCCAGGTCAGGCTGTTAGTACTGGATGCGAATGTGGGATTAAACAGATTACGTAAATCGCTGCCAACATCATCCAAGCTGTCAGCAAAAGCGCTGCTCCATAGCTTGCCATCGGGATCACCTTCGTAGTCGGAGTTGTCGCCCTCAAAAGCATTGTAGAGATCACCGCCATTAAGTTTATAGCCATCCGAGGAGTTAAACGTCGCATAACTCGCAGCTGGACCAGGAACTGTTTGTGATGAAATCTTATTGGTGGCGACGTAAGCATAAAGGGCGAGATCCGGGCCTTCGTAGCCAGCCGGATAGAAACGTCCTGGACCGATAGTCCCTTCATAAGGTTTACCGAAAATCTCAATCAAACGGTTACGGTAGGTAAGGTCTTCCTGGAAAGTCGCGTTGCGGAACTCCGTCTCGCTGACGCCAATATCGCGCAAACGAGATCCTGCCTCGTCAGCCCCAGATTTCGCTGTTTGGGCATTGCCCAGCATCAAAACAGCTCGCTCATAGATCTGCTCGAAATGTAATTGGCCCTGAATCCCGGAACCCACCTCTAGGTAAGTCGGGTCGATGTCCATTACCAATGCATCTTGAGAGACTCCAAGTGGGTTAAAGCCCTTGTCAGAGTTATCGAGTGTCCGCTGAACAGAATTGAGATTAGATGAGATCACCGAGATATCGCTATTCGACTTGCGGTCGACCTTGGCGATGCCTTCGAGAGTATCGTTTGGATGTTCTGAGGGCAGTAGCGCATTAGCAGTCACCCAGTCAAAGTATGCACCCTGCGCAACGCGACGTGTCCAGCCATCGACTCCCCATGCACGGTCGACATTTGTATCCAAATAACCCTGCCATTGTGAACTAGGGTCGGAAACGAACTCGGCGCGGTAGGCTAGATCAACGATCTCGGCACCAGCTTTTGCCTTTTGCGCTGCGGTTGCAGCAAACTTGCGCTCATCCAGGAAATCAACCGAAATGACAATATCCTGCAGGTTATAAGACTCCGATCGAGACACCCAGTTAAACGCTGGGTGCTGAAGAAGCTCATAGGTATTACGTAGCGCAGTCAAATAATGTCCCCACGCGTCACCATGGCCCTGAGGAAAGAGCTTCATCGCATCATCCTCGTCGATAAAGCCATCTTGGTTTACGTCTGTGATATTATAGTTTGTCGCGTAGATTGCCTCGCCCTGATCCTTAGTAAAGTTCCAGAAGAGTCTGTTGTAAACAGGCCGCGCAAAGTTGTCATCCACTCCACGTAAGAGTGAAAGTTCCTCCTGAAGTAGAGAAGGCATTTGGTTTTGGAAGCTAAAACGACCAGTTGCTGAGCTGCCGGATCCAATGTCCGAACTGCCAAATCCTGTCGACGGATCCAACGCATCAACGTAAGCCTCGTTACCCAGAAGCGTATAAAAGTCTGCTAGACGCGTAGAAGCCAACTGAAGCGCGTTCGCAATCGCAGGGCTGCTGACTGGACGAGAGAGATCAATACTCAATGAACGGGCGCGATCGAGGATCGTGTCGTAAAGTTCGATCAACCCAACATTCTCAATGACGTCCTTGTCTGGATTAAGCGCAACGCGCCCTTCAAAGCGCGGTCCTAATTGAGAAATTATCGAGGTAATTGTAGCTGGATTGTCACCTTCAAACTCGCGAATCCGAGCTTCGTATGGATTCACTGCATCCAAGACACGCTTGATCCACCCTTGGACAAGTTGTGCAGCGTAGTCGTTTACGCCATTGAGGTCGAAGTCGTTGAATGGGTCGGAATTACCTGCACCTGCCCAAGTAAAGTTCACTGTCGACCAATCCGTTCCAGAAACCTGATCATCCTTATGACGGTAACGAAGGAACCAAAACGAATCTGCCAGCAGGATCTCAGGCGCATTCGGGTTTCCTTTGATGGTAATTTCAGAGAGGCCCAAGCCGCGATTACCATTCGGATCGGGGAACAACTTCCATGGGTTGGGCTGCTCAGCTGGAATCAAGTCAGGCGGCGCAACGTTTGTGCTGCCATCGTCGGGTCGATACCACCATTCGAAGTAAAGATCCTCCGCATTGCCGCCAAAGTCACCAGTCGAGCGGACTACGACGTTTTCATCAAAAACATTCTCAGCCTCTACTGTTTTGATTGCCCCACGATAACGTTCGCGTCGGTCAACCTTGATGATGTGTGGTGTGATCGGCAGACTGCCAAGTGATGCATCGTTGTTCTCAACGATCGTGATGTAACTAACGTCAGGACTGCCGTTTGGATCGAGGTAGCCTCCATTTGGAATCACGGCAAGACCAGGGCCAAAAGCGCGAAGGGGCACAACTTCAACTGCACTGTTTGGGTAGACGATATTGCCAAAATTGTCCTTCTTTATCTCTCCACCCTCATAGACAGGTTCACGCATCAGACCTGCGAGATATTCTTCTCGGGCAGATGCACCACTGGTCTCATCAACTGGAATCAACTGCGGATTACGAGTCGCGTTGTAGAGCCTCGCCACAGCTGCGTCCCATGTCTGCTTTTGAGTGGCATTCGTAACGGACACAATACTCTGAAGAGCTAAATTATCATTTTGGTTAAGAATGTTTGCCTCGAGGACGTAGACAGCAGGCGGAGCTGCGGTCAGTGTGCTGTCGCCGATATCCTTATCGTTGAGAAGACCAATCATCTCCAGTTGACCTGTTCCAGTCGGTCCACCAATGGGGTTGAAGCGAACGCGGCGCTGGAGAGATGCTGGTAAGTCATCGAAGTAATACTTACCCTGACGGATCGTCACGTTTCCAGCTGCGGGCTGTAACTCATCAGGAAGATTCAGAGTCGAGAGCGGCGTTGTGCGAACATCGAGCGCATTGACGATACGCCCAGTCCAATCGTCCTCCCAAGAATTATTAGGTGCGGTACTCTTGGTTGAATCGAAAACAATTTCTGCTGACGCAAATGCAACCACCTGAGGAAGGCCAGGTGTTTCGACTGTAGTCGCCTCGCCATTCTCAACGAGGATAGTGGTAGGGTTATCCGCTCTATACTCTCCACCAGAAAAGGTTAAAGTTTCACCAGCCTTAAGCACTGGCGGGTTTTCTGGCCACTCGGACTTGTAGACGATCTTTGTTGGTGCATTGCTTGAAGTGCTCTGCACTTTCGGGTTTGATGGCAAAAATGGCACCGAATCTCCGATCGAGGGATAGACCCATTTTCGGAATGGAACTCCGCGCTCGTCACGGCGCTGCACATAAGAAAAGGCATCATTCGGCCAGTAGAAGTCTGGAAGTAGCGGGTAGTAGAAAGAGGCTGAAAACCATGCGTTTTCTCCACCAGAAATTGCCCAATAGGAGCCTCGCCAGTCCTCCCAGTATGTCGTCTGCGTGTAAAGATCTTCTCCCTCAATCTCAGGCGGAGGAGATGCACCAATAACAAAGCCCAGCGGATAGAATGGAATTACCGGCTCGCCAGCGTTCATGATCACATTCAAATAGCCTAGGCTCGCCATCTGGGAAGGCGTCTTTGCGATCGAAGTAGCGCCGTTTGCTTTGCTCAAAATAAACTGCGGTACAAAGTCCCGAGTACCTTCGGTCTTGAGAATGTCATAAACCTGCATGCCGGCTTCGCCGCTGGCTTGATCTACAAACTCGACCAAGACAAATGGATCGGAAGTGTAATCAATAGTGTTTACCTTAGTATTCAGATCACCATCTCGCAATGCATAGGCGGCAGGTGGGCGTGGAGATACAGTTACATTACGCAAAGAAGGCGCCATCACCGCGTGCTCCTCGTTTGGGTTGAATCCTGGTACATTCGGATCGTTCTGTGAGTAGATACTCACCGATTGGAAACGAGACGGGTCAAATGTATTTGACTCAGGGAAGCCATTAGATGCACCACGAACAATCTGGTCCGTTCCCTCTGGATATTGAGCTTCACTGCCAAATTCGGATGCGATTATGATCTTTGGAAGCGAGGATTTAGAAGGCCACTCAGGTCGGTAAATCTTAGCTACGTAAGGCCAGAGAATGTTTTGATTAATGAGCGGGTTGTCATACCAAACAACAACAGGAAGCACATCCTGATCCTGACCGGGACCGTGGTATTCATTCACAGGAATGATTGGCCCAGGAAGCGCATCTGGATTTGCCAATGTTAGGGTAAGGCTCTCGTAGTCAGTCAGGTCATAGATGTCTGTTGCAAGAATACCATCAAGCCGCTGACCATCATAGATGTTTACATTGTATCGCCCAAGTCCAGCATCACTAAAAATCGTATCAAGCTGGTTCGGATCGATCAAATAACCCGTGCCCAAAGAAGCGCGGTCAACATCACTAGTTTCAGTAATTTTAGTACCAATTGTAGCAGTCTGTGTCGTGCCAAGGTCGGCATCCCAATTTCGGGAATCAACGACGCGCACAAATATAAACTCGCGAGTTTCACCGCTACGCCCGAAATCATTCAGCTCGGTAAAGACTAGAACGGAGATCCCAGGATCGGTTGTAGTAAACAAGTTACTACCGTCCACAGCAGCCCCCGCGGTGGTATACTTCACCTCCTTGAAGATCAAATTATCATCAGCAACTGGATCCACATTAACTGAAGGCGTTCCATGAATGTGCGGATAATGGCCAGAGATTCCTCGCTCTGGGTCGAAAGGAAGCACCGCAGTGTAAATAACTTGCGTGGGATCCGTGCGATCTGGTTCGGTCCACTGTAGTTTGAACGTGCCCGGCTTAGTCGGATAGAGCCTGCCTTGTGCGGGGTCCCAAACAGCACTCTCTTGGTCTGCAAACTCGTTTGGCTTGAAATTAAACCTTGTGACAAATTGAGGGTAAACTACCGGGTTAAACAGAGGCTGACCGATCTCAACTGATGGGATAAAGATCGGCGCCTGACCATAATTAGTAATCGCACGAACGGGTCTCGATATGGAAGGGATTGTGAGACCCACATAACTGGCCTCAATCTCGTAGCTAGCACGGTTCGGATCTGGAAGGTCAGTGGAATCCTCCAGATCGTAGGAGGATGGATCAATGTCAGCATCCACATTGAAGTAATAAGTATCGCCATTGAACCAACTAACGATCTGGTCGCCGCCAGAATCGACCTTCTTAAACAGGACTCGAATCGGAGTGCCCGGATCAAACCAGCGATCTACAGTTTCGACGTAAGGATCTGAAATGGATGCTTTCGTTTCAACCACGACTAAATCGTCTCCGTCACCATTAGATGACTGGGCATCAACGCCATATTGGAGCTGCCAGATAAACTTAATACCACTCGGATTGCCAAGAGTCGACCCACTGCGCGCTGGAATCTGAATACGAGGTTCAGCACCATCACTGCTGATATTTTCTATCGTATCAACGAAAGCGGCAGCCGTCGATATATCGATTCCCACTTTACGAGCAAGGTCATTCAGAGCAGTACCTATGTTCGGGTTGAACAAGCCATAGACCTCATATTCTTTAACCTTGTAGCGAACCTTCAAGCCAGGGTGCGAGGTGATATCTTCGACAAAGTTGTCGACTGTTAAAACCGGAACCGTGCCCGCCTCAAACCAGTGCTTATTGACTGCTGGCTCTGGATTACCTGTAGCTTTAGAAGAAAGAGGTCCGACAAAATCGACTCCATCCACCTGCCCAAGTGTGTTGGAAAAATCGCTGTCGATCGTAATCGCATACTCATGCTGCCAAATCATAGTCAGCGTTGTATTTTCCTCCATTTCGAAAGTGTAACGAAGTGGGTTCGCAGTCTCAGCAACCTGATTGACTGTGATGCCAATCGCTTTGAAGCGCTCTTGGCCATCAGCCGCTAGGTTGAGATCTAGGTTGTTCCCATGCATATCGCGGTATAAAAATTCTGATACGGTCACACGAACCAAGTCTCCGCTAGTAATATTATAACCCGACTCAGTGTATGGAACAGCCTGGCCGTCAATCTCCACACTGATCCCCGAGATATTAGTTAAGGAAACATTCGCCTTGGTCAGGTGCTCGAAATTTAGGTTGAATCGCTGCGGACCACGAAAAGTGTAATTAGCGGGCCCGGGATTGCTGGTGGGAAGTGTGTAGGTTTTAGGATTCGCCGTATCAGACCTGCTGGTGACCTCAATAACGGCAGGTGAAGTCTCGTCGAAGAACCAAATTGGCCAGTTACCCGCTCCAGCCACGATGTCGACCTCAGCGGAAAAGGATTCACCTGGATCGAAACTATCAAATACAAACTCAAGGATATGCTTGTTAGTCGAGCTTTGTGTCACCTGAGTGGTGCCACCAGCAGTTGAGCCCGCTGGGCGAGTAAAATTACGATTAAACCAAGCTCCTGTGTCGTTGAATTTCTGGGTATCAAACGGGTCCGCTATGATACGGAACTTACTAATCGACTCGTCACCCATGTTGGTGACGGTGATCTGCGGCGTGTCGATGTCATTTTGGATAACGACACGGACGTCTAGCACTGCTAACAGGCTAGCTGGAAGCGAGAGCAGAAGAGTAGAAAAAAGAAGTTTTAGGCCAAAGTGTTTCATGTATCAATTGCGTTCAGCAGCGATTAAAAGGCGTTGAGTGTGTCGACGGTGCTTACCCGGTTCAGCGTGAACGATCCAGATACCCTGAGACCAATGTCGGAATCAGGCCCAAGATTTTTATGGAGACCAAAAATTTCTTCTGTGTATGTGCCTCTCACGACAAACACACCGTAACCTGCTTGCCGGAAGGTCTCTGGCTCAGTGTCGATAGTCAGGTCTATGACACGCGTGATATCCAGTCCGACTGTATGATCTGGGTGACGTCGGTGCCGAAATGGGTTCGTCGGGTGGCTTGCAGGGAGCGTTAAAGTCGTAGTCAGATCAGTCGAGCCTAGGGCAAAAGTTCCATCCACTGACTGCTCATTCATCGAAACACGAGCAGCCGTCGCATAAGGCACACGCAGGGCTGTGAGCGCTGCAGCCTTCGCCTTGTCGCGAATCGAAGTCTCACTAGCTAAAAGCTCTCCAGCTTCACTAACTGCGGCTTTTGCAGCAGCCTCGGCAGCGATTTCGGGCGCGTTAAGGTAGGTATCTGAAGCAACAAACTCCTGATATGCATCGCTCGGGCTCTTCATAGGTTGAGCAAAGCGAGCCACTAAAGTAGGGTTGTCTACGGTAGCAAATCCAGCGTTGGCGATATTCTCATCAACTGGCAGTTCATTTTGAGCCTCAACATAATCAACCATGGATTCAAGGATCGCGTTGACGGCATCCGATGAACGACTGCCGATCTCTGGTTGCCCGACACTACTTTCGTAGTTTGGCACATTGATCAGCAATGCCGCATCCTTGGCGCCGGCAGAAGGTGTGTTCGTCGCAGACTCAAGAGCTGCTCGATTCGGCAGAACAGCAAGTTGCCCCTTAAAGGTCGGGTTACTCGTATCAGCGTCGAACAGTAGATCTAAAAAAACATTTCTGGAATCAACCGCAGTGATGTTGTCCAGCCTCTGGTTGTATAGTGGCAGACTAGACTCAAAAATGTAAATGCTATTGGTCGACGAGAGGGTGACATCCGAAGCCAGCTCAACATTAATAAAAATCGGACCAGTTTCGTAGTTTATAATTGGAAAGATAGGTCCCGCCCAAGTATCCCCGGCGATCACTCGATCAGTGTAAACGACCGATATTGTGAAATTGTCGTCATCAACTACGGTTACAGAGTGCAAGCCGTTGTAGCTTGGCCCCGAATCCGTAATTTCGATCATGTCACCTGTGCTGAGGCCATGACTCGCTGTAACTATCTGCGTTACAGTAGCGCCACCGCTCGCAAAACTATCGACAGATCCACCACCAACTTCATCGCCTGCCCAGTAATCTTCAACGACCACCCGAGATTCGAACGGAACTGAAATACTAAATGTATCAGCGTCAATGACTTCGACATTCATTGCCCCATTATATATAGCAGCGGAATTGGCGACCGTGATTGAATCACCAGTGGTCAATCCATGAGCGGTGGAGGTGATGATCGTTTCGAAAACAATCGGCGAGTAGTCCACCACATCTACCAAATTAAAGGAATTAACTAGGTTTTGAGCAACACCGTCAACCATCGCACGCATCGTCTCACTCGCTAGAAATTGATTATAAGCGTCATCATCCTCGATAAAGGATGCGGCAACTAGCTTAGCAGCACGCTTTTTGGCATCATTTCCCGAAGCAGCGTTCGCAGCAGTGTTCGCAGCAGTGTTAATGGCTGCCAACATCTCTTTGCCACGAGTGTCTTGAACAAATGAACCTGTTTCGAGTGCATCTGCTTCAGTATAAGCGTTCATGTAGGCAACAGAGCCAGTTCCATCTACCGCGATGGTATCGACCAGTCCTGGCGTTAAGTAAGTCGTATAAAAATCAATAAATCGTTGATCCGCATCCGACTCGTCAGCCACGACCATATTTGCCGCACTCAACGCAGCAGCCTCGACCGTAGCAACATCTGGAGTTGCTACATTCGCAGCGATTGCAGCACTAGAGGCCAAGTCGTCAACCATCGTTTCAAGCGCTGCCGTAGCGATCGGATCTGCAAAGTCAAAAGTCGCGCTCGAAATACGTGATGCTCGCAGTCCGCCAATGTTGTTGTAAAGCAATGGGTCGGTAATCAAGACCACGTCGGCATCGTTATCGGCGGTAAGCTCGTCCCTCGCGGCGATTGCCACGTGTTTTAAGAGCTGAGTCTTACCCTCACTATCCACATGCAAAATGAGCCTCAAGCTCGCAGCGTCGTATGTAGATGTCGTGTTGCGTGGGTCAGGGGCACGCGGAATATTGTTCGCGTCTAAGGGAACTGTGACCTCATTAACCTGATCTAACACGACCTCGCCGACCCACAGGCCTGTCAAAGGCTCGTTGGCTAGAATCGAAGCAGTTAGCGCAGCCAGAGAAAAAAGAACTGGGAAATGGTATCTCATTGCGAATTAGTTGATTGTGGAAAGGACTCTAACGGGAACCCAAACTCGGGTTGCTAAACTTGACTCGAACATTAGATAGGACTGAGTATCATCAGTTACTAAGTCGCTACGCCTTAGAGCCACCGGCATTCGTATCGAAAAATCACCTTCCATAGCTGGAAAATCTTGCTTCCATGCTGTCGCCGGAAAATCAACTGGGACCCTGCGAACGGGCGCATCTGAGTCACCTAATACAGTCACTTGAAACGACATGGGGACGCCGAAGTCGCCCACCAAAACATGATCAATACTATAGCTGACAGGATTGGAGGAACGATTTGTCAAAACCAATTCAAGCGGATTGTCTACGAGCACAAGACCATCAATGCCTGGCACGTCCACTTGCAACGGCCCTTGATAATCGGAATTACCGTTACAAAAAATCCAAAATGCTTCTCCGTAAGCGAGAGCATCAGCAGTTGGGTTCAACACTTGCATCCACACGCCATCACTCAATTTGTAAATCACTTGGCCACTATGCGCATCAGATCCCTCAAAAAACTCGTAGAAACTAGGACCTCCAGATTCCGCTACTGGAAACCCTACAAAGTTATAAGCATCTGGAATCCACTTCATCCGAGCCAACACTGGACTGCCTTTCACCGTCCATCTAAACGATTCAGTCGTCTTAATCAAATAGCATTGTCCACCGTAAACTTCACCAAGATTCGATAAAAACGAATGCTCTACTGAATTCGGGTACCAACGAAGCCACCCCGCAGCTCTCGTTAAATCGATTGAAGGATTAGAAACAAATTGGCGCGTAGACCCATCTCCAGAGTAATTAGCAACACATTCAATCAAAGTACCCTCAAAAAGAGTATTCGGATCTGTATCAAGCGGATCAACCTCTAGATAAACCGCATTCCAACCAGCTTCCAACTCAATTGTCTGCGTTCGAAATGGGCCGTTCGCACTATCCACCTGAGCAGGTAACGTCGTTCCTAACACGCCGATAAATGCAACGCTGAAAAAACCTCTAACGAGCCTTTTTCTACATTCAGCCACAACGCATAGGTGGGTAAATACGCAATTTATAGATGATGGCCGATATACTGATTTCATTATAGTTATAATTGTCGGAAGCGTTGTGAACAGGTTTACATAACATGCTAATCTGATGATTTTTAAAAGCTAATTATGCTATAGTTAGTAGTAAAGCATAATAATGGCGTTAGATCATTACTAACACGTTATTTACTAAAATAATCTCTGATTTTAGAACAGCATAAAAATCAAAATGGCAACTACTCAATTGACTCAAAGTAAAATACCATCATTGTAAAAACTAACGTCATACCTGATAGAATGGAGCCATCGGCTTAGAAAAGTTGCTGCGATGATTTATTAACTTCACGATAAACCATACGACCCCGAACTTAATTCGCTCCACTTATTAGAATTATAAACTCTGAGAAACTATAATCTATTTTACGACAAACTAACGATTTAAATTTAATTGATTGTTACGTTACGCAACGGAACTCGAGGTCCTTTCATCTTTTGCCTACTTCCACCGCCAGCGATTAGTGATCTTACGTAATGCACTAAGGTCACCCTGGCTCTGCATCAATCAGCGCTGCAATCGTCTTTAATAAATCATCAATAGAACTTATCCCCCACTGCGCTCAATGGATATTTGGCTAACGAAGAAACGAAGGACTTATTCGTTAAAATAACTATAAATAGATCAATGAAACTACTAAATTGACTATTTACTAACTCGTTTGACATGAAGTCTAATTAAGGAGTTAATTAAACTATTGAATCGTGGCTTTATATATATGTACGGAAAATAAGCTCGAATAAAAAATAAATACTTAAATTGCTGAGTTAGCTCAATGAAATGCCTTCCACATCCTTGCAGAACTTTGAAAAGCACCTAATCAAAGACGTTAGTAGACTAATCCATTCACATAGTTATTTAAATCACAAAGGCGGTGGGCGACGCAGCCTTGGCCATATCACACGGGGAGGAGTCGTTATGCTTTGCGCTGCTTGGGAAAGGTACATCGAAGACGTGCTTCTCGACTCAGCAAGGTATTTAAGCGTCAATCTTGATAGTCCTAAAACGTTGCCGAAAGATGTTCAAAAAACAATTGCCAAAGAGATCAAGAAAGATGATCACGAACTGAGATGTTTAGATCTCGCAGGTGATGGATGGAAGGATTTTTACCTCGAAAAAATCGAAGAAGAAACAGACAGAATTAACACTCCTAAAAGCTCTGTGGTGGATGACTTATTCAAAAGGTTTGTCGGATTGCCCGATCTTTCCACCAATTGGACTGCAGGAGCCAATAAGATCGACGATTTTGTGAAAGCCCGTGGTGAGATTGCTCACACAGGCAGTGAAGCCACCTACATAAGGATTGGAAATCTGACAGATTACCAAGATATCGTGATTCAGACGGTCTTTGAAACGGACCTTTACCTTGCCAATCATCTACAGCCGCTATCAACCAATGGTAAAACGCCATGGCGACGGCGAACTAGAATAGGCTAACAAGACGATAAATGCTGTATACAACAGTTCTAATGACCATAAATGAAATTCCGTCACTACTAAAAAACCACTAGCGATTACGCTTACGTGGACCTGTGCTGGGGCCACCGCCTTGCGATGAAGCTGGTCTAGAGCCGCCGCCGGAGCGACTCCCGCCTTGTGGCCGACCGCCGCCACTACGCTTGCCCTGCGGCTTGCCGCGACCACCACCCTGCGGACGGCCTTTACTGCCGCCTTGACGACTGCGACCGCCACCGCCACCGCCACCGCCACGCGATTGTTGCCCTGGCGCAGGACGCGATAGTTTCGAACGTGTCGCTGGACGTGGCATAGCAATCTTTTCGCCTCGGTCATCGATTTTGAAAAGTGGAATGTGCTTCTTCATCGTCTTCTCGATGTCCCAGAGGTAGCCTTCCTCAACATCGCTGACGAGTGATACCGCGTTGCCGGCTTTACCAGCTCGACCAGTGCGACCGATGCGGTGCACATAATCTTCCGGAATGTTTGGAAGTTCGTAATTCACCACATGCGGCAAATCGGCGATGTCGATGCCGCGTGCCGCGATATCGGTCGCGACGAGCACGCGAATCTTGTTCGCCTTGAAGGCCGCCAACGCACGCTCACGAGCGGACTGGCTCTTATTGCCATGAATGGCCATCGCGCCGATGCCTTGCTTATCTAAATCGGTCGCGAGTCGATTCGCACCGTGCTTGGTGCGGGTAAAAACGAGCACCTGCGTCCAATCGCCCTGATGGATTAATTCCGCGAGGAACTTTGGCTTCGCCTTTTGCCCCACGACATACGCTTCTTGGTCGACTCGGTCGGCTGTGGCATTACGCGCAGCGACTTCGACTTCGACGGGGTTGTTTAGCATCGAATCTGCTAATTTCTTCACTTCCTTGGTATAAGTCGCAGAGAAGAACAGATTCTGACGCTTAGCAGGCATCAACTGAAGGATCTTTTTGATATCATTAATGAAGCCCATATCCAGCATGCGGTCGGCTTCATCGAGGATGAGCACTTCAATCCCCGAAAGCTGTAAATCGCCACGCTGACATAAATCGAGTAAACGCCCCGGTGTCGCGACAATGATGTCCAAACCACGGCGAATCGCATTGATTTGCGGCTGGAAGCCGACACCACCAAAGATGACAAAGGAGCGCATATTTAAGCCCTCGCCGTAATCGACGACACTCTGGTGCACCTGGGCTGCGAGCTCACGTGTAGGCGTCAAAACCAGCACGCGAGCGCGCTTATTCTGCCCCTTGAATTCGCCAGAAGCGAGGCGCTGCAAGACGGGCAAACTAAAGGCTGCAGTCTTACCGGTGCCCGTTTGCGCGCCACCGAGGACATCGCGCCCTTCAAGAATAGCTGGGATGGCGCGTGCCTGAATAGGAGAAGGAGTCGTGTAGCCTTTGGCTTCAACGGCTGCAACGAGTTCGGGACGGAGTCCCAATTCAGAAAATAACATAACGATGTGCTTTGAGTCGTGAGCCGCGCTGTCTGTCATCTATTAGACGATTTTCCGATCAAGCGACTCTTGGTAGCTGAGTCGATTCGACCGCAGCTTGGATAGTAGATGCCTGCTCAAAAAGTCGGATTGCTCCCAAAGCACGCGGCTGTTCCAAAGACGGAACAGCAAGAATTGAGCGGCAGGTGTATCGGAAAGAATGCCGTTCGCCTAGCAAAAAGAGTCAGCGGTATGATTAGTATGTGCAAATACTCACTTTGTAAGGGCCCAGCACTCACAATTAGTCCTTACTTTTTTAACCACCCCTGCTGACCCGCAAGATCCTTCAGCTCCTGTTCTGGTGCATACGTCTTCGGGATCATCGAAAAACGCTGTAAAAATGTCAGCGCATTACGCAATTGAGTCACAGGATGACGCTGCTTCTCTAACTCATCAGAGGATAATACCTGCAGGCCTGCAACATATGCGGAGACTAGAGCATCACACTCGCTCCATGCCGCTGGATCGTTGTCATACATGTACGCCTCAAGAATACGCATCATT
The DNA here is from genome assembly GCA_017857255.1 of Puniceicoccaceae bacterium. GTDB lineage: Bacteria > Verrucomicrobiota > Verrucomicrobiia > Opitutales > Coraliomargaritaceae > Lentimonas. The sequence continues at coordinate 8,966 of JAFMDL010000010.1, read as the reverse complement.
CGGTCACAGCCCAGCAAATCGGCTGCGCTGGCACGCACTTCGGCAGCGATTTCGGCACGCTTAGCTGTTGTTGCCTCAGCTGAGATACGGCCATCGGTGCCACCATCGACCGGGCGTGGACGTAGCGAGCGCACCCATACATTTCGATAGCGCACCGGATTACCGTGATCTTGTAAGCGTATGCGATCTTGCTCGGGATAAACAGTCGTCACGGCCTTACGCTCCCTCCAACCACCGCCGCCATCCAAAGGCGTGCTGTCTTGCACGACGACGCCATTGACCAATACCGTCATCGAACCCTCATCCAGCACGACGCCGTCTTTCACGATTGGGCGGCGATAAATAATATCATAGCTCTGCCATCGTCCGGGTGCACGCAGTGCGTTGGCTGCAGGCGGCATAACACCATAGACTGCCCCGGCAGTGCCATCTGCATACGTCGGATTATTATAATTATCTAGGACTTGTACCTCAATCCCACCGGGTAAGAAAACACCACTATTGCCACGCCCCTGCCCGGTGCCGGGGAGTTGCATCTCATGCGACCACTCGATGTGTAACTGACAATCACTGAACTGCGCCTGCGTCTCGATGTAACCCGCGCCACCGACACCAAGCAAATGACCCTCTTGAGCAGTCCAATCGGCCTTACGTTCATCCTTTGCCTGCACGTGCTGCCAGTTACGTTGAAACGACTCGGTGGTGCCGTCAAACAGCACCACGGCATCGGAAGGCGCATCACCAACTGTCGCGGCAGGCTCGACGCGAGGAGGCTGCGGACGATTCTGATCATGCACCGCCCATGGGTGATTCGCATCGGGCGCATCGCCATAAAATGCATTCCCTGCAAATACGGATGCAGACGCGAGACTGAGCACCGTTGCCGAGAGAACAAGAGATTGAAATTTCATAATATGGATGACTCGCATGAGTTAATGTTCAGCTACCTGTTTTAGCCCCAAAGATCTTCACCAGCTTCCCATCCCGCGCGAACCGGTTCTTTGACAAAGGCATTCAACTCCGGACGATTGGTGATCCGCATATTCTTGGAGTCCCACTCGATACGACCACCAAAGCGCTGCGCAAGCACCCCTAGCAAAGCAATTTCCGTCATTGGAGCAGCGTAGTCGAAGTTAGAGCCGCACTCAGGGCCCTCGCCCTTGATCGCCCGGATCCACTCGCGATGCGGCCCGCCTTGCACGCGCGCATATTTCTGCGTCACACCACCACCCTGCTTAAAGGCGACCATTTGCTCTTTCACAGTATAGCGAGGATTGTTTGAACGCAGATCTAAAAATGCATTACCTTTATCCGCATACCAGAAAGAGCCTGCCCCCGGCACCTTGCCCCATCCCCAGTCATCTGGAGATTGGATCGGCGTGCCGCCGTTCTCCGCACCGTCATACCAAGTCATCGAGCAGGCTGCCTTGTTACCACGCGCTGGGAAGTCGAAACGCACCACGCTGTAATCCGGGATCATCCCCTCCATTGCAGGCCCGCGCTCCACACACTCAATCACAGTCGGTTCATATAAATCGAGTACCCAGACCGGACCATCCCCAATATGGCAAAACCAATCGCCAAATTGACCAGTACCAAAATCGTTAAAACCCCGCCAAGTGAGCGGATGCAAATAACTGTTATACGCATGCTCTGCTGCTGGCCCGAGCCATAGATCCCAATCAACTTCTGCTGGAATCGGCCCTGCACTCAAAGGCATCGATGCGGGCTTTTTAAAATACATAGAGCTCCAATTCGGTCCGGGAAATCCGAGATGCACCTCGTGCACCTGCCCAAAACAATCGGCTTCATACATCTCACGCATCTTACGAATCCCATCATACGTATGACCTTGATTGGCCATGTTGGTGATGACTTTGTAGTTGGCTTTGGCTTTGCGCAGTGTGCGTGCCTGCCAAACATTATGCGTCAACGGTTTTTGCGTACAGACGTGGATGCCGCGCTCCATACAAGCCAGCGTGGCATTAAAGTGCGTGTGGTCGGGGGTGTTGATACAGACCCCATCGATCTCTTTGCCCAGTTTATCGAGCATCTCGCGGTAGTCGGCAAACTTCGGCACTTTAACCGCCCATTCATTTTCGATGCCGTTGGGGAATTGGCGGCTATCAATATCACACAGTGCCACAACATTCTCTTCTTTGCAGCCGTCATAGGCCATCCCCGCAATGCCGCCTGCACCGATGTGTGCGATATTCAATTTGCTATTAGCAGACGGTCCGGGCTGACCAATCGAAAATCGGGGTAAAACAAAGGCCCCGGTACTTGCAGCAGCTGCAGTTTTAAGGAAATTTCTACGTTTCATTACATGTAATTATATTTGGGAAGCATTGGCTAATTTATTTCACGGATGCGAATATTGCGCCATTCGATTTCGACATCGGCGACCTTATGCGAATGCACTTGCAAGCCGATCATGCCACGGGGAAAGAGTTCATAGCTTTCAGGGTCATTCAAATCAGCGATCAGTTGACCGTTGATCCAAGTCTGTATTCGGGCTCCTTCTGCCAAGACACGGTAATGATTCCATTCGTCGTTATTGAAAATACTGTGCGCATTGACCTTACGGTCTTTCGACTTCGGTTCAGGTGAGCGCCAGCTGCGACTATAAGCTTCACCATAAATATAGCCCGCCTGACCGGGGCTATGCTCAATTTCCACCTGAGGGCCATTCACACGCTCGCTGCCATCTGGCTTCTGAGCACTAGAACGAATCTGAACTCCAGAATTGATTTTTCCGCACTTAACCTCGAACTCCAGTTCGAAATCTCCAAAGGTCTGATCTGTGCACAAAAATGAATTGGGCGTAGCCAACTTCGAGGTGCCCACAATCACACCGCCACGAACCTCATAGTGCGCCTGGCCATCGCTTTGCGTCCACCCGTTCAAGGCCTTGCTGCCATCAAACAGGGACTGCCATTCGCTCTGACCACTGCACGGAGCAACATTCGGCATCTCAAGCTTAGCACTCGGCGTCGTGTCTGCCTTCAGATCCCCAGTCGCAAATTGGATGCCTGCGAGATAGTGCTTCAACATAAGCGGGTTTGAATAAATCTCTTGGTTATGACCGAGGCTACTGTAAAAAACACGACCTTTCCCGACAGAATGCACCCAACAAACTGCATAATCACCATCTGCACGGGCAGGCGCGCTCTTTGGCTTATCACTGCGCTCTGGATCTAAGTGTAACAACACCCGGAGCTGCTCTCTGGAATAAGGCTCAGGTTTGAACTGATAAATTTCATCCATAATGCGGAAGTCCTTCATCCCCTCAAACACTGGCTTTATAATCGCATGCTCACCGTCTTCAACCACGATGGTCACGTTCATATTCGCATTCCAAGGATGCCCTGCAAAATAGCCGCCTATCGCTTCGCCATAGGCCTTATGACCATAACAGGAATCAGTCGCGGCATGAATGCCAACCAGTCCCCCGCCCTGCTTCACATATGCGAGCAAATTATCCACCAAGCGATTGTGACGCGCCTGTAACCATGCCCAGTCTTCATCTGAGAATTCCTTGCGCTGCTTCTTATTAGGCATGAAGAAATCCTGTGTCGGACTGAGTAAGATCACCGCATCGAAGTCCTTCAGTGCTTCTGATTCGAAGTTAGCTGGATCATCACTGACGATGGCAGTATACGCACTAGACGACACGCCCATCTGCTCTAATGCCAACTTACCAGTTGGGATCGAGCCATGACGGAAGCCTGCTGTCGCACTGTAGACCAGCACTCGACGTGCTTGTTGAGGTGCCACGATCGCCTCTGTCGGTAGCGCGGCGACGATGGCCTCCACGTCTTTCGATGACACAGGCTTGTCATTAAAGGTCGGCACCCAACTGGACGCTGCGCTCAGCGAGCAAGCTAATAAAAGAGGCGAAAGGTAAACGGGAGTATTCAAGTTTTGGATAAATGCTAATGTGCTCATATTTATAACGCACTCTTTCTATTTTTTCTCTTTATCGAAAGCAGCATCGAAGGCCACATTACTTGGAGCGAAATCCAAGCCGCGGGTAAACTTGCACGCCTCAGCGCCTCCATGAAAACGATCCATGCGTGAGTCCTCCCACTCGATCGAGAGTGGTCCTTGGTAGTCCACATCATTCAGAGCGACGATCACTTCTTCAAAGTTCACATCACCACGACCCGGAGAACGGAAGTCCCAATAGCGCCGCGAATCACCAAAATCAGTGTGACCACCAAAGACGCCAACATCACCGTTACCGTGGCCCCACCATACGTCCTTAACATGCGCATGGAAGATGTAAGCACCGAAATCGCGGATGAATTTCACGTAGTCCACGCCCTGATAACCGAGGTGACTCGGATCGTAGTTAAATCCGAAACGTGGGTGATGTTTAATCGCTTCCAGCGCAGTCGCCGCACTGGCAATATCAAAGGCGATTTCCGTCGGATGCACTTCCAGCGCGAAATACACATCCTCTGCTTCGAACACATCGAGAATCGGCGTCCAACGATCGGCGAAGTCCTGGAAACCGGCCTCGATTTGACCGGGCACGATTGGCGGGAAAGAGTACAGCAGGTGCCAGATTGACGAACCGGTAAAGCCATTCACCACCACACGCTCGGGTGCGCCCCCTGGTTTGGCATCGAAGAACTTGCGGGCAGCACGCGCAGTGTCTTGCATCTCTTTGGCCGCGCGTTGGCGAACACCCTCAGGGTCACCATCGCCATAAATTTCGGGCGAAAGAATCGCCGCATGGCGCTCGTCAATTAAGTCGCACACTGCTTGGCCGACGAGGTGATTTGAAATCGCGTAGCAAGTTAGGTCATTCGCCTCAAGTAGTGCCCACTTCTTAGCGATATAGTCTGGTTCATTCAGCGCCGCCTGCACATCGAAATGATCGCCCCAGCAGGCGAGTTCGACACCGTCGAAGCCCATTTTCTTTACTTTGGGTGCCAACTCGGTGAGTGAGAGATCGGCCCATTGGCCGGTGAAGAGTGTAACAGGTCGTGACATGTTCGGAGTGTTGTTGGTTGAGCGTTGGAAGTTGTGAGTTGGTTGCTTAAAGCAATGGGATCGCAGCCTTATTCTTATTGGCGGTTGCGATGGATAACGCGGTATCACCGTTAGTGGCTTTCACAGATGGATCGATACCTGAATCGAGCAATAGTTGCACCATTTCAGCGCTGCCACTGGCAGCTGCTTCATGCAGCGCTGTGCCGCCGCGTTCACTCAGTGCCATAGGATCCGCACTGAATTGAAGTAAGACAGCTGCAACTGCAACGCTGTCTTTAGCCGCCGCGTTATGCAGGGGCGTCCAACCCGCTTTATCTAATTCATTCGGCTTGGCATTTGCTTTGAGTAAAGCGGTCGCGACTGTCGGCAGATTCCGATCTACAGTGAGGTGCAAGGGCGTGCGCCGACTGCCATCAGGTGCATCTACATCCGCTCCTGACTCGATCAATAACAACGCAATCGCAACCTGTTTTCGTAGGATCGCTTGATTTAAGGGCGAAAGATTCGGGTTCTTGCTCTGATCTAGACGCTCAGGATAGATTTTTATTTGTAACTGCACATCCGCCAAAGCGCCACGCGCAATCGCTTCATCTATAGTCGAGTACCTCGCCTCATCTGCATACGCGGATAAAGCAATCAGTGACACTAATAAGACTATGATGCCGTGTATCATGGGAATTATTCGCCAGCGAGTTCAGTCCATGCGCCGTCTGCAGCACTCGAGCGGACTGCAGCATCAATGAAGGCAAGGCCGATACGCCCATCCTCGACATTTGCATATTTAGAGCCATCACAGTCAAATGTCTGCCCAGCATTATAAGCCCGCACATCCGTTTCAAAATCACGATGTAATCGACCCAACGCATCATGAAATGCTTCACCATGACCCGAAGGTAATGTTGGCTCTGCGAGCAAAGCTTCGGGCAACTCATTTAAGAATCCATCATTCCCGACCACGTCTCCTCGCCAATACACTCGATCTGGTTGCCCCGGCAACAGGATGCGTACCGCTTCGGGCTCTTCCTGCCTCCAAATCAAAGTGCCCAGGCTACCGTTCACCTCAATACTTAGGTCGTTTTTGTGGCCAATCGCGATTTGCGATGCTCGTACCAATGCTTTAGCACCATTTGAGAGTTCGCAATAAGTGGTAAAATGATCGTCCAGCACGCGACCAGCTACCAGCGATTCGAGACGCGCCGATAGCTTGGAGATTTCCAAGCCAGTCACGTAACGAAGCTGCATGAGCGCATGTGTACCGATATCACCACCGCAATTGGAAGCACCGGTCTTCTTTGGGTCGACGCGCCATTCGGCTTGCTGCACGCCAGCCTCCTCAGTTTTGCCTGCGAGCCAGCCTTGAATATAAGCTGAATCCACCCAGCGCACGTCGCCTATTAAGCCACTTTGAACGATGTGCCGCGCCAAGCGTGAGCTCCAGTGACCGAGGTAGGTATGTGCCACCGCAAATGGCACCTTCGCCTTAGCAACCGCTGTAACGAGCTGTTCTGCTTCGGCCAAGTTCAACGTCAACGGCTTTTCGCAAAATACCGGAATTCCTGCTTCAATGGCTTTCAAAGAAGGCGCGAAATGGGCATGGTTCGGTGTCACCACGACCACATAGTCCAGTCGCTCCGTCTCGGGGATCTCTTTCTGCGCGTCAATCATTTCGTCGTAGCTTGCGTATCCTATAATTGGATACGTCCAGTTCGATGCGTCTTCGATCGCAGCCTCAGGATTGCTACGCAGCGCAGCAGCTACGACTCGGCGGGTGCCGTCAAAGTGAATTGCTTTCTGATGAGGGTGGGCAAAAAACGCACCCCCACCGCCACCAATCAGGCCGATATTGAGAGTTTTTGGAGAAGACATAGTAACCTATTCGATAAAAATTTAGTACTTAGATTAAAAAAGTATTTATGGGTGGTGTAGCTCAATCGGCTGGTAACCACCTTTGCTGCGATAATAGAGAGCGATCAGGCCAAACGCGATCAACATGACCAATGGAAAGCAGATGGCCGTGGTTCGCAGTGACTGACGGGAGGCGTCATTAACCGCGCCCTGAATCTCCTCGCTCATGCCCTGTTCTGCCGCAAGTTTTGTAGCCTTTACACGATCAATGGATTCATAAGATGCCCCAAAAAACGAGGCATCGGTTTTGGCCGCAGCATGTATCTCCTCCGACAACGACTTTACGTTATTCACCGTATGGTTATCGCTAAAGGCACCCATGATCGGAGTGCCAATGATACCCACCGAAAGCAGACCAATTGCAGTCACCGAATTCAGCGTCAGCGCACCGCCCTTAGGGAAGCGTTCTGCGACAAAACCAAGCATTGTCGGCCAATAGAATGTCTGCCCGACAGCATAGAGAATAAATGCCCCCCAGACTATTGCACCGGAAGAGACAGATAGAGCCATCAATCCACAGAAGGAAAAGAAACTACTGATCACCAGAATGGTCGGCGGCGAAAAACGACTGGTAAGAACACCAGCCTGAAAGCGCAAAATCATCATGATAAAGGCAGAGGCCACAATCGCCCAACCTGCAAGCTCACCCATACTCGGCGTCATCAACTCCTTGATCCATGCATCGGTGCCAAGCTCAGTAGTCGCAAGCGGAATCATTAACAAGCATAGTAGAAAATACAGCAGTTTGCCTAGGGACTTGGTGAACACGCCAAAACCTGCACCGACGAGGGCACCGACACCCAAGCTGAGCCAAATCAGATTTTCGAAGTCACCGACAAAGACGCGATAGAGTTCATAGAACAACAGGAACGCAGCCAGGAAGGCACCGAGGAAGCCAACTTCCTTCAACATATCCGGATAAGGAACCTTGTTAACCACACGCTCATCAACAGGAAACTTCGGCTGAATGAACATCACCCCGTAACAGAGCACCGGGATCAGAATCCAGAGTGCCTTCACATTCCAGCTCAGTTCACTCAAGTTAGGCGTAAGCATCAAAATACCACCCACCACCAAGCCAGCAGGCCATGATGCGTGTAAAATATTCAGCATTTTAGTTTTCTCTTTATAATAGATACTCGCACATACTGGATTAATCACTGCCTCGACGATACCATGTCCTAAGCCAGCACAAATTGATGCCCAATAGAGCGTTTCTGGAGAGTCCGCCAAAAACGTCAGCACACCGCCAGATGCTTGCAAAATGAAGGCAGAATAGATTGACGGTTTATATCCTACCTTATCTACGATAAGACTAAAAAAAATCATTGTGACAGCAATCGGCCATAGCGATGCACCGAAAATGCGCCCGACTTCGGCACCAGTCAAATTGAACTCGGACTGCCAATCTCCGAGAACCATAACGCGAAAGGCAAAGCCAACGCCAGCGGCAAGCAAAGCGAGGAAACTACCCCAGAAAAGCAATTGTTTATCTTTAAGTGAAATCTCTTGGTGCATGATATTGGTTAGTTTGAGTTAGAGCTGAGAGCGCAACACCAAGGTTGGTCCTTGGCCACGCGTAGAGGTCGCATCGCTAAAGCTACGGCGATATTTTAACGGAGTAATTTTTAGTTCCAGTCGAAACGCACGCGTCATACTTGTTTGATCATTGAAGCCACACTGCAACGCAATGTCGGACAAGCCGACCGCAGTGCTTCGTAGCAACTGACACGCAGCATTCAAGCGAGTGCGCCGTAGATACATCAAAGGCGTGAGCCCAAAAGTCTTTTTAAATAAACGTTCCTGCGAACTGACTGAAATGCCACCGACTGCTGCTAAATCCGCAATCGAAAGTTTTTCACGGTAGTGCTGACGAACATGGTTCACAATGCGGTGCATCTCTGGATGTTCCGCATAGACTGCGTCGTGATCACGTATCATTCGAGCGACGCCCGCAAGGCCAACCACGTCACCCTGCGCATCAAACAACGGAATTTTAGTGGTGCACAACCAATCCAAGGATCCATCAGCAGAAGGGACCAGCTCAATTTTATTAACAA